>OZ244151.1:600000-935000 GCA_965216195.1 Aridibacter sp. | reverse complement strand
CAACTTTCTTCAACTAAATTTCGAAGCATGCTTGTAAAGGCAATTTCAGATTTTCTACATTCGCCCTAACTTTGTCAAGAGCAAAACACGAACTTATTTCTATCCATACTTTTTCGCATCGAGAAGCAGTTCAACCACTTCCCTCACCGCTCCCGTGCCCCCATGTTTACTGGTTATATGCGCGGCATTCACCTGATCGCTTAAAACGGCATTCCCGACTAAGACTGGAAATCCCACGGCGTTCAATACGCCAACATCCGATATATCATCGCCGATGTAAGCAACCTGCTCTCGAGAAACGCCGGAATCCGACAAAACTAAATCAAGATCCCCTAACTTATTTTTCGAATCTTGCTTCAAATATTTCACATTTAGCTCCGCCACTCTCGCGGATAAAATGTCGGATTTGCGCCCGGTGATTATCCCGGATTCAAAACCGGCGTCATGCCACAGTTTGATTCCTTGTCCGTCATGCACGTGAAACGTCTTAAGCTCCTCACCGTTTTGTGAAAAATAAAGCTTTCCGTCGGTCAACACACCGTCGCAGTCCATCAATAAAAGTGTGACCCGCCTGGCTCGCTCAATGATCTCTTCTGACAAATCGGAAAACTTCATTATAGGTTCCTTTTATTTAGCCGACCTCAAAAATCTCAACGCCACTCAATTTCCACCTGCCGGCGACTTTACTTAAACGAAACACTGCGAGTCCGCTTTCGTCATTGCGCCCGAGCAATCTGACGCTCAGACTAGTCTCAACCAGAATGTTTTCAGAGTCGATCTGATCAACTCGCGATACGGTTGTATTCCAGTTTTGAACCTGCCCAATCAAGCCACTTGCAAAGCGGGAAACCTCGCCTGGTACTATAAACGTGCTGATTCGTGCCTTCGTATTTGATTTAACGGCAGCATCAAACCCTTTAAAAAGATCTAATATTTCCGAATCAACGGCTGAGTTACCACTAAGTTCAGCTCTTCCCCTTCTTGCCGTAAGAGTAGCCCCGTATTCCGCATCCGCCTTAATTGCATTATTGAAGAAACCTATCGCCTTTGAGCGCCGACCACTTTTCGCAGCAGTTTGACCTAGTCCTACATTAGCCCAAGCTAGACTTTGAGCGGAAGGTAGTTGTCCACCTAACACGGCGTTAAAAACTCCATCTGCCTCCGCATTTTTTCCTTGCGCTAAAAGCGACCTTCCAAGCAATATTTTTGCCTCATCAAAATTGGGATAATGATTGATAACACTTCGCGCCTTTGCTTCTGCCTGCTGATACCGACGCCGGTCAAAATCGCGTTTAACGTAAAGTATTGGATCGTTTTCGCTAATCTCCCTGGGTGCAACATCGTCAAGATAATTGGACTGCGGGTATATCTTTTCCGCGTCCACTTCAACCCTTACAATCTTTGCGCCGCCCTGAAAAACTGCCTGCCCAAATCCATTTGCCGGAACAGTCACACGCGAAGTAACCTTCTGACCGGTTGAAGTTGTCCCGTCTACATTAACGGTCGCAACAATCTCGCTTATGTTTCGAACGGCAACGGTTGTTTGCCCACCCGAACTCCTTGGCAGGCCGACCATCAAATTCATATTTGTGGCCTTCTCCAGCATATAATCCAAATAATCCTTATGGGCTGAAAATGCTGTACGCAATTCGCTCAGTTCTAATTTCCGGTCATTTGCTTGTCCACGAACGGCACCGTAAAAACCTTGTCCCGCCTCACGAGCCAGGAAATTCCAAATCATCGCACCTTTGTTTGACGTCGATGTGAAATAGTACCCATCGATTGGCGAAACTATATTCAATGGAGCATCGCGACTGGCAATTGCGGCATAATTTGTCCGCTGGCGAAGTCTTTCGGTTTCCGCAAGAACTTTTCCGTACTTCTTCTCGATAAACTGCGTGGCGATAAACTTTGCCAAACCCTCACGAATCACCCCGTAGCCATCCCCCTGAACCTCGACAATATTGCCGAGCCAGACTTTGGCAGCAGATTCCACCAAAATCATCGCGGTCTGCGAATCAATCTTTCCACGATTAAAAACAGCGTCGTCTAAAAAAACAGTGCCGCCATCGGAATACCCTCCCCCTCGATCAACCGAAACAATCCGAGCCGGAACGCCGCTTTTCATTCCGCTCAAACTCTCAACAAATTCGTTCGCCTCGGACAGCAACTCCGCCAGTTCTTTTGCGCGCGCGGTTGCCTCTGCGATTGCTCCTGTAGGTGCAAAGACTGTCACTCCGCTTGATTCAAGTTTTGTCCAGTTTCCTGTAGCGAAAAAGGGCTGAGAATTCAATTTCTGGTCAATTTGGCCATCATTGATAGCGCCGCTCGAAACCAAGGAGCTCGAAGAATTGTTAACTACCCGTAGTTTAAAAGGAGCAAAATCAGCGCCCCCGTTAAAAAACCAACTGTTCGGCGTGGGGTACCAGAAAGACATTGGCAAAAACTGCGATCCAACCGGTGACAAAGCGTTTAAGCCCGAATTCGATTCGACTCTAAGTTTGTAGTTCACCCGTAGTTTCACGGTCGAATTTGGCGCGATAGAAGGAAGGCGCACAATGGCGCGCTGAAGTTTGCGACTACCCCCAAGACTCTCCTCGCTTTTCCTGAAATCCGTCGCGGAAGCATTAGCGGTAATCGAAGAAATCGTCGCTTGGTCGCTAATTCTCAGAGTGACCCGCGAAAAAGGGCGTGTACTGACATTCTTAATTGTAAGCGAGGCGGCGACGTCCAAATCGCGATCATTCGCGTAATCCCGGGGCAGCGTTGCCGTAATGTCGTAATTGACGACTTCCCAGGTTATCGAAATCCTGCTTTGAGCATCTGCGTTACAAAAAAACACAAGCAAGAAAAGTAAAATTGCAAATTTTCTCATATACATCTTCGATTCAAACTATTTCTTCCTTCCCACGGCGCACCAAAACGGCATTTCATCACTAAACTGGACGTCTTCCAACCCCGCACTTTCCATCATTTCCTTTATCTGAGCTCGGGTAAATCGCTGTTCCAAACGTGTACCGAATCGATCAAGCGAATCGGTACGCATCGTATAAAAGCTCTTGTCCTTATAGATAGAAAGCGGAAATGCCGATACATTGAGTCCCAATTTACCTAACGCAAGAGCTATTCTCGCAAGCGGGAAATAAACCGTAACAGCAATCACTTCGGCAACCATGTGTTTGACGCCAGTAGGTAAAGTTGAGATGCCTTTTCGAAATATATCGGAGATTTTCCATAGTAACCGAAACCAGCCCGGTCTATTGTCGAAGGCATAGTAGAGATAGACTAAGAACGGCGCTCCTTTTTTGACCTTGGCTACACAAGCTTTTATTCCAGCTTGAGTATCGGGAATGTGATGAAGAACTCCGAGCGAATACCCAAAATCCAGCGAGCCATCATCAAGTGGCATATTTTCTACCGAAGCACAATGAAATTCGCAGTTTGATTGCTGGCTCAAATTCTTTTTCGCTACCTCCAATGCTGAGCTGCTAGCATCAATGCAGATGAGCTTCCCTACTTCCGGTGCGACCTTAGCTGCCCAACGCCCGCTTCCACACCCCAAATCAAATCCAGTCGCGTCCTTCGGTAGTTGGTTCCATGGGAAAATAGCAAAATAGCCATCAAAAAGCTTTTGATGCTCAGCTTCTTCGAGTTCGGATTGGTCAAATTTGCTCCATTCCTCACCAAAACCTTCAACAGTTTTTGTGTCTACATTCGAGGACATATGATAATGATCGCCTTATTCGTTAATTAGTTCGTGAATCTGCTTCAATTTTACGAGCAATTTTTCCAAACGCTCAAGTGGCAATTGGTTCGGGCCATCGCTTGGAGCCTTTGACGGATTGTCATGAACTTCCATAAACACTGCATCGACGCCGCATGCAACCGCAGCCCGCGCAAAATGCTCAATATATTCAGCCAATCCACCGGTTGCTTTTCCAAGTCCGCCCGGAAGCTGCAGCGAATGAGTCGTGTCAAAAACGACCGGAACACCAAACTCACGCATGATAGGAAAACTTTTGAAATCTACGACCAGATTGTTGTATCCAAAACTCGCCCCCCGCTCGGTCAACATAATCTTTTCGCAACCGGCATCCCTCAGCTTTTCGACTATATTCTTTGCGTCCCAAGGCGCCAAAAACTGTCCCTTCTTTACATTTACCGCCTTTACGGATCTTGCCGCGGCGATCAACAGGTCCGTTTGTCGGCACAGAAACGCCGGAATCTGCAAAATGTCAGCAACTCCCGCAGTTTTTTCTACCTGCCAAGGTTCGTGAACATCCGTAATTATCGGAACGCCAACATCATCCCTAACCTTTTGTAAGATTTCGAGCCCGAAATCCATTCCTCCGCCACGAAAACTTTCAAACGAGCTGCGGTTTGCTTTATCAAACGATGATTTGTAAACCAAACCAAGCCCAACGCGTTCGCAAATTTCAGAAATAGCCTGTGCCATAAAGAGTGCGTGCTCTTCGCTCTCTACTACACACGGACCCGCAATGATGGAAAGGGCTCCGCCGCCAAATGTTACGTTGCCTACCTCAAATGATTTCATATGGTTCAGAAAGACGTTCAATTTCGGCAAAATCATGATAACAACCGTCGAAGTATTTGTGTATCGCCAAAAGATTAAAAAAAACCTGCCAACTTTTACGTTGGCAGGTCATAACGAAGTTTTTTACCCTGCTTAGGAATAAATACTTCGAAATAAAAGCAATTTAGAAATCAAACCGCCCGGCAAATTGGAAACGTCGGGGAGCACCGGCGGTAGTTGATTGGCCAAAATTAGCACTATTAATGTTATTTGATGGTGAACCGAGATTCACTGTATTTAAAACGTTGAACGCATCTGCCCTAATCGAGAAGACGTATCTTCCTTCACCTCCGAACTTAAAGCGTTTGATAATTGACATATCTAACGTGCTGAAATTCGGACCTCTAAACGCGCTTCTTCCCGAAGTCCCGCGCCTTCCAGTGCCATCAGCGTTAGGGAGCGGATTGAGGAAGAAATCGCGAGTTGGTCCTGTTTGTGTTCTTGTATCTAGACCGGTCGTAGCGGTCAGACCATTTCCAGCACCTACGTAGTCCGCTCGATTGCTAAACCCCGTTCCCGAGCTATCTGTCGAGCTAAAGGCTGAAAACGGACGACCTGACACAAACCGAAAGATTCCTGTGACTGTAAATCCAGAAACGACTTGGTTCACAAACGCATTGCTACTTGAAAACGGTAGGTCATAAACTCCATTGAAAACGAAGTTATGTCGTGCGTCAAAACCCGAATCACCTCTCTCGGCAAGCAGCCCGCCAACGAATCCAGATGAATCCCTTGGGAAACTTCTTTCACCGTTTTGCGAAGATATCGGATCAGTAGCATCGTCGATCGAATGACTCCAGGTGTAGAAGGCCTGAAATTGACCATCCCCAAACCTAGAACTATCCAACCGCTTCGTAACCTTAAATTGACCCGCGTGGTAAACTGCATTCCCTACCGTTGCATTCAAAGCCGAGTTAAAGAAAGCGGTGTTTAGCGAACCGTTGAGAAAGTTTGTGAAACCACTGAATGGGTTGATCGTATTAGTTGAACCCGTTAGGGCGTTTACACGATCCACACTTACTCGATTGCCGTCCACAACCCTGATCTGGTGAACAGCTCTTGTCCCAACATAGTTAACCTCCATCAGAACCGAACTGGTGAATTGTCTCTGAATACCGATATTCCAACTCTGGGTATAAGGCGTTTCGAACTTACTTTGAAACGTATTGTTTCCTGGAAGCGGGAATAAAACAGGAAATGCGAAAGTGCCGTCAGTTACAAACCTAGAGGAAGTAAGGTCCGTCGGCCTTGAAATATTTTCTATGTATGTGCCAACAAAGGCTGACAGGTCCTGCTGAAACGGCGCGTTGCCGCGAGCGTTACCGAATAAATTTCCAAAAATTCGGTCATAGAATATACCGTAACCTCCTCGGATAGACGTCTGCCCGGAATCACCGAACAAGGTATGCAGAAACCCGCCACCAAAATTCGGACTATAGGCAAATCCAACTCTAGGAGCCCAATTATCCCAATCATTGTTGTAAAGCAAATCGTTCCCCTGAAGAATATGAAACTCAAATCCTCCCGCCGGAGTTGCCCCGCTTGGATCATGATCTACTAGGTTAGAAAGCAATCCGCTCGTCTCATACGGCACTCCCTTGAATTCCCACCGAGTACCATAATTTAGAGTCAAATTCGGACGAATCTTCCAAGTGTCCTGAAAAAACACGTCGAATTCATTCTGACGGAACTTCCTAGAGTCATCCGCGCGCCGGTTGCCCGCGCCATCAAAGTACTGCGATTGTGACTGGTTAGCGACAAAGCCGTATAAATAACTGGCGAAATTCTGAACGGTTCCCAAAATTCCCGAAGTCGAAAGCAGATTTCCCTGATTATCGGCTAGTATCGGAAACCCGAAAGTAGTTGGTACGCTAAACGTTAGACTCTCCTGCCTTCCAAAGTTGGTTGGACCGGTAGATTTCACGAATCGGGCTTCTCCTCCAAATCTGAATTGGTGGTTACCGCTCAGCACCGTAACAAAATCAGAAAGCGAATTTGTCGCTCTCAGCCCACCTTGAGTGCTAAACGAAGCCAGGCTCGTCAAGCCGCTAGGAGCAAAATTTATGTAGGAGCCGTTTGCTCCGGAAAAATCGATAACTGCGGAACCAGCTCCGTTGATTGCATTCAACGCCGCATCGGCTGCGGTCGTCGACACGCCGGCATCTCCAGCCCCCGTAAAAAATGTATCGCTTTCGTTTAGTCCTAGTCGGAACTCGTTGAAGAGATTGGTTCCGAAAGCCGAGCTAAAGCTGGTTGTGTAGTTCCATCCCGTTTGCGGACTCTTGATCGAATCGTCAAGCCCAGGAAAGGTTTCACAGCAAAATTCGAATTCTCCATCAGTATACGTAAAACTCCCCCGAATCGAATGACTGTCATTAAATTTATGGTCGATTCGAGTCGAGAGTTGGAAACTCTTGTTGTTTGTCTGAGTTCCAAAGTTAAAGGTATCAAAAACCCCCGGCAGCGAACCTTGTCCAGGAGAATTTCCCAATGGATACTGATCGAGGAAAGCCTGTAGGCTCGGAATTATATTCCGATCTCCAGGAAGGCCAATCAGTGAGTTAACCACATTGTTCTGGCTTCCCGGTCTTGCATCAATAACACCCAAACCAAGCGATGAAAGATCGAATATACCCTGCCGAGCTTGTGCCGAAGGCACTGTTCTCGAACGCGTAAACCCGCGGTCGTCAAGATCCCTTTCAATATTAAAGAAAAAGAATGACCTGTCTTCACCGTCGTAGTGCGCGGGTACGCCTTCACCAAAATTCAGAAAGTGGATCGGACCACCAATGCTCGCTCCGTACTGTCGCCGCTGTAACGGACTTGGGTTGGCACCGTCAAAAAAGTTTCTCGCATCAAAAGCATCTGAACGGTAGAAAATATAAGCTCCACCGTGAAACTCGTTAGTTCCGCCCTTTGTGGCGACCGTAATTATCGCACCGGAATTTCTTCCATATTCGGGTAAAAAATTGCTCGTAATTACTCGAAACTCTTCGGTAGCGTCAATACTTGGAGTTGCTTGTCCACCAAGAAAACCTGGAACCGACGCATCATTATTATCTACACCGTCAAGTAAAAAGTTGTTATTTCTTTCACGTTGACCGTTTACGCTAACGCCGCCCTGCCCACCATTAGAAGTTGTAACTCCTGGTGCCAATAGTACAAGGGTGTTGGGATTCCTCGAAAGCAATGGCAAATCCAGGATCTTCTTATTATCAATTAGAGTTGAAAGCTGTTGATCATTTGTGTTTACCGTAAGCGACTCATCACCTGCCGTAATATTAACGACTCCTGTAACTCCAGTAGCCGACAAGATGATTCTTACCGGATTTGTGGCCGCCACCGATACCCTAATATTTCCCACTTTTTTTTCTTGGAAACCACTCGCGCTAGCGATAACCGAATAATTTCCAACAACTAGATTTGGAATCACGTAAATCCCTGATTCATTTGTAGTCGTACTTCGTTTTGTCCCTTTATCCAAATCGGTAACCGTTACAGTTGCGCCAACGATCGCATCACCATTTGAATCGGTGACGACACCAGAAACTGTACCAAGATTTCCTTGTCCTAACACTACAAACACTGCTGTAAGGGAAACAATCGCCAAAACCGTAAATTTAAACAATTTAAATTTTAATGGCATTGCGAATGTTTCCGCTAAAATATTTCTCTTGTACTCCATTCTTTCCTCCTCGCTACTAATATGTATAAATCTATCAAGATCGGTTGAAAAACTTTCTCGCTCCAAATTACGTCGTGACCTAGTGCATCGAACAGGATTAATCAGATCGAGATAGTTCAACTAATAGCGGTTGAAAGAGCAAGTTTTGTTCCCTTTTTACGGATTTTATAGGGTTGTGGTCGGAATTGACTTTATTTTGAGATTTCAAAAAGCTACAAAAGCTAAAACTCAGGAACGGCAAAAATTGTTTTAGATTTTTTTTAGATTCATTTGAA
Organism: Aridibacter sp.; assembly: GCA_965216195.1. Lineage (GTDB taxonomy): Bacteria > Acidobacteriota > Blastocatellia > Pyrinomonadales > Pyrinomonadaceae > Aridibacter. The sequence continues at coordinate 926,446 of OZ244151.1, read as the reverse complement.
AAAAAGGTTGGTTTTCAAATTCGTTGTCGGACAGAGCGTTTACGATAATTCGACTAACAAACCAAAAAAATGGAAAAAGCCCCGCAAATACGAGGCTTTGAACAATTTACAATATCTTAGAAACAGTTAGTCGTCAGAAACACTAGCCGCCTTTTTTTTTACTTCAACCTCCGAGGCATCTGAAACGACTCGTTTTTGTCTCGTAACATCATCCTTCAAATTCTCGCTTCTAACGCGGTTTTTCCACGCCGCCTCAACGAACGAAACAAACAATGGGTGGGCGTTTAGAGGCTTAGATTTGTACTCAGGATGAAACTGACATCCGACAAAGAATGGATGAACATCCCTCGGAAGCTCAACCATTTCTACAAACTTTTTGTTTGGGGAGATTCCGCTGAAAATCATCCCTTTTCGCTCGAGCGCAGTCCTAAATTCAGGGTTAAACTCAAAACGATGTCTGTGCCTTTCGGATATCTGATCCTCTCCGCGATATACCTCCTGAGCAAGACTTCCCTTCTTCAAATCGCAGTCCCAGGCGCCGAGGCGCATGGTTCCACCAAGTTCTTCAACGTCAACCAAATCGCGAAGCTTAAATATGACGGGTTCCGGCGTATCCTCTCGAAACTCAGTAGAATCCGCATCTTTCATATCGCATACATTTTGGGCAAACTCAATGCATGCGGTTTGCATACCAAGGCAAATTCCAAAATACGGAGTTCCGGATTTCCGAGCATATTTTATCGCACGAATCATGCCTGCTACTCCACGTTTTCCAAATCCGCCCGGCACCAGGATCGCATCAAAGTCCTGCAGGCGTGTTTCATAATCGTCCTTCATTAACTTTTCGGATTCGACCCACTCAACGTTAACTTTCAAATTATTCGCAACGCCGGCGTGAGTGAGTGCTTCTCGAAGTGACTTGTAAGAATCTTCCAGCTCGACGTATTTCCCAACAATACCGATTTTCACTTCACCTTCGCCAGGTTCTTTTATGGTCGAAACGAGCTTGCGCCAGTCTTTCAAATCAGCAGTCGAGAATTCGCTCTTCATATCAAGTGCGTCAACAATTAGCTCATCAAGTCCCTGTTCATGAAACGCAAGCGGAACTTCATAAATAGTTCCCACATCGAGTGCGGAAATCACCGCGTGTTCCTGGACATTACAAAAGAGAGCGATCTTTTTGCGTAGCTCACGCGGTAAAGCCCGGTCCGAACGACAAAGCAAAATGTCTGGAGCGATACCAATCTCACGCAGTTCGCGAACACTATGTTGGGTTGGTTTTGTTTTTAGTTCGCCCGCTGCGGCAATGTACGGAACGAGCGTAACGTGTACAAAAATCGCATTGTCACTGCCCTCCTCGTTGCCCATCTGACGAATAGCTTCCATAAACGGCAAGGATTCGATATCGCCGACCGTTCCACCGATCTCGACGATCAAAACATCCGGTTTTTCCGTATCCGCAACATGCCGGACGGCTTTTTTGATTCGATCGGTAATATGAGGAATAACCTGAATTGTCTTGCCGAGATAATCGCCGCGACGCTCTTTTTCAATGACTGACAGGTAAATTCCGCCACTCGTCCAGTTGTTTGCCTGCGACATTTTTGCGTCAGTAAATCGTTCATAATGCCCAAGATCGAGATCGGTTTCGGCGCCGTCGTCAGTAACGAAAACCTCGCCGTGTTGAAAAGGCGACATTGTCCCGGGATCGACATTGATGTATGGATCGAGTTTCATCAGACTCACGCTTGCACCGCGACTTTCAAGTAAGCACCCGATCGAACTCGCGGCCAAACCTTTTCCCAAACTTGAAACCACTCCGCCCGTAACAAAAATGTATTTAGTCCGTCTATCTGTCATTTCCTCTCCCGCTATTTGTCTTCCCAAGCGATTTCCCATCGCTTTGTTTCTTATTATAAGTGCCTTTTTTTAATTCTTTGACCGCCTCATTTCCTTTCGCCACTTCCGGGTTTAGCATTCCGTTTATAGCGTTAACCCCTGCAGATAATAAAGATGCGCCTTCCGCAGCTCCTTTTTCAAACTCCTCGGATGAACGAGTTTTTTGACTACCCAGAATCCTGAGCCCGGCAAAAGCTCCTACTACGAGCAAGACGAAAAATCCCAATCCTAGCCAATCGCCCATAAAACTAATATGCTGGCTCCTTAGTTTCGATAAGTTCCTTAACCTTTTCAAAATCGTTTCGCGTATCGACTCCGATTGAGGTTTCCGAAACTTCAACTACCTTAATTTTGCCTCCATTTTCGAGCACGCGCAATTGCTCTAATCTCTCCGTTTTCTCAAGTGGTGATTGCTCCCATTTTGAATATTTCAGCAAAAATTCACGCCTATAAACATAAAGTCCGGTATGTTTATAATATGCAGAAACGAGATCCGGATCGCCTTCAAACGCTTTTTCCAATGATTCTTGCTCTAAATTATCGGCTCTTGGAAACGGCACCGGCGAACGCGAAAAATACAGCGCGTAACCTTCGGAATCGCAAACTACCTTTACAACATTTGGATTTAAAACATCGCGAAAATCTAAAATACTTTCGCAGGTTGTTGCGATGTCGGCCAATTCATTCTCCAAAATCGCATCGACAGCTTTTTCAATCGTCCGCGGAGATATCAAAGGCTCATCACCCTGAACATTTACGATTATCGATCTGATCGGAAGTCTCTCCGCAACCTCGGCAATTCGGTCACTCCCCGAACGGTGATCTGCTGAAGTCAAAACCGCTTCACTTCCACTATCTTGCGCAACCTTCAAAATACGCTCGTCGTCTGTCGCCACTATCACACGAGAAATATTTGAAGCCTTCTTAGCTCGCTCTAAAGTGTGCAAAATCAGGGGCTTACCGTCTATTTCAAGCAACAATTTCCCTTCCAAACGGGTAGATCTATACCTCGCCGGAATTACTGCAACTACGTTTTTTTCGGGATTTTCCCCGTGTGCCTCCACGGGATTACAGCCTATCGTTTTTTGAAACTTAATTCAAGAGGTCTCGTAAAAATCACGTTTGTTTACTCAATTTGGCAGAAACCATTTCTTTAGCTACACTTTTTAACGTGGAAAACATCAATCAAGAAGCAACCGACGCATTCGAGCCGCCTCCACCACCTGCCGTACCGGAGGAGTCCCATGCCCCAAACAATCCGCCGTGGAATAGCATCGCTGCTCTTTTGCTTTGGGTTTTGAGCGTGGTTTTGATTTTGCTTGTGCCGGCAATTGTTCTAATACCTTACGCGATCTCGCAAAACACGAATTTCGCAAATCAGGAGCAGATAGCAAAATTTTTGACTAACGATCAAACCGCTATTCTTCTGCAAATAGGCGCGATAATCCCAGCCCATATCATCACCCTGATTGCTGCTTGGTTTTTGGTTACGCGATTCCGCCAGTTTTCTTTCACGGAAATGCTCGGCTGGGAGTGGGGCGGTTTTCGCTGGTGGCACACGATTGCGATTCTGATAGGAATTTTTGCAATTGCGATTGCGACGACATCGATTTTTGGAAACCAGGACAACGAAATGATGCGGTTGCTGCGAAGCTCACGTTACGCAGTTTTTCTGGTGGCGTTTATGGCGACATTTTCAGCACCAATTGTTGAAGAGGTAATTTACAGAGGAGTGTTGTACTCGGCGTTTCAAAAAACCTTTAACGTAGCTACAGCCGTTGTTTTAGTGACGCTAGTTTTCGCTTTGGTACACTTTCCGCAATATTGGGGCGACATTGCTACGTTGATAACACTTACCTGTTTGAGCCTGGTAATAACTTTGATTCGCGTAAAAACAGATAATCTACTTCCCTGCATTTTCTTCCATTTCGTCTTTAACGGAGTCCAGTCATTGCTATTAATTCTTCAACCTTATCTTCCGGAATATTTAGACTCAACAAAACCCAGCGAAGCAATTGTTTATCTACTGACTTAAAAAAAAGCGGGAGACTGTTTCTCCCGCTTCTATACTACTTAGTTATCGTTTCTAGGCGATGCCTTTGTTCTCACCGGGGAGCTACGTCTCGGCGGTGGCGATGACCGCCTCGGAGGTGGGCTTGATCTTCGTACCGGACGTGACGGCCCGCTTGAACGACGAGGGCTTGTTGAACGTCTTGATCCGCTGGAGCGCCTCTGTGTTGTCGAACGACGAGTACCGTTTGAACGCCTGGTCGTATTCGCGCGTCTCCTTTGATCGCGCGATCGAATTACACCCTCTCCACTAGCGCCTTCCGCGAGACGTTTTCCCCTTCGTTCCCGACGAGCTTCGATGATTTCCGGGTCGACGCTTTGCCCACCGCGTCTTACACCGCGCCTTCCGGTTTCGCCAGACGCCTCATTGCCCGAGGAACCTTGGTTAAAAGAACTAACGACATTCCGTCTCGGTTGTTGAATGACAACCGAGTATCCATAACTTCCGAAATTTCGATTCAAGCCAAAACCATAAGGCGTTCGCCGGTTTCTGAATGGAAGATAGCAATATCCTCCAAAAATCGAGGAATACGTCCAAACTCCGAAGGTGTTCCCGTAAAGGTCCCCGCCCCTTACGTAGTCTCTCCAGATTGAGTTCCTGACCGCAGAACTTCGACGCAAGTCTGCATTGGCCTGAGCGAGAGTTTTTGACCTGTATCTGCTCCACGTCTCAAATGAGTCCTGATCTTTCCGGTTAAACCTCGCAACCTCAACGGAACCGCCTCTAACGACCACACTTCGCCCTTTCTTTAATATAGTTGCATTCAAATTTCCAACCTGCGCCCTACCTCTGTGAACTTCCAGGCGACTGGTTCCATCTGCTGAAACATCTACTCGATAGACGCCCGATTTGATTAAATAAAATCTCGTACTTGGCGTAATTACGGAAATGACGAAATCCCGGTTTGCATACACTTCGAAAATAGCGCTACCGCGATTTAGCTTAACCGCCAAATTGTTTAAATTCGTCGTAACAAACTCAAACTCCGTGTTGGCTCCCAATCTTGCATAAGAACCCGGGTTTAGAAGAATCTCCGACCTCGCATTTGAACTCGAAATCAGACGATCACCCGCCTTGAGTGTATCGCCCTTAACCAGGTACCCGCTGGTAGAATCCTTTCGCTCAACACGAACCTCACCATGAACAAGATTCACGCCCCCGGCTTTTGCCGAAATCACATACTTGCTTCCCGTGATTGCCCGAATTGAAGACCGATCCTCCTGACCGTACATGGTCGTGATGAACGCTCCGCAAACCAGGCCTACAAACAAAACTCGCGTCAGATTCTTAAGCATAACTACCTCCTGAGGGCGATTTACGGGGAAAGTCTTGGGGTAAGTTTATGTTAATCAACCCTCAATTTCAACTTTCCTCTATATTTACGTGCTTTTTCGACGTTTCTGTAAAACGCTTATTGTAAATGTTTTTCTAAAACTATGAGAATTTTTAGTGAATTGGAGTTGCCACGAAAAAATAAAACAACCTTTAGCTCGATATTACAATCCAACTTTTGCCTTCACAAAATGAGGCGTTTCCCAAAAATCATATGGCTACTTACCAAGACCCAGTAAAATGTTTCGCTCCCCTTGAAGTTATAGAGAGACTTCTGGAAATTCGAGCGGAGATGGGTTATGAACAGGTTGTTTACGTCCCGAGCTCGGCTGAGCTTGCGGACTTTTTCGATGCCCACGGAATTGATGTTTATGCGCTTTCAAGTGAGGATACGGCAATCAATTTCGGTGACTATAGTTCGGCGTTGGTCCCGGGCGGTTATAACGCTCATGAATCGATGACGACGCATTAAGTCCTTTTTCATATCCGACAACAGAAGGAACGCGGAAGGTCGAGAAATCGTCTTTCGCTTTCTTCATTTTTAAAGGGCTTTTACAATAAAAAGAGTTGCATCATCATTAAGCGAGGTTTGTTTAGTGAAAACGGCAATGTCTTCCCTTATAAACTCGATCATTTTCTTCGCTGAAAGGTGCAAGCCGTCCTGGACTCGCTTCGCAAAACGCTCCTGCCCATACTCTTCACCGTCCTGGTTGACAGCTTCGGTAATTCCGTCGGTGTATAAAACAAGAACCTGCCCCTTCGCGAGCCGTATGAAATGTTGATGGTAATGGGTATCGCGAAACATTCCGAGAGCCATATCACCGTACTCAACAAACCTGTGCTTTCCGTCTTCGCCAACCAAAAGCGGCGGGTTATGACCGGCGTTTGAATAAACAAATGTGCGGTTTGTCGCATCAAAGATGCCATAAATTGCGGTAATAAATTGGTGCGATTCTACCGAATCCCAAAGCAAATTCCCGACCTTTGAAAACGCTATGTGTGGTGCATATCCGATCTGCACTCCGGCACGCATTGACGCACGCAAAAATGCCATTAAAAGGGCGGCAGGAATGCCTTTGCCCACGGCGTCAGCCACGATAATTGCCACCTGGTCATCAAAAACCTTAACCCAATCGTAATAGTCGCCGGAAACTTCTTCGGTTGGGAAAATATAGGCGCTCATATCAAAATCGTCTACTTCCGGATCACCATCGGGTAAAAGCTCTAGCTGAACTTCTCTTGCAATTTCGAGTTGAGCTTTCAGACGTTTCTTTTCAACTAGCTGATTGTAAAGGTCGGCTTTTTCGATAATTATCGCAACCTGCGACGCAAGCATTTCCAAAACCGCTAAATCATCCCGCTCATAGGCGTTTAACTCATCGCTTTCCAGGTCGAATACTCCAATCACTTTTTCATTTGAAACGATCGGAGTTACCAGTTCGGATCTAGTTCTTTTACGCGCCGGGAAATACCTTTCGTCTTTCGTAACGTCAGGACATATCAACGACTTTCTAGTCTGCGCGACATAACCGATAAAGCCCTCTCCAAGTCTGAGTTGCGGTTCGATCTGCTCAAAACTGATACGATAACCCCGTATTACTTTTGAACGAAAAATATACTGATTGTTTTTGTCGTCATCGGTTTCTATTAGATAAATCCCCGCGGCATCGTACGGAATCAGGGAGCCGAGAGTGTCCATTAAGAGCGTCAAAACTTCCTCGGTGTCGAGCGAACGACTAATTGTTTTGGTGATATCGAGAAGCAGACGCAGCTTATCTATTACAGATAAATCCGCATCAGGCGAAGAGCTTTTTTCGACTTCCTCAATTATCTTTTCGTCCGTAGTTTCCATCGTTATTAGAGGGGCGCTTTTGATCCCTGAACCGACAAATATTCTTCCCACAAATGCGAAATTCGCATTCTGAATTCGACAATCTGATAGCTTACACCAAAATGACGTGCGATGCTTCTTGAAGTCTTGCCTTGCTGGACGAATCTTCGAAGCGCTGAATAGGGCACCAAGGCAGCCGCCCCTACCGAATACGCTTCTTCCTCAATTTCCGCGTTATAATCCCTCGCCTTTACACTGCCGTTTTCCCCCTTAGTTTCAACCGCGAGACGGCTGGGCTTGTGGCCAAGAAAAACGTGGGAAATCTCTTCCATCAAGGTAGCATGCTGGCGACTTCTGCCGTGTGTGGGATTCAAGATAATGAGCTTAGATCCATCGGCTAAAGTTTGCGAACACGCTCCACCCGACCAATCATTTTTTCCGCTTCCGGTAAGTTGTTTCAACGTTTCTTCGCTGAGCAAGTGCTCTACCTTTTCGAAAGGCACAACATTCAGGTTGGCGTAATGTGCTAAATCAAATGGATTCAATGGCTGGTCGTCGCGTTTTAACCCCGCGAAATCTCGCAATCCCAACGCACGGAGTTCATATTCGCGACCTTTTCTTGTCGGCGGCAAACTATCCACACTCAAATTATAACTGAAAATATGTGAGCAATTGAGGGCTGTTCAACTTTGAGCCCTACACTTCTTTAAACTCGGAATCTACATCTTCGGACGAAAGCGCAACCCGATAATTCTCAGATTGCTTCTGTTTTGTAATAAGGAGATCGTCTTTTGTTTTCAAAAGATCGGCGCGGTTGTAAACGGAGAGTTCGAAATTATAGCCATGAGTGATCGCATCTTTCGGACAAGCCTCTACGCAATAGCCGCAAAAGATGCATCTTCCATAATCAATGTTGTAAACCTTCGCATAGCGTTCGTCTCGCCCAACCCTTTCCTCATAAGGACGGGGATCGTCAACCGCTTCGATGTAAATACATTCAGACGGACACGCCGCCGCACACAAGTAGCACGCGACGCATTTTTCCTTACCGTTTTCATCTACATGAAGAAGATGTTGTCCACGATACCTCGGCTGCACCGTTACGGGCTCATCCGGATATTGAACTGTCCATTTTTCCTTTGGAATTTGAGAAATCGTCGTTTTCATTCCATTGAAAATGGCTTTGGTTGATTGAATTACATCGGTGATTATTGACATATTTTTCCTTTGGAATTGAGTAGGAAAATTATAGCGAAAAAGCCTACCCCAATCCAATCGAGGCAGGCTTTATTATTATTTGCTAATCGGATACTGTTACTTTCCGAAGACCATGGCCGAGTTTAGCCCGCAGTAAACAGGAAGATGTAGTAGATGACAACCAAAATACCTACCAAGAAGCCTATAACTCCCGTGATAATTCCACCGGTAGCCAAACCTCCCCCTCCAAATTCTTCCGGGTTCTGAATCGCTTTATTTCGCGCCATAAATCCGATAACCGCACCCGCAGGCCCCATCAATAAACCGGTCGGACCACAACAAAGCGTCATGCTTAAAATTCCCAGAACCAGCGACACGATCGCAAGCGTGCTGTTTTGTCCGTCAGCAGCAGCTGCGGGAGGTTCAAAAGGGGTATTGCTTCCAATTTCTTTGTCCTTCCATTCCTCCATCGGCGCGGGCGGAGGTGACCAATCATCAGACGCTCCTGCTTCGGCTACTTTCGGATCGACCGACCCTACCTTTTCAGCTTTCACGGGTTCCGAGGGATCAAACGGCGGCGTAGAAGGCGGCGCATATCCTGGCGGCATTGACTTATCAAATGGCGAAGGTATCGGAGCGGAAGGAGAATCGGCTTTTTCTTCTTCTTCAGAAAAAGGACTAGGAGGAGGTGCGTCCGCATCTTCTTTGGCATCAACATCCACGCCTTCGTCAGCATCGGCATCCTCTAGTGCCCCGGTAAACTCCGGTGGGGCGACTTCTGGCGCGTCAAACTTTGGAGGATCGGGAGGAGACGCGGCTTTACCCAAATTCTCGATTGCCTCCTCTGCAGAAATCTCTTCATCCGGCAAATCTACGTCAACACTTGCTGATGTTTCAACCCCTGCAATAACGGTTCTTAGCGGATCCTCGCCATCACCCGGCTCAGGCTTTTCGGCTACATCGGAAACCTCCGATTTCGGCTCCGGCTCTGATACCTCAGGCGGAGCCTCGGAAGCATCAACGCCGTCCTCAGCTTCGACTTTTTCCTCCTCATTCGGAATCTTCAAATCAGCCTGATTGGCAACCATCGTTTTATACGGATCTTCCGGGGGCTGATCTTCCACCAGAGGAGTTCCATCCGCCTGACAAAACTTCATATTGTCGTCAAACGTCTTACTGCAAGTAGGGCATTTTTTCATCGCTTTTCATCCTCGAAATTTGATGTCCGCCAGTTAGTAAATCCGCAAGCGAAGATCAACCATTCTTAGGGTTAACCCAAGCCCGAACTCCCAGACCTCCAATACTGACATGACTTTCCAACTAAATTAGCTTTTTGCCTAAACTAATTCAAGTTTACTAAAGAAATACGTTATCTCTATCGTCGCATTTTCATCGGAATCCGAACCATGAACAGCGTTTTCTCCCAAGGAGGTGGCAAAATCTTTCCGAAGCGTTCCTTCATCTGCCTCTTCCGGATTCGTCGCTCCCATCAAATTCCTCCACTCAGGAACCGCATTTTCCTTTTCGAGCACCATCACCACGCACGGTGCGCTCGACATAAAATCGGTCAATTCTCCATAAAACGGTCGCTCCGCATGAACAGCGTAAAATCCTTCCGCTTGGCTTTTGGTTTGATGAATCAACTTCAGTCCGCGAATCTTAAAACCATTTCCCAAAATTCTGCTGATAATTTTCCCGGTATAGCCATTTTTCACGGCATCGGGTTTAATAATTCCAAATGTTAAATTGCTCATTTATCAATATCTTCCCAGTGTTTATTAATAGATTTATTTAGTCCTAAACTGTTGCACCCGTTCCCAAAACTTCTTGTGTTGCTTTTCCAATGTCAGCTGGCGACTCAACAACGCGAATTCCCGCTTCTCGAAGCGCTTTCATTTTCTCCGACGCTGTTCCTTTTCCTCCCGATATGATCGCTCCGGCGTGTCCCATACGCCTGCCCGGGGGTGCGGTCTGTCCGGCAATAAACGCAACGATTGGTTTCGTAACGTTTTCTTTTGCAAAAGCGGCAGCATCCTCTTCGGCGGTACCGCCAATCTCGCCGATCATTACTATCGCGTCAGTCTCGGCGTCTTCCTGAAAGAGTCTTAAGGCATCTGTGTGATTTGTTCCGATAATCGGATCGCCGCCAATCCCAATCGCTGAAGATTGTCCAAGACCAAGCGCCGTTAGTTGTCCTACCGCCTCGTAAGTCAGCGTTCCACTTCGCGAAACAACGCCGATGCGCCCTTCCTGGTGAATGTGGCCGGGCATGATTCCGATTTTGCATTTACCGGGCGAAATAATTCCCGGGCAATTCGGGCCAATCAAACGCGTCTTTGCACCGCGATCTTTCAAAAACTCAGCTGCTTTGACCATGTCAGCTACCGGAACACCTTCCGTAATCGCAACTACCAATGGCAAATCCGCATCGGCAGCTTCCATTATTGCGTCAGCCGCAAATGGGGGAGGGACGTATATCACCGATGCGTTCGCAGTAGTTTCTTTTACCGCTTCCTCAACAGTATTAAAAACCGGAATTCCTTCGTGAGTCGTGCCGCCTTTTCCAGGCGTAACTCCGCCAACGACATTGGTGCCGTATTCGACCATCTGCTGTGTGTGAAAGGTGCCCTCTTTTCCGGTGACGCCTTGCACAATTAGGCGCGTATTTTTATCGACTAAAATGCTCAAACCAATTCTCCCAAAGTGTATGCGAATTAAGACTTTGGATTATATCACGCGCGTTTATTTCTTCAATGATTCACCCCGCAAAACTTTATCGAACATTCTCGCTATTTCGCTCGTAGTTAACTCTGATTGGCGAGTTTTTCGAATTAACACAATCAATATTTTTTCCGTCTAATAATTTATGCGAAGACTCTATTCGTTTTATGCAGACGCTTTCTGGATAGCGATAAAATCAATATTCGAGCATAAGCTCCGAGCGTTCTTGACGCTTCTAGGCGTAATTATCGGTGTTGCTTCGGTTGTAGTTGTGGGAGCATCGATAAGCGGTTTGAATTCTTACGTGATGGAAAGAATCACAAAAGTACTTGGAGCCAACCATTTTATGATCGCGCGTATGGCTCGGAGCGGTGAGATGGAGGACGAAGAATTTGAGCGGATGATGAAGAAGAATCGGAAGCTCGAATGGGATGAATACGAGTACATCAAAGCAAATTGCGTGTCATGTTCGGAAATCGGAGCGCAGAAAAACGCAGGTGCCGACATTAAGTATCATGACGAGGAAATGGTTTCGGTAAGAATCCGTGGGGTAACCGCTAACCTTCTGGTGATCGAAGATAAAACACTCGAAGCCGGCCGTTTTATTCTGGACAACGAAGTTACGCGCTCGGCCAGAGTTTGCGTCATCGGAACCGACGTTCGAGATAAGTTTTTCCCAAATGCGAATCCAATCGGCAAATCTATCAAGGTTCGAGGTGTTCCGCTTACGGTTATAGGCGTTGAAAAACAGCGCGGCTCGATGTTTGGGCAATCTCAGGATCGGCACCTATACGTTCCCGTTACGTTGAATTTACAGATGTTTGGATGGGGCGGCGGAATTCAAATCCACGGGAAAGCCGAAAAGCCTGAAGATTTAACCCGCGCGATAGAGGAAGCGCGAACCAAGCTTCGCAATAAGCGCCAATTAATTGGAAGCGACAAGGATACTTTTGGCATTGTAAATACGGCGGATTTAGCAGGACAAATAGACCAGTTTACTGCTGCGATTGCAGGTGTTGTTATACCAATCACGCTGACGATTCTTATGGTTGGAGGAATCGTTGTAATGAACATCATGCTCGTTTCCGTTACCGAGCGTACGTTTGAGGTCGGACTTCGTAAGGCTCTCGGTGCAACCCGAAAACAGATACTGCTTCAGTTTTTGATTGAGTCGGCTTCATTGTGTATTTTGGGCGGAATTTTGGGAATAATTTTAGCGGCCGGGGTCACGTCGTTAATCACTATGGCGTTGGGTATCACGATGACAATTACCATAGGCTATATCGTTTTAGCCGTCGTAGTTTCCACCGTTATCGGAATCATCGCCGGTCTTTATCCGGCTTTCAAGGCGTCAAAATTGGATCCGATTGTCGCACTACAGCATAGTTAGAATGGGAATCCTGGAATGAAAGTTTCAACTTCGTTACCAAAAGAAGTTTTAAGAATGGCTTTGGACAGCATTATGTCCAACAAGTTTCGCAGTTTTCTGACGATTCTAGGTATCGTCGTCGGAATTATCACGGCAATTGTTGTCGCTTCGATTTTGCTTGGACTTCGTCAAAATATTGTGGCGATGATTGAAGACTATGGAACAAACAACATTTACGCCTTTCATCTGACGACCGGTTTCGGACCTCCCAATCGCGAAGAGCGGGCACGGAAGGTTTTAACAGTAGCGGATGCGGACGCAATATTGCTTCAATCCGATGCGATCGAAGACATCTCAGTTATTGCGCCGAGAATAGGGTCGCTGGGCCGCGGATTTGACGACAATCTAATTTACGAAGACAAAAACTACCGTTGGGCACTTACTGATGGAGTCACGCCAAACCATGCCGAAGTTACAAATGTTGTTTTGAATGAAGGACGTTTTATAACGAATTCGGATAACCAACAACGCAGGAATGTTTTGGTGATCGGAATCAACACGGCTGAAGCCCTTTTTCCCGGAAAATCGGGCGATCGCGTTGGAAAGATGGTCCGTATGAACGGTCAGATGTGGGAAATCATCGGCGTTCTCGAAAAACGAAAAGCCGGTTTTTTTGGCGAGAACGAAGAAGACCGGAGTGTTTTCATGCCGCTGCGAACCGCAATGAAAGTTGCGCCGCAAAGAGACGCGATCCTGCATATCATCAAGGCAAAAAGCAAACGCGTCCAGGAAGCTCTTGAGGAGGCTGAAGGAATCTTGCGTCAGCGCAGAAAGGTTAAGTTTGGAGAGCCAAATGATTTCGATATCAAGACTGCCGATGCCTTTATCAAACAATTTGATTCGATAATTGGGGGGATTGGTCTGGCAGCGATCGCAATTTCGTGTTTGGGTCTGATGGTCGGAGGAATTGGCGTGATGAACATCATGCTCGTCTCCGTAACCGAACGAACCAAAGAAATCGGCATCAGGAAAGCGCTCGGCGCCACAAAAAATGCGATCGTGATGCAGTTTCTTCTAGAAGCAATGACGTTGACCTTTTTCGGAGGTTTGCTCGGTGTTATCGTCGCAATTGGGATATCTCAGCTTGTAATGCTGCTAGTACCAAGCCTGCCTGCAGTTATCGAATATTGGGCAATTGCCTTTGCCCTAATCGTTTCCGTAGGGGTCGGGCTCGTATTCGGTGTGCTCCCCGCGAGAAAGGCTGCGAAACTAGATCCAATTGAGTGTCTGAGGTATGAGTAGTTACTTCAATTCGATCGACTGATTATACTCCGGCACCAAAACTTTCCAGCCAAACTCATCCCGTATATGCCCGGCCATCGCCGAGGCAGATTTCGGTTCGCCATGCGTGGTAAAAACCGATTTTGGCTCTTCCGGCAGACCCTTAAGCCACTTGATCACAGCCTTCCAATCGGCGTGGGCAGAAAAACCATCTAGTTTTTCGATGTGACAACGCACGGGAATCCAGTCGCGCATAATGCGAATCTCTTTTTCACCGTCAATAATTCTCCGCCCACGAGTCCCTGCCGCTTGATAGCCAACAAAAACAATTGTCGCATTCTCATCCGGTAAAACGTACTTGGCGTGGTGAAGCACGCGCCCGCCCGAAAGCATTCCAGACGCACTGATAATTATCCTCACGCCCTTTCTGCTGTTAACCTTTTTCGATTCCTTACGGCTATTTGTAGTCGTCATCGCTCCCGTCCGCAGTGGATGCTTCTGCCGCGCCAGAATACTCGCGTACTCCTCGTCGTGCTCCTCGCGCCAGCGGTTATAAACCTGCGTCGCCTGCTTGGCCATTGGTGAATCGACAATCACAGGCACAACCGGAATTCTACCTTCCTCCTCAAGCTCGCGTATCAGATATAGGATTTCTTGTGTACGCCCAACCGAAAAGGCGGGTATCAAAATCGGACCTTCGCGTTTCAGACCTTCTTTAATAATTCTTTCGAGCTCGTCATCTGATTTATCTTCACTGTGCAGGCGGTCGCCATAAGTCGATTCGACCATCAAATAGTCACATGCCGGAGGCGGAGCCGGGTCTTTTAGTATTGGCTGGTCGTAATGTCCCAGATCCCCGGAAAACAAAAACTTTATCGGCTCACCATTTTCGCGCGCGTTTTCCATTTCGATAAGAACAAGGCTGGCACCCATTATGTGTCCGGCAACCATAAAACTCGCCTTAAACCCCTCGCAGACCTCGATAGCGTTGCCATCGTTTGGAACCGGCTGGAGCCTAGTTAGCGTCTCTTTGGCGTCATCTTCATCATAGAGTGGAAGTGCGGGCGAATGAGATGTCAGCCCCTTGCGGTTTCTGTAACGCGCCTCTTCTTCCTGCAGCCTCGCCGAATCCGGCAAAAGAATTTTCATCAAATCGCCGGTTGCGCTCGAGGTGAAGACAGGCCCTTTAAAACCCAGCTTCACGATGCGCGGCAAAAAACCCGTATGATCTATGTGAGCGTGAGTAATTACAACTGCGTCTAGCTCTTTTGGATCAAACGGCAAATCCTGCCAGTTTCTTTCTCGCAGCTCGCGAAGTCCCTGAAAAAGCCCGCAATCAACCAAAACTTTCCGTCCGTTAGACTCCAAAAGATACTTGGAGCCTGTTACCGTTCCAACCCCGCCATAAAAAGAAATTTTTGCCATTAAAAAGAAACCTCAATTCGATTCGTTTTTGCCGTAATAATTGTCCACGTTTTGACAACAAAAGCAAAAACACCGTTAATTGATCAAATAGGCTTGTTCGTTAGCTTTTGGAGGAATATATGAAAAAGAATTTCATTGTCATAATCTATGTTGGAGCGTTGTTAACCTTTGTTTTGGGATGCTCGGCGATCAGGGAGATTGCGAAAAAGGCAGATGAAGCCGCGGAGCCGAAAATCGCGGTGAGCAACGACAAAAAGGTCCAGTTGACGGTTCCGGCGAGTTGGAATACAAAACTCAATATGAACGGACAGGCAATTCTCCAGGCAGCGCAACCGCTACAGGAAACCTACGCAATTGTTATCCCCGATTCGAAGGAAGATTTTGACGAAACTGTCGATCTGGACTACGTAACGGAATTGGTAAAAAAGAATACAGCATTATTTCTCGAAAACACTGAGATGTCAGATCCAGTTTCACTCAAGGTAGGAGGCTTTCCGGCAAGACGTTTCGAAATCAGCGGCACAACGGAAAAGGTAAATATTAGATATATTTTTACCGTAGTTGACGCCCCAGATTCGTATTATCAAATCATGGCCTGGACGCTGAAATCACTATTTGAGAAGAATAAAGGTGTGCTTTTAGAAGTTTCTAATAGTTTTGAATTAGTGGATCGAAAGGGAGTGAAAACAAGACCTCCATCTCTTAAACGAAGGACAACCCACAAACCGAGTAAAAAGTAGTTATTCAGCTGAAGTGTTCTTAATCAAAATCAAATCGCTATTGATAATGCCGCGAACTAGAAATAGGCTTTTTCCATCGTTTGAGGATGCAAAGTTCATTAAATTGCCGGAGTTAAACCCTGTGATTTGCTGTTCTTTTTTAGTGGCCAGATCTATTTGGAAAATATTTCCGATTCCTTCGCGTTTTATAAATACGATCGATTTACCGTCAGGGGACCATTGGTAATGCCGATTCAACTCAAAATCAAACTCCGTCATCTCTCCGACTGACCCATCACTTCCGAAATCCCCAACCTTAAGAGTTGTTTTCAGAGTACCGGCTTCCTTGTTATATACATACGACTTAAAAGCCAACGAATTTCCGTCGGGAGATATCCGGTGCTGTATCTCGGAAATCTCGCTTTCGGGAATCAGCGGCGCGGCTTTCCCGCCATCTATCGATACCTTCATAAGTCTGGCTCGACCCGCATCGTTACCTTGGCGCGTAAAAATAACAGTCTTCCCGTCGTGCGTGACTTGTGGCAACACATCCCTTACGCCTTCAGCTTTTGATAACCGAATTGGGCCACTCCCATCAGCGTTCATACGCCAAACAGACATTGCTCCCTCGCGATTCGAGACAAAAACAATATATTTACCATCCGACGTTGCGGTTACATGAAGATTATGTTTCACGCCTTTAGTAAGTTGGCGCTCACTTCCATCATTCGGATCCAGCAAAAAGATATTTGCTTCATCGCCGGTCAACTTTGTGTAAAGCACTTTACCATCGGGAAGTTCGTGGACACCTAAGTGCCCGAGAAAATTCTTACTCTGGGGCAAAATCTGCTTTATCTGTTTTGACTGCAAGGAGTAAGCGCTCAATCCGGCAATCCGATCTACCCTATCCGCAACAACCGTATTTCCATCGTCTGAAACGCTTAAAAATCCATAGTCGCTCGTGTCGGTCGTTACCGGTTTCAGTTTCCCATCGTCAAAAGAAAGATGCCAAATCTGCTTATTCTGATCAATGCTCTGCATCCCGATGAAAATGGCTCCGGCGCCATCCTTCAACCAGTTTATCCCTCCGAGAAACTGCCAACCGTTGTCGTTGATCTCAGAAAATTCTTTCGTTTCCTTTGCGGATTTCTCGTTACGATCCACAACGGCAATCGTTTGAATCATTTCGGCATCGTTTTTCTGACCGATGATCACCAATTTGTTTTGATCGTCAGTCCACTTCACTTCCTTAAATTTCGCAAAATCCGTGCCCTTTGTCTTAACAAGGGGTTTTAAAGCCTTACCTTCCTTGTCCCCAACAATTATCGCATCACCGCCGTCCGCCGGATCGTGGCGTAAAAACGCAATTTCTTTGCCATCGGGAGAAATGGTGACAGAGGAGTCAATGTCAACAACGATCTCGCTACTCTCGCCTCCGAGCGTCGAGACCTTATATAATGTGCCGACACCGCTTTTCGCTGAAACATAGTAGATAAAATCCCCATCAGGCGAAAAGGTGGGTTGGAGAAACCGGCGGTCAGTCGCGGAGACGATCTCCACTTCGCTCCCTGTTGCAACCTGTCTGACCTGTAAACTCTGGCGCCCGCCTTCGGTTTTTACATATGCGACAAGCTTCCCATCCGGCGAAACTGTCGCGGCAAGTGCGTTCCCATCGTTAGTCAGACGCGAAACCCTGACGGAATCAAAGGTCGCAGCTCTATTACCCAAAATTGAAGGCAGGTAATACCATGCGCCTACGGCAAAAGTAGAAGCAAGCAAGAGAACTACCAGAGGCGCAAACCTAAACCCCCCTTTACCTGGAAGAGTATTGGTCTGAGTCTGATTGCCAACCGCAGCGGTATTCTCTGCTGACTGGGTTTCATGAATCAGTGTCTTGTTCTCACTAGTATTCTGTTTTGGAAGAGCTGTTGTTTTCGTGAAATCGGCAGATTTCAAGGTAGCCACCTCGCGCTCCATATTGAGGCGTATGTGTTTGAGGTCCTCCGCAAATTCGACCATATTGTTGTATCTGCCGTCGGCCTCCTTGTTTAACGATTTTTTGAAAACTTCCGTTAGTTCGTTTGGAAGCGTTTCCGAAAATTCAGGATCTTTGTGAATCAAAGCCGCCAGCGAATCGCTAATCGTCTCTCCCTCAAATGGATTTTCTCCCGTCACCATTTCGTAAAGGACAACCCCCAGACTCCAAATGTCGGTGCGCTCATCTGTTTCTTTGCCGCGCGCCTGCTCCGGAGACATGTACCTGACGCTTCCCATAACAAGTCCGGGTTGGGTCTTGACCAATTGAAGGGTCTCGCTTTCATCGTGGTCGCCCTCTATGAGCTTTGGCTTCGCAAGCCCAAAATCCAAAACCTTTGAATACCCATCATGGCGAATCATTATGTTTTCGGGCTTTATATCGCGATGGACAATATTTGCGTCGTGGGCAGCTGCTACGGCGTCGGCCACCTGCTCGGCAATCTTGACCGAATCAAAAAGGGTTAGTTCGCCGGCTTCCATAAGCCTGCGCAGGGTCGAACCATCAACAAATTCAGTCGCAATAAATAACTTTTCATCAGCCTCGACGATTTCGTGAATTGTAATTATTCCCGGATGATTGAGGGCAGAGACGGCCTTAGCTTCAAGCTTGAAACGTTTCACACGCTGCCCATCTGAGCAAAACTCAGGAAGCAGTACCTTTAGCGCGACATCACGATCGAGCTGATCATCATGAGCCAAAAACACCTCGCCCATTCCGCCAGAACCGATCTTACGGACAATTTCGTAACGCCCAAGTTTTTCTCCGCTAAGCATAGAATGCGTTGTCTTTATCAAGTTATTATTTAAACGAACGCCACTCATCAAAAGTTTACATTATTCCTAAAAATTCCTCTAAATAGATCTCATTTAGAGCACAATTATTCCCACAATAAAAAAACACCACAAAATCGGATTTTGTGACGTCTTTATCGCGGATAGTTTCAGGGAGATCTTTTTAATTCACGTATTCCTTAGGAAACATTATTACCGAGCTTTCCTCATCGGGTTTCGATTGTTTCTTTCTAAGAAGCGCTTTTTGAAGAAGTTGATTTGTGGATTCGCCGTCGTGTAAGAAAGTAGCGGTTCCGGAATTAAGCTCAACCCTGTATTCTTTCCCTCCCGGCAAGGCAAAACTCTTTTCGTCGAACGCAGCTTCAATGCGATCAACGATAGTTTCCGAAATCTCATTAGATGCCGTCGGCAAAACAACCCAAAACTCATCATTCATCGATCGACACAAAAAATCCATGTCCCGCAAATTCTCATCAATCACCTTAGACGCAAACTCAAGCAGGTTATCTCCTGTCGAGTGTCCAAACAATCTATTAAACTCTGCGAACCCTTTGATATCGAGAGCTAGCACGGTAAGAGGCCGGCTATCCTGATAACGGTGTGCCTCGGCAATCTGGTTCTCAAGCACGACATAAAACGCTCTTTCATTCGGTAGATTGGTGAGCGAATCCGTCATTGAATTCGAAATACTCTGTTCAAATGAAAACGAACTGACTAAAAGCGGTGAAACTCTTTCGGTAACCGCCTCAAGCAAAATGGCGTCGTCGTTAGAAAATTCTCTTCCTTTCCCGCCGTACAAAACTATTACGGCAAATTTTTCAACGCTCTTTAGGGGAGCTGCGATAGCCGAACCAAAATCCTCGAGTATCTCTTCATCAATACATTTCTGCTCGTCCGATAGATCCGAGGCGCGTTCGACGTTGCCGCTCAAGAATGCGCGTCCCGCAATTCCCTGTTCTCTTCCAAGAGTTACGGTCGTAATTGCCCGCGCTTTTTCGCCGTAGGCGTTCACTGCCTCAAGCTTATTTTCCGAATTCATCGAAAAGAGAACGGCAGTTTGATGTTCAATTATCTCTCCGATCCTGCTCGCTACTAATCGAAACATATCATCAGATTTTAAAGACGCGCTAAAAAACCTTCCCGCCTCATCTAAAACCGCCAACTTTTCATCAACCTCCCTAGTAAACGGAAGTTTGACAGCATCTTGTGCTGTATCCGAAGCAGTAAATTCGCTTTCCATTTCTACGTTTCGATAAGCTCCAAAAAGAATAATGCTGTATATCGCAAGCGTGGCAACAAATGCCGCTATCTTTACCGCAAAGCCAAAACCGGAGATCGCGATTGCGAAGGTCAAAACGAGCGCGATAAATGACGCCACGATTAAAAACAAATATCCGCGTTGAATACCTTGACCAAGTTTTTCGGAATTTGATTCGATTGTTTTCATACTTTGGAGGAGCTAACGTATTAATAGTTCCGGGGAATTGGAGCTAATCCTAATCTAAAAGTAACTTTTTTTGCAGGCACAAGTCAACAATGTTTTACACTAAAAACTCTTATTTTTAGCTAAGTTCAGAGGGTTTCGGAGCAAATTGGTGAAAAAAATCTACCTTTTTTGGTTTTTTAGCGTTTTTTTGATTTGACTAAAATCGATTGGCTATTTATATTTGGCAATGTTCTAAATAAGAGAACTAATTTTGTGACTGTTCTAAGGTCAGTCATTTTACTCTAGAAATAAATTTATCTTTGAAGAAGACAGGAGAAAAATTACAATGAAACAGATTTTACTTTTAACCGCAGTATTGGTTATCGGTGCATTAGGTCTTGGCTGCCCGGCAGAACCTACCAAGAAAGATGCTAACGCTAATAAGGCTAACGCTAACGCTACAAATACCGCTGACGCAGATAAAGATGCGAAAGATGGCGATATGAAAGACGGTGACGCTAAAGACGGCGACGCTAAAGATGGCGATGCTAAAGACGGCGACAAGAAAGATGGCGACGCTAAAGACGGCGACAAGAAAGATGGCGACGCTAAAGACGGCGACAAGAAAGATGGTGACGCTAAAGCTGGCGACAAGAAAGATGGCGACAAGAAAGGTAGTGCTATGGACGACATCAAAGACGCCGCTAAGAAAACAGGCGATGCTGCAAAGAAAACTGGTGAAGCGGTTAAGGATGCTGCAAAAGACACCGTGAAGAAAGCTGGCGAAGCTGTTAAGCCTTAATTTCTTAATCTTATCTTAATTAGCAAAGTGCATTGTTTTCGGACAGTGCACTTTTTTTGTTAAATCTCATTTAGCTGTTTGCGCAGTTCGTTTGCGTCAACGGTAGGTTTCCTACATAAGAAATTTTGGCAAACGTAGGCAGTAGATTCATCTCCGATCTGCGTTTTCCCTTCGAGGAGCGGAACAACAGGTTCAACACTGTTTCCAGCGTTTGAGGTTGCTACGACTTTATTGGGATTAAACTCCTTCCAAACTTCTCTCTCAAGTTCATTGCCGCGTTCGCCGACGATTACGATTTCTTTCACCGATCCCAGATGAAATTCCAAGGTTGATAACACACGCCCAAAAGCTCCCGGAAAACGCCTAATTTGATTCGCAACAACACGAAAAACAGTAACCGCATATTGCTCATACTTCTCCTCCCCAAAAACTTTTGAAAGCTTAAGCAAGATATCTGTAGCGACTGAGTTCCCTGAGGGTGTAGCATTATCAAAAAAGTCCCTTGAACGCACCAAAAGCTCTTCGTGATCAACGGATGTGAAATAAAAACCTCCCGTCTCCTCGTCCCAAAAACGTTTAATCATCTCTTCGACAATCCGCTTCGATTCGGTTAAATATCTCACCTCGCCCGAAACCTGATATAACTCGAAAAGTCCATCCGCAAGATTTGCATAGTCTTCGATATAGGCATTTAATTTTGCCTCGCCATCTTTCCAGGTTCTTAAAAGTTTTCCTTCATTTTGAAGTTCTGCCAATAGAAAATCTGCGTTTGATTTTGCAATATCTAAATATTCATCGGAATCCAAAATCGCCGAAGCCTCGGCAAAGGCCGCCAACATCAGACCGTTCCAGGCCGTCAACACTTTCTCGTCGCGGAACGGTTTTACCCGACTTTCCCGGACGTCGAATAGTTTTCTTCTGCTTTTTTCAAGCGACTGTTTTAATTCGTCTTCGGTTATCTTAAACGCTTCCGCCATCTCAGCGAGCGTGTTTTTAACGTTGAGAATACTATTCCCTTCAAAATTCCCGGCCTCCGCAACGTCATAATAAAACTCAAAATATTTTGAGTCTGTTTCATCTAACACCTCTCGAACTTCGGCAGGCGTCCATACGAAAAATTTCCCTTCAACTCCTTCCGAATCCGCGTCCTGCGCCGAATAAAAGCCGCCATCAGGGTCCAGCATTTCGCGCCTTACGTATTCAAGCGTCTCTGTCGCAGTGCGTTTATAAAAGTCATCTTTTGTAATCTGAAAAAGATGCAGATAAACGCTTGCGAGCTGAGCATTGTCATAAAGCATTTTCTCAAAATGTGGCGTGAGCCAAATCGCGTCGACGGTATAACGGTGAAAGCCTCCTCCGAGCTGATCATACAACCCTCCACGTGCCATTTTCCGGCATGTTTTTTCTGCCATCTCAAGGGCTTCTTTATTTCCGGTCCGGCTGTGATATCGAAGCAAAAACTCCAGAGTCATAGGAGGAGGAAACTTAGGAGCTCCGCCAAATCCTCCATTTACACCGTCATAGGTTCTGGCAATATTGTGAAACGCCGAATCTAGCAGATCGTAAGCCGGACTCTCATGAGACGCTTCCGTGAGACCAAATCTTCTAATTTCGCCCAAAATGTCGTTTGCCGAGTGCAAAACCTCTTCTCGGCGCCCGCGATAAGCCTCGACCACGCTCGTCAGAATCTGTTCCCAACTTGGCATCTTAAAACGAGGAGCTGGCGGAAAATATGTACCGCCAAAAAACGGACGCTGGTCGGGCAGTAGGAATACGTTGAGCGGGTAGCCACCCTGCCCGGCAGTCATCTGCACGAAGTTCATATAGATCTTGTCGATATCCGGACGTTCCTCGAGATCGACTTTGATATTTATGAAATTCTCATTCATAAGCTTCGCAATCTTTTCGTCTTCGAACGACTCGCGTTCCATCACATGACACCAATGACACGCCGAATAGCCAATACTCAACAGAATCGGCTTGTCTTCGGCTTTTGCTTTCTCAAGCGCCGTTTCATTCCACGCATACCAATCTACCGGATTGTGGGCGTGCTGAAGCAGATAAGGACTGGTTTCATGGACGAGTTTGTTTGTGTGCTTTTTTGAGCTTTGCATAAGATTATTCTTGCAATTAAAAAATTGAACGGCAAACACATAATTTTGCGGGTTGGAGTACAAGCCCCTCGCCCTTGATGAACGCGGAATCGTTCGATAGGTTCATACGATCGATATGCGAAAATTCGCGCGGCCCGCACAACGCAGCGAGGATGCCTGCGCTCTATCATTCTTATATCTTGAAATTCCCTTCACGATTAAGATATGATTCGTTTTCATATGACCCAACGAAGTATTTCAAATTTAAGACCGAAAAGTCTTCGTCCTGCACTCTTCGGCGGCGACTAATTTCTCTCTATCAGATGCGCGTTTTAGCGTCGAGCTAGCTCGACAATATCCACATTCATTTCTAAACAGGAGAGAAAAAATTGACACCATCAACCGATATACAAAAACCGATTATCAAAACCGAACTTCCAGGTCCAAACGCAAAAGAAATAATTGTCGAGGATGAAAAATATGTAACGCCTAGCTACCCGCGTCCCGATTACAAGCTCGTGGTCGAAAAAGGCAGCGGAGTGTGGCTTGAAGACGTTGACGGAAACATATTTATGGATTGCAATGCGGGAGTCGCTGTTTGCTCGACCGGGCACTGCCATCCGGAAATCGTCGAAGCGATCACTGAGCAAACAAAAACGCTTATGCATATGTGCGGAACAGACTTCTACTACCGTCAAATGCCGGACCTTGGTCGCAAATTAAACGAGATCGTTCCAATCGAAGGAGATACAAAAACACACTTTGCGAATAGCGGCGCGGAAGCCGTCGAAACTGCTCTCAAACTGGCGATGTACCATACAAAGCGTCAGAAGTTTATTTCCTTTTTCGGATCATTTCACGGAAGAACTATGGGTGCGCTCTCGCTGACCTCGTCAAAACGCGTCCAGCGCCTTGGATTTGCAAGGCAGGCACTAGACGTTGTTCACATTCCGTATCCGAATAAATTTAGACACTTCGCCGATGATCGCGCAACGGACGAAGAAACGATTACTCGCGACTGCATACATTGGCTTGAAAACAAGATATTCAGACACACTACTCCGCCGGAAGAGGTCGCTGGAATCGTGATTGAAGCGGTACAAGGCGAGGGAGGCTACCTGCCCGCACCCAAGGCGTTTATGAAAGAAATCAGACGAATCTGCGATGAACATGGAATTATGATGATCGTTGACGAAGTGCAGAGCGGAATGGGACGCACGGGAAAGATGTTTGCAGCCGAACACTCGGGTGTAGCGCCGGATATTATGTGTTTGGCTAAAGCGCTAGGTTCAGGTTTACCAATCGGCGCATGTGTTGCCAGGGCCGATGTGATGTCTTGGCATAAAGGCGCCCACGCGTCGACGTTTGGCGGAAACCCGGTCTGCATCGCCGGCGCGCTCAAGACGATCGAGTTGCTCGAAGACGGATTGGTTGAAAACGCAGCGCAGGTTGGAAATTACCTACAAGACGGTCTGAGGAAGCTTCAAGAAAAATACGAATGTATCGGCGACGTTCGCGGATACGGGCTAATGGTCGGCGTAGAATTTGTAAAAGAAAACGGCGATCATCACGTTGAGCTTCGTGATCGAATTGAGATGGAATGCTTCAACCGCGGGCTTATAATCCTCGGCTGCGGAAGCTCGACGATACGTTGGTCACCTCCTCTGGTTTTGACTGAATTGGTAATTCAAAAAAAGCTGAGGATAATACACCGAAAACTTTTCCCCAACTATAATGATGTCGCTCTGGAGATTTTTGATGAAGCGATCTCAGCTTCCTTGGACTAGTTAAAAAACTCCAGCATGGCGCGATAAGTGTTGAACCAAAGAGTTTAAATACTTATCGCCCTATTTTGCAGTAATTGATGAAAAATCCCAACATATAGTTGATGAACGCAAGTTCGTTGTTGTACCATTTTAGTACACACGCGATTGGCTTGGTTTTGATGGTAGTTGAGATCAGGGAGTGGTGTTCTCACAAAATTGGTGGAACTTACCCTACAGATCGGTAAGTTGTCTCCTAACTACTTTTATTTTGGAGGAGCGAAACTTGACAGATACCCGCGGCGCTGTTTTCTTGCGCAACTCAAATCTAATAGCAGAAAACGTTGGCAACGAAGTTATCGTTTACGATACGGAAACATCGAATGCCATTAGTCTGAACAAAATCTCCGCTGCAATTCTTGAATTGTGTAATGGTAAATGCTCTCCAAAAGACATCGCCGAGAAGCTGAACAAGAAATTTGATCGAAAAGTCGATGAGCAGCTTGTGGAATTGATACTAGTCAAGTTTGTCGAACAAAACCTCGCTAAACCTCAAGCCGGGCAAAGCCTGCACCAGTCAGTCGGCTAAAACTAAAACTCTTAGAATTCCAACCTTCCCCCAACCGGGCTAACCTTTCTTGATCTCTTCAATCAAAACGGGCACCGCGTCAAATAAGTCACCAACAATCCCGTAATCAGCGATATCAAATATAGGCGCCTCACTATCCTTATTGATTGCAACAATTGTATCGGAATTTTTCATTCCAACGGTATGTTGGATCGCTCCGGATATCCCTAGAGCGATGTAGAGTTTTGGTGAGACTGTTTGTCCCGAAGAGCCGATCTGACGGTCAATCGGAAGCCACTCGGAGTCGCAAATTGGACGCGATGCCGCAACATCCGCACCAAGCGCATCAGCAAGCTCCTGAGCAACTGCGATATTTTCTTCCGATTTGATACCGCGTCCGACCGCGACGATAACTTCTGATTTGGTTAAATCAACCGAAGCTTTCGCCTCCTGGAAGGGATCTTCCGGTGTCATACGAATATTGCCAACCTCTATGTCCGTGGTTTCAACCGTCGCACTTCCCGCCTCGGCCGCGTCGCCGCGAAAAGCGCCTGACTGGAAAGTTACAAAATATGGTCCTTCGCCATCAATCTTGATATCGGCATCGAGTTTGCCCAAGAAGATACGGCGCGTAAACGTAAGATCGCCGCCCTCGTTTGAATATCGTATGCAATCGCCAAGCATTTCTTTACCAAATCGTGTCGCAACCTTCGGACAGAAATCACGCACTTGGTAGGTGTGTGCCATGATGACGTACTGCGGGTTTTCGCGTTTGATAACAGCTTCCCATGCGTCCGCATAACCGTCAGGCGTATAGGTGTCGAGCTTTTCGTTTTTCGCGATAATCACTTTTTCCAAGTTATATTTCGAAATTTCTTGCGCCACAGGACAATCTCCAGCGCATGAAACTACAGCTGCCACGCCCAAACCAAGCTCCTTTCCGATGCTTTGTCCTGCCGCAACAGCTTCGAGCGAGGTTTTATTTAATACGCAATCTTTGTGTTCGATAAATACTAAAATCATTGTTTTTCGTAATTGGTAACTCGTATACGGCATTCGTTATACGTTCCTCGAACCGTCTACTTTTTTACCGCTGATAGATAATTTTGTCCCTACTGGTCTCTACTACTCTGCTTACAGCTCACTGTCAAAGCACTCTCGCCTCCGTTTTCAGCTTCTCAATAAGTTCGGTCGCGCCCGCCTTAGCGTCGCCATCACCAAGCATTTGAGTTTGTTTAGTTTTGAGCGGAAGATAAACCTTCCCAATTTTTTGCCCGGAATCAAACGCAACAAGCTCGGGCGTAACTTCTCTAATCTCTTTCTTTTTCGCCGCCATGATGCCCTTAAGCGATGCATATCGGATTTGCGATATACCTGATTGGATCGTTAAAAGCGCCGGCAATTTATAGTCAAACCACTGATACCAGCCGCTTTCAAGTTCCCGTTTTACGCGCAAACTATCATCAGAAAGGCTATCCCGATCCACTTCGATCACAATCGTAGCGTGTGGAATTCCAAGCATTTCCGCAAGCACAACGCCCGTTTGACCGTAGCTTGCATCGTCTGACTGCAATCCGCCAAAAACCAAATCGGCGTTTTCTTCTCGAATCGCATCAGCGATCGTTTTCGCAATTTGATATGGCGAAAGCGCGTTCTCGTCTTCCACGACAATATGAATACCGCGATCAGCGCCTCGTGCGAGTCCGTCTTTTATTACCGCTTTCGCACTTGCCTTCCCAAGCGTGCAAACGATTACCTCGCCCTCGCCTTTCGCTTCCTTCAAACGAAGCGCCTCTTCAAGCGCATATCCATCAGATTCGTTTGTCTGCTGGGAAACATCCGAATCATCAATCCATTTTTCGTCGTCCCGGATGCGCAAAACGGCATCCTTATTGGCGACCTGCTTCATTAAAACTATTATTTTCATGATTTCCGTCGGAACGCCTAAGCGTTCGAAAATAAATTAAACCTAAAAGTCCTGCAATTTCCGATGCCGGCACTTCAGTGAATGACCATTCATTCAAAACTCAAAAATAACGCGTTCCAACCAAAAAAGCCAATCGAAACGCAAAAACTTAGTCTTCGTCGTACCGCCTAAATATCAAACAAGCGTTCGTACCGCCAAAACCAAAACTATTGGACAAAACGCATTCAACTTTCGCTTCCCTTGCCTCGTTTGGCACATAGTCCAAATCGCAGTCAGGATCGGGATTCTCGTAGTTGATCGTCGGCGGCAACATGTTCTCTGTCAACGATTTAACACCAATCACAGCCTCGATGCCCCCTGCTGCGCCAAGTGCGTGACCTGTCATCGATTTTGTCGAGCTTACAGCGAGCGCCTTTGCGTGTTCGCCAAAACACTTTTTGATCGCGAGCGTTTCGGTTTTGTCGTTATACGGCGTCGACGTGCCGTGAGCATTAATATAACCCACCTGCTCCGGAGAAATTCCTGCGTCCTTGATCGCGCGCTCCATCACGCGTCGTGGACCAGAACCTGTCTCATCAGGTGCCGTAACGTGAAACGCATCAGATGTCATTCCGTACCCAACGATCTCTGCGTAGATTACCGCACCGCGAGCCTTCGCAAACTCCAACTCTTCGAGAATTAGAATCCCGGCTCCTTCGCCAATCACGAAACCGTCTCGATCCGCATCAAATGGTCTTGAAGCGCGCTTTGGTTCGTCGTTTCTAGTCGAAAGAGCTCGCATCGAGGCAAAACCCGCTACTGACATAGGCGTGATCGCACTTTCAGCGCCACCACAAATCATTGCGTCAGCATCGCCGCGCTCAATGAGCCTAAAGCTATCTCCGATAGCGTGTGAGCCAGCCGAACAAGCCGTTGCAGTCGCGGAATTCGGACCTTTTGCGCCATGCCGAATCGAAACATTTCCCGAAGCAAGGTTCACAATCGCCGAAACAATAAAGAAGGGAGAAACCCTTCCCGGTCCAGACTTTAGAAGTTTGTCGTGTTCGCGCTCAATCGCCCAAAAATCTCCGATTCCGGAGCTTATGTAGGTTCCGACCATCTCGGCGTTTGAGTCGTTTATCTCTAGACCGCTATCTTTTATGGCTTCGTCCGAAGCTGCTATGGCGAAATGCGTAAACGCACCCATTCGACGAGCTTCTTTCTTCGGTATGTAGTCGTGCGCGTCAAAGTCTTTAACTTCACATGCAAACTTAACCGAAAAATCCTCGGTATCGAACTTTTTTATGTAGTCCGCACCACTCTCGCCGCGCATCAAAGAATCCCAGGTAGTAGGAACATCTTTTCCGCATGCGGTTACCAAGCCAAGTCCGGTTACTACAACACGACGTTTCATATGCTTCGTAATTCGTAATTCGTTTCCCGCAATTCGCCGCTTCCGCGAATTACGTATGGCGAATTAGGCAACGGCTTTATTTCTGCTGCTGTTCGACATAGGCGTAAGCGTCTTTCACGCCTTGGATCTTCTCTGCGTCTTCATCGGGAATTTCAATATCGAATTCCTCTTCGAAACGCATCACGAGCTCAACCAAGTCAAGTGAATCTGCTCCCAGATCTTCGATAAAACGTGCGTTTTCAGTAACTTCCGCTTCATCGACCCCTAATTCATCTACAATGATTTGCTTAATTTTATCTTGTACGTCCGACATATCTTCTCCTAGCTTTTTTTATAAATTATCCAATGTATTTCTTAAACTCTCAGAGTCTCCTACGTTGAAAACTCTCACATCGCGGTCAATTTGTCTTACTAACCCCGATAAAACCTTCCCGGCGCCTACCTCAACCAAAGTTTCAACGCCTTCCCCTAACAAATACTCGATCGTTTGAAGCCATTTAACTGTCGACGAAACCTGCTGAGTCAACGCTTCCCCGACTCTCTTCCCTTCGGAATTTTCTTCGGCGGATACGTTTTCAATCACCGGAGATTCTAAATCCTTGAAGTTAATTTCCTGTAAATCAACCGCAAGTTGTTCCTGAGCCGGCTTCATCAAATCACAGTGAAAAGGTGCCGAAACGTTTAGTTTTACGGTTCGCCGCGCCCCCTTTTCCTTCAAAATTTCGCATGCTCGATCAATGGCTTCAGCGTTTCCTGCGATCACCGTTTGCTTCGGTGAATTGATATTTGCGGGCGAACAAATCTGTTCTTTAGCCGCCTCTTTGCAACCTTCTTCAACCGCTTCCGCATCGAGCCCCAATATTGCTGCCATCGCTCCAACGCCAACCGGGACCGCATCCTGCATATAGGTTCCGCGCTTTCGAACCGTTTTAACCGCATCACCCAAACTTAGCGAACCCGCTGCTACAAGCGCCGAATATTCTCCAAGACTGTGTCCCGCAACAAAATCCGGTTTTGCAAAACCCTCTGCTTCTATCGCACGAAATGCAGCGATAGAAGTTGTTAAGATCGCCGGCTGAGTATTTGCAGTTAGCGCCAAATCCTCGTCGGTTCCCGCAAAGCACATCTCCGAAATCGAAAAACCGAGCGCTTCATCGGCTTCGTCAAATGCTGCTTTCGAACTCGGAAAGCTATCGAAAAGGTCTCTTCCCATTCCGACACTCTGCGAACCCTGCCCCGGAAAAATGTATGCCGTTTTACTCATTCAAATATCTAAAATTCTCTTTTATCTCTCGCTATAGCCTTCAACCAATCTAATTCAAAATTTCGCGGTCGTAGACCGCCGACTAAACAATTGTTTGATTCCAATTAACTCGATTAAATGGCATTCCGGATTCCGCATTCTAAAATCTGACCAACGTTCCACCCCAGGTAACGCCGCCGCCAAAAGCGGTCATCAGCACCAGATCGCCTTCAACAATTTTACCGTCAGCCAGACATTCATCCAGCGCAATCGGTATCGAGGCGGACGAAGTGTTTCCATGCTCAGCAATGTTGGAATAGAGCTTTTCCTCCGGAACTTTTAGACGCGAGGCAACCGCATCTGTAATTCGCTGATTCGCCTGATGCGGAATCACCATTTTCACATCGTCAATCGTATAACCGGTCTTTTCGAGGAGTTCCTTTGAAATTCCTGCCATTGAACGAACCGCCACTTTGAAAAGCTCATTTCCGCGCATTTTGAAATAGTGGTCGCGATTGTCAATCGTTTCGTGAGTGGTTCCAAGTTTTGTACCACCGCCTGGAGAAAAAAGCTGTTCTTCGTACCGGCCATCGGAAAGGATTTTCGTTGCGAGCACGCCTTTTCCATCTTCAACCGGTCCGATTACCGCGGCACCTGCTCCATCGCCAAAAATCACACACGTCGAGCGATCCGTATAATCGACGTACTTCGTTAAGACTTCAGCTCCAATCACAAGTGCGTGCTTGATAACTCCAGTTCGGATCATCGATTCAATCATCGTGATGCCGTACAAGAAACCCGAACAGGCCGCGAAGACATCCATTCCTGCCGCATTTGTTGCGCCTATTTCTTTTTGAATAAGGCAACCGGTTGACGGAAGGATTTGATCGGGTGTCGTGGTTGCGCAAAGGATGATTTCGATATCTTCTACGTCGATATCGGCTTTTTCCAACGCTTTTTGAGCTGCTCGAACCGCAAATTGAGAGGTGTATTCATCGTCAGCAGCTTTTCTACGCTGTTTGATGCCGGTGCGGGTGGTAATCCACTCATCGGAGGTTTCTACTATTTTTTCCAGATCCGCATTGGTTAAAATACCGTCCGGATAGTCGTGCCCCGTGCTAATTATTCCTGCGTTCATATTTCGAAGTTTAGTGAGTTGGCGGAGGTTTTGAGATTTCGTAAGTACGAAACTCGTTCAACTCCTTAAACTCGGAAACTTCCAGTCAACTAATTACAATTCTTCCTTAACGTTCAGAATTTTCCGACCCTTATAGACTCCGGTCTTCGGATCTATGCGGTGCGGCTGCATTGGTTCGCCCGTATCTTTATCCAGATAAAACTCAGGAATTTTTAAAGCGTCATGCGCTCGGCGCTTTCGCGTACGCGATTTTGAATGTCTTCTTTTTGGATTTGGCATTTATTACTCCTAAAATAAAATGTGAAACTAGGATTTCCCGTTTCACCTAAGTATCTTTCTTTATATCTTTTAGCGCTGCCCAGCGCGAGTCAACCTCAGCTTCCCCACATTTGCAGGCCCTCAAATTCTTATTTGCTCCACACTCCGTACACAGCCCCTTACAATCTTCCTTGCACAAAACCTGCGGCGGCAGCGACGTTACAATCTGCTCTTGCGCTACTTCAACCAAATTTATCTCGTTTCCTTCAAACAGCGAAACGTCGAGCCCCTTAACTTCAAGCTCCGTTTCGCGCTCTTCCGTAAAATTCTCAGCTCTAATAAAAGCCGTTTCAAACTGAAGATCAACCGGATTATCGACAGGCTCCACACAACGCCCACAAGCCACTTCCAGCTCCGCACGTATATTTCCGCCAATCAGCGTCCAATTCTCCTGATTATCAAGTTTGCCGTCGAACTCAACTGCCTGCTTCGCCGTCACAAACTCGCTTTCCATATCGATTTCTTCTGGTTTAATCGAAAGGTCAATCTCAATCTGAGAATTTTCAAGTTTTGTTACATCAACGATCATTTTTATCGAGATAAATTGGGCTTTCAAACAGCGCAAATACAAAGGAAATAATTATAACCTCTCGAAGGTCTGTGTCAAACTACAAACAAGCAAACCAAATGCTGAAAAAGATTCTAATTTCGGGGCGTCAGACCCCTTTTACTCCTACGCCAATCGCATCGTCAATCGAGTTAAATCCTCGATCTTTCAAAATTTCCAATAGCCCTTGATTCACATCCCTTGCAAAAGATATCCCGCGATAGATAAATCCGGTGTAAGCCTGAATCAAAGAAGCGCCTGAAACGATCTTCTCAAATGCATCCTCAGCTGTAAAAACTCCGCCGACACCGACAATCGGACACTTCCCTTTTGAATGCTTATACAGCTTCCTAATCACTTCGTTTGAGCGTTTCCTAATGGGGGCACCGCTCAAGCCTCCGGCACCAATTTCATCTATCTCAGGCGAGGCGGTTTTTAGCCCGTCTCTCGATATTGTTGTATTTGTCGCAATAATTCCGGAAATTCCATGCTTTAAAACGACATCGACCACTACCTCTATCCCTTCTTCATCAAGATCCGGTGCAATTTTGACCAGAAGAGGCTTCCCTCCAAGCTCCCGGTTTCTTCGTTGCAGGGCCGACAATAGATCCTCCAAATTATCAGAGCTTTGAAGCGCCCTAAGATTCGGCGTATTCGGTGAAGAAACGTTTACGGCGATATAATCAGCAACTTCAAACGCCAGGTCAAAACTTGCGAGATAGTTTTCCGTCGCCTCCTCGTTAGGCACGTCCTTGTTTTTCCCTATATTTACGCCCAAAACACATTCCGCGTTAATCTTTTTCAGGCGCTCGACTACATGTGGCGTGCCGTCGTTGTTAAACCCCATCCTATTTATCAATGCCTCATCTTTTGGTAAACGAAAAAGTCTGGGAAGCGAATTACCTTCCTGCCGTTTATGTGTTACGGTTCCAACTTCTACAAAGCCAAACCCTAGAGCCGCGAGTTGATTCACAACAACACCGTTTTTATCAAACCCCGCCGCCATCCCAAACGGATTAGGAAACTTCAATCCGAATCGCTCAAGCGCCACAAAATCATCAGACACAAACCTTTTTCTCGCAATCTTTTGTGCAAACTTCGACCCGAGCCCGACGCGTAACGAGTTAAGTCCGATTTCATGCGCAGTTTCGCTCGAAAAACTAAACAAGGCGGGTCGCATTAAGTTTTGATAAAGGCTGGACATCGTTTGTTCTGATTGATGTTAAATGATTATTTCAAAAAGCAAAACTTCGCATCGTGATGCTTTGAACTTTGAGTTTAGCTTTGCTAGGATTTGCCAAGTGTCAGACGAAATCAAATTCATCGAGAAAGCAATCATTATGGGCAGCGAACGCATCGCTCGCGCAATGTCCCGGCTCGCCTCGGAGATCGTCGAAACGAATCAGGGCGCGGATAACCTGTATTTGGTTGGAATCCGGCGACGCGGCGTTCCGCTAGCGGAAACCCTGGTTGAGAAAATAACAGAGCTAGAAGGCGTTAAACCGATTTTTGGAATTATCGATATTACGCTCTATCGCGACGACCTTTCGACGGTGGGAGCAAATCCGGTTGTAAACAGAACCGAGCTCGATACGGACATCGATGGAAAAACGATTGTATTGGTTGATGACGTACTTTATACCGGGCGAACGATTCGTGCGGCGCTTGATCAGCTAATGGATTTCGGGCGACCAAATAAGGTTCAGCTAGCCGTGCTCATAGATCGCGGCCACGAGCATCGGGAACTTCCGATTCATGCCGACTATGTTGGGAAAACGGTTCCAACTTCGCATTCCGAAATTATCAAGGTGATGCTCAAGGAGTATGATGATCGAGAGGCTGTCGGCATATACAAGTTGCCGGATGATTGATTTTCAAGCAAGGATTTTGATGCCTTGCTTTTTTTGTGCATATGCCGACGAAAAAACACGAAGGAAAATGTAGGGGCGACGGCTTGTCCTCGCCCGTGGGCGAAGCGAAAAAAAGCAATGCAAAAACCCCCTTTAAAGAAAGGCTGTGACGACGACACAAATGGAAAAACCTTTTCATCGTAAAGATTTACTAGGAATTCGCGATCTTTCAGCGGAGGAAATCCTCGGTATTCTTGATACTGCCGAAAACTTCCGCGAGATTTCCGAGCGCGAAATCAAAAAAGTGCCAACTTTGCGTGGCAAGACAATAATCAATCTCTTTTTCGAAAATTCGACACGTACAAAGACCTCTTTCGAACTCGCTGCAAAACGCCTTTCTGCTGACGCTGTAAACGTAAGTGTATCAACCTCTTCCGTTACAAAAGGTGAGACTTTAATTGATACTGCGTTAACGCTCGATGCGATGGCTCCCGACTGTATCGTTGTAAGACATGCGAGCGCCGGTGTTCCGCACCAATTAGCAAAGATTAGTCGTGCGGCGGTCGTAAACGCGGGAGATGGCACCAACGAGCATCCGACCCAGGCGCTTCTCGATGCGATGACGATTCGCGAGCAAAAAGAACAGATCGAAGGGCTAAAGGTAGCAATTTTGGGCGATATCCTGCATTCGCGCGTCGCGCGTTCGAACATACACCTTTTAACAAAACTTGGGGCTACGGTTCGCGTTTCCGGCCCGCGAACACTTGTTCCTCCAAGCTTTGAAGCCTTAGTTGAAGAAGGTCTTACGGTTGAGCCAAATGTCGAAGCCGCAATTGAGGATACGGATGTGGTTATGATTTTGCGTATTCAAAAGGAAAGACAGGATTCTGCCTTCTTCCCAACATTGGGCGAGTACGCTATTCACTACGGTCTAACGCAGGAACGTCTCGATCTTGCCAAAAAAGACGCGATCGTGCTTCATCCCGGACCTATGAACCGCGGAATCGAAATCGCATCAGACGTTGCAGACTCATCGCGTTCGCAGATTCTTGACCAGGTAAAGTATGGCGTAACTGTTAGAATGGCGGTGCTCTATCTAGCGACTGGAGGGAAAGCGGTGAGCAGTGGTTAGTGGTCAGTGGTCAGTGGTCAGTGGTCAGTGGTCAGAAAAGATATACCATCAGTACGGGAAGCGGTAGCGCCCCGATGTCGACCAAACAAAAATGGAATCGGTAGAAGCAGGACATCGAGAAAGATTGTTGATTCCGTAAATTTGACGAAAGCTAAATGAAACTCTTAATTAAAAACGGGCACCTGATCGACCCAATCGGAAAAGAAAACACGGGAATGAACATCCTTATTGAGGATGGGAAAGTTTCCGCTTGGCTCCGGCAAGATGAAGATACGCCAAAGGATGCAGAAGTTTTTGATGCAAGTGGATGTCTCGTTGCGCCCGGTTTTATTGACCTACACGTACATCTGCGCGAACCGGGGCAGGAACACAAGGAAACGATTGCAACGGGTTGCGCGGCGGCAGTTGCCGGCGGTTTTACTTCGGTTTGCCCAATGCCAAACACCCATCCGATCAATGACAACGCCGCGATCACACGTTTTATGATTGAGCAGGCTGAGCACGCCGGGCTCGCGAATGTATTCCCTGTCGGCGCAATAACAAAAGGCTCAGGCGGTGAAGAGCTAGCGGAAATGGGAGAAATGAAGGCTGCTGGGGCGGTTGCGGTATCGGATGACGGTCGTCCGGTTCCGAACGCCGGAATGATGCGCAGGGCGATGGAATATGCAAAGGATTTTGATTTGCCTGTGGTTGACCATTGCGAAGACAAATCGCTTTCGGCAGGCGGCGTAATGCACGAAGGAAAAACTTCCCTTCTTTTGGGCCTAAAAGGAATGCCGGCGGCCGCCGAGGACAACGATGCAATTCGCGACATATTGCTCGCGAAAGAAACTGGTGCACATA
Organism: Aridibacter sp.; assembly: GCA_965216195.1. Classification (GTDB taxonomy): domain Bacteria; phylum Acidobacteriota; class Blastocatellia; order Pyrinomonadales; family Pyrinomonadaceae; genus Aridibacter. The sequence goes on along the minus strand of OZ244151.1, from coordinate 890,729 downwards.
TACACATCGCGCACATTTCTACAGCGGGTGCGGTCGAGGCAGTTCGGCGAGCGAAAAATGAGGGCGTAAACGTTACCTGTGAGGTTGCGCCCCACCACTTCGCGCTGACCGATCAGGCGGTCGAAGGTTACGATACAAACACAAAGATGGCTCCTCCGCTCAGGAGTGAAAGGCATGTAGAAGCCGTAATCGAAGCTATTGGAGACGGGACAATTGATGCCATCGCCACCGATCACGCTCCGCATCACATAGACGAAAAAGCTCTTGAGTACGACCGAGCTCCTTTTGGGATTACAGGCCTGGAAACTGCATTAGGTTTAGCGATGCAACACCTTGTGGATAAAGGTATTGTCGACCTTGAGCGCCTGGTGCAAATGTTTTCCGCAAATCCGGCAAAGATTTTCCGTTTAGAGGATCGCGGCACTTTAAAAGCGGGAGCAATCGCTGACGTTACTATTGTTGACCCCCAACTTGAATGGACACATAACGCAGGGGACACGAAATCGAAATCACGCAACACACCTTTTGACGGACAAAGATTTACAGGCGGAGTCGTGGCGACGATTGTTGGCGGGAAAATTGTTTACAAACGCTAACTCAAAACCCGCCGTGAATTGTGCTATATTCATCACACCTCTCAATACCCAAAATTAATTGGAAACTGGAGACCGATATGAAAAATTTCAGCAGCATATTAATAATCGTGTTTGTTTTTTTCCTAAGCCAAACAGCATTTTCTCAGAATGAAAAAGAAAATTACATCGGCATAAAAGGCGGGGTGAGTATCCCACAGCTTTCGAGCGACGAACAAAATATTTTAAGCAAGGATTTCAAATCGCGTCTGGCGCCCAACTTTGGGGCCTTTTTTGAAGCTGGAGTAACGGAAAAATTCTCGGTTCAGACGGAGGTGAATTTTGCCGGACAGGGTGGAAAGCGAACTGGTGTGCAGCCGATCACACAGCCGCTTCCAGGTTTACCGCCGCTTCCGCCAGGGCAATACTTCTTTGGCGACTTCAAGAACACTGCTGAGCTAAATTATCTCGAGATTCCCGTGCTAGCAAAGTATAGGTTTGGTTCTAAGGACAAAACTAGGGTGTATGTAAATGGCGGAGTCTTTTACGGTCGACTACTTACTGCAAAGACAAAGACAAGCGGCAGCAGCACGATCTTTCTTGATGAAGCAGGAACACCGCTTTTGCTTCCTCCTGCGGGAACCCCAGTTCCTCCGGTGGATTTCACAGCAACGACCGACATTAAAAATGACGTAAACAAAAACAATTTCGGCTTTACCGGCGGCGGCGGAATTGAAATCCCTCATAAAAGAAACTATTTCTTCGTTGATGCAAGGGTTTCTCGCGGTCTAATCAGTATTCAGAAAGACACCGTACTAAATGGTGACAGTAAAACCGGAAATCTTGTTATCTCAGTTGGTTACGCTTTCAGTTTGAAATAGATAGATACGTTATATTTGAACCATGGATTTTCTAGCCGACCCCCAAATCTGGATAGCTTTCTTAACGCTTACGCTTCTTGAGCTTGTCCTTGGAATCGACAATATCATTTTTATTTCGATTCTTTCTGGCAAGCTTCCTAAAGAACAGCAGGCAAAAGCACGTTTTATTGGGCTCCTTGGGGCCCTGCTGATGCGTGTGGCACTTCTATTTTCGCTCACATGGGTGATGAGTCTTAAGGAGCCGCTCATATCGATTTTTGGAAAAGGTTTTTCCGGTCGCGATCTCATCTTGCTTATTGGCGGGTTGTTCCTGATCGGAAAAAGCACCCACGAAATACACGGTTCTCTTGAAGGCGACGAGGGACACGCGTCCAAAAAAGTGTATGCGGGTTTTACGAGCGTAATTATCCAGATAATGCTGCTCGATATAGTTTTCTCGCTCGACTCCGTAATCACGGCAATTGGAATGGTCGATCAGGTCTGGATAATGATCGCCGCGGTTGTTGTTTCTATTATCGCAATGATGTTTTTTGCTTCACCGATCGGAAACTTCGTTGAAAGACATCCAACCGTAAAAATGCTCGCGCTAGCATTTCTTCTCTTAATTGGGTTTACGCTTACCGCTGAAAGCTTCCACGTTGAGATTCCGAAGGGGTATATTTACGGTGCGATGGCGTTTTCGGTTTTCGTTGAGCTTCTAAATATGAGACTTCGAAAGAAGACCCAGCCGGTTAATCTACGGGATGCGTATTCGGAAGAGGACGAGGCAAAAGCGCTGGCGGAGTGACGCCAACCCGAGCCATTGGCATATCCCGAAACGCCCAACGGCACGAAAAGTGTCCGATTTCATCCGCAGAGAACCCGGCCTAACCGGTGATGACCGATCACTTTCAGCCTGAGGTTGATTATCTTTTGGAGAGTTATTTGCAACCAAATAATCAGGCGCCCGATTTTTGGTGAGTAAAGCATGCAAGGGGGAGAGGGGGTAGCCTTGCGATTCTTCAAAGCCTATCTTGCATGATTCAATATAGTGAAAGCGCTATCAAAAAGTCTTCAAATTTGGGCTAATTGTTTGTTAATTAGTTGCTAAGGCGGTTAAATAGCTTGCTCGCTTAGGTTTAAGCAGCCTCGTAAAATCTTTAAAAATCTGGAAAATCTAAGAAATCTAAAATAGATTCCAATTTAAATAACCTTGAGATAGAATGTTATTTAGCATCGAAAACTTTTATCTACCTCAAGGGCGTCCAAATTGTTCGAGTTCGACAACTTCAAGTTAGACATAAACGAAGAGAGACTGTTCTCGGGAGACGAAGAGGTTCCTCTAAGCCCTCGTGCGTTTCAAGTGCTAGTACTTTTGCTTGAGAATGCAGGGCATACAGTTAAGAAAGATGAGTTTTTTGAAAAAATCTGGAGTGGAAGTTTTGTAGAAGAAAATAATTTAACGGTGGCTATCTCTCAGGTCCGGAGAGCATTAGGCGAAAAACGATGTATAGAAACCATTCCCAGAAGGGGCTACCGATTTACATGCAGCGTTAAAACCGTCTCGCCTGAGGGACTCCGATCTCAAACGAACCCGGCAAAGGCGCGTCTGGCCTTCGCGATATGTGGGTTACTAGCACTCGTGGCCATTGGGCTAACTGGATGGTATTTTTACAAACCATCTACGATCAAAAAGCAGAGACATCTCGCTGTTCTTCCATTTACAAATCTTCAACCTGACCCCGAAACAGATTATCTCGGTTACGCTTTAGCCGATTCGATGATCTCAAAACTTGCGCCAATCAAGATTTTAGGTGTTAGGCCATCTCAATCGGTTTCGAAGTTTGTTGGTCAGACACCTAGTCCTCAACAGGTGGCCAATGAAATCCAGGCTGATTTATTGCTTGCGGGCACTTATCAAAAAATCCGTGACAAGATTGCGTTCAAAGTTGAATTGATCGATCTCCCCACAAACAGCCTTCTCTACTCAGATGATTTTGAAGTGCCAGCTCACCAGCTTTCGCTCATCCAGGAGCGCTTGGCGAGGCGCATTATTTCTGAGCTCGGTTTAACGGTTTCCACTTTCGAAAAAAACCTCCTCAACCTTTCAAAACCGCATAGTGAAGAAGCCTACGAACTTTATTTGCATGGAATTGACTACCGCAACGCATCGCAGTTTCCAAAAGCTATCGAGGCTTTCGAAAAAAGCACGAAACTGGATCCAGAGTTTGCTCGTACATGGGTCTATCTGGGTTCGAGTTATGTGCTAAATGCCTCAACCAGATTCGGCGGAAAAGATCACTATGACAAGGCACGGCGGGCTTTTGAAAAAGCGCTCGAAATCAATCCTGAGTCGCTTCGCGCACGCACAATGCTTGCGGATATGCTGATCGAAACTAATAAAGTAGAAGAGGCCGCAGAATTATTGCGGGAAGCGGTTAAAAAACACCCTGACGATCCACTCGTCCACTGGGAATTGAGTTACGCATACCGATTCGCCGGTCTCTTAGAGGAATCGAAGAAGTCAGGCGAGTACGCTCATGAAATCGACCCCGGCTTTACGCTAAGAACCTCCGTGCCAAACTACTACCTCTACTTGAAGGAATTTGCGAAATATAAGGCGTCGATACCAGCAAGATTTGATTCCGCTTACCTTTCGTTTTACAGAGGTTTTGTTGACTACCACTTAAAGGAATTCTCCTCGGCCAAGATCGCGTTTGATCGAGCCTACGAGCTGGATAGTGATTCGCTGCAGTCGCAGATTGGTAAGGCACTTTCGTATGAGATCGGCGGAAAAAGATCCAAGGCGGTTGCTATGCTGAGGGCAGCCGAAAAATTAACTTTAAATCAAGAACTTTTCGACGCCGAGGGTATATACAAAATCGCACAAGTATATGCAGTATTGGGAGAGAAAGAATCGGCGATTCGAATTCTAAGGCTTAGCGTAGAAAACGGCTTCTTTTCCTACCCGTATATTTCTAGCGACCCGCTGTTGGAAAACATCCGTGAAGAGTCAGCCTACAAGGAAATCTTGAAAGTTGCTCAAAAACGCCATGAAGATTTTAAGACAAAGTTTCAACCGGTCTTACTTTCAAAACTTATTTCGCTCGACAATTCGATTTTCGCTCCACCATTTGGATGCCAAAAGCTGATTTTCGACGCATGCAGACACATTCTTTGAAACTCGCTTCCACCATATTTTTCGTCTCCTACAATCGGATGACCGATATGGGCACAGTGGATACGAAGCTGATTCGTCCGTCCGGTTACCGGTTCTAACTCAAGAAGGGAGTTCCCGCCCGATTTATCGACGAATCTGAAACGTGTTTCAGATGGCTTTCCGCCCTCCATAACATTCCACATCTTTAATTCGTGATAGCGTCCGATCGGCTCTTCGATCACGCCTTCAACGACCTCCACTTCACCATTTACGAGGGCGAAATACTTCTTTTCAAAAAGTTTGCGCTTGAAATGGTTGCAAAGTGTGCGAGATGCTTTCGGCGTTTTCGCGATGACCATGAGCCCCGAGGTTTCTCGATCGAGCCTGTGAATCAGATGGGGTCGAATGAAAAGCCCGGTCGAGTTACTCTTGTTCAGATAAAAGCTCAAACCATTAAGAAGTGTCCCGTTTCTCTCGTAATTCGTTGGGTGTACGAGCATTCCACTCGGTTTATCGACTACAATTATCGCTTCATCTTCGTAAACGATCTTGATCGGGATTTCCTCCGGCTTCATTCCCTTCTCCTGATTCCGGTCGAGTTCGACCTCAATAAAATCATTCTTCTTGAGAATTCGTCCCCGGTTTTCGATAAGACCATTTACCTCGCAGCCTCCCTCTTTTACAGTGCGCCGCAAATACGCCTTGCTCAGCGAACTAAACTCGTTAAACAAAAATTCATCGAGCCGCTTCCGGTGAAAATTTTCCCCGATCTGAAATTCAAATCTCGTCATTTTTCATTTAAGATTTATCATTAGCTCGGTAAAAAACCAAGATGGAAAAAATCGAATCACTCATAAACGAACTTCCTGATCCTGCCGGCGCCAAGCGCTTTTTCAACGAGTTCAGCGAAAAACATCCTGGTCAAACAAAAAAACTCGATCAAAATGCAGGGCTTTTATCAGACGTCTTAACCGTTTCAAACTACAGCCCGCTTCTCGCCACGACGATTCTCCAACATCCGAATTATGTGACGTGGCTAAGCCGAGAACGTGATTCATCCGCAGTTCGCGAAAAGGAAGAGCTACTTGAATCACTGGCGCGGTTTGCTCTGACGCATTCCCAGCTTGAAACTCATGTGCTGCTTGCGCGTTTTCGCCGTCGAGAGTTGATAAGAATCTATCTTAAAGACATCCGGCGCCTCGGTACGATTACCGAAATTACCGAGGAAATATCAAACCTCGCCGATGCGATTCTCACCTACGCACTAAATATTGCTCAAAACGAACTCGACAAGAAGTACGGCATTCCGCTCGAAACCGATGAAAAAGGTCGGTCTACGCGGGCCTTGTTTTGTGTCGTTGCGCTCGGAAAACTCGGTTCAAAGGAGCTGAATTATTCGTCAGACATAGATCTGCTTTTTCTCTTTTCAAAAAATGGCTCAACCTCCGGGCAGGGTTCGAGGGGAGTGCAAACCAACAAACAGTATTTTGTAAAGCTTGCGGAAATGATCGCCAAACTTGTCGGTGAGCAAACCGGCGAAGGCGCCGCATATCGGGTTGATATGAGGCTCCGCCCACACGGACGCGTCGGCGCACTTGCGATTTCTCTCGGAGAAGCCATCACCTACTACCAAAAAACAGCTCATATGTGGGAAAAACAGGTGCTCATAAGATCGCGCGCAGCGTCCGGTGACGAGGAAGTTTTTCTTTCCTTCATTAAGGATGTTTCGGCAAACATATTTGCGGAAGATGAGACGGTGGAAAACGCGCTTTTAAGCGTTAGAAAATCAAAGGAGCAGATAGATTTTGAGAAAGTTTCTCGTCTGGGTTTTGACGTCAAGCTCGGAAAGGGCGGAATTCGCGAAATCGAGTTTATCGCCCAGGCTTTACAGCTCGCCTTCGGCGGGAAGGACAGGTGGCTTCGTGCTCCTCATACTTTGATCAGTCTGTCGCGACTGGCTGACCGTAAATATATTTCTGAGGACGAACTCACACAGCTTTTCGAAGCCTATGATTTTCTGCGGCGAATCGAACACAATGTGCAGATGGAACATGGACTTCAAACCCACCTCGTATCTAACGATATTTCAAAACGCGAAATAGTTGCTCGTCGCGCCGGCTTAAAAAGCGTTGTCGAGTTTAATTCTCTGCTCGAACGGCATACCAATGCGGTCAACGAAATTTTTAAACGTATCTTTGGCGAGGAGTATATAAAGGAGCAGCAGGATTCGACCGAAGAACCACGGAAGCCGAAGGTTTTTCACGCGGAATCCGCCGAGAAAAAACTTGCTCCGATTATTTCGTCTTTACACAAATCGGAGACGGATAGCAATCTTACGGACGAGAAACTTGAGGCAATCAAACTCCTCTCAGAAATCACCCCGCCCTTTGCCGAGATGCTCGCCGCAAATCCTCAGCTAACCTCCGTAATCCCAACACTTTCGCAAGATTTTGTAGAAACCGATTATCGTTCGAGTTTGAGAAAGGCGCTTCGAGAAGTGGATTCCTTTTCCGGGCAGCTAGCGGCGCTTCGAAAGCTTTGGGCTCGCTATATTATTGAAATTGCGGCATCTGACGTTTTTGAGAAAAAAGGCTTTCACGAAGTAAAAACATTCCAGACAGATCTCGCTGAGGCCTGTATTGATACGGCGATCATGGTCACAAAGGAAAGGCTCGAAAAAGAATTTGGTGAACTAGAAAATTTCTCGCTGGGCATCCTTGGTTTGGGCAAGCTCGGCGGACAGGGAATGGACTACGGCTCGGATTTAGACTTGGTTTTATTATTTGACGACGAAAAAACCCCTCCTGTAAAACGTCTTACGCACACGCAGTTTTACTCAAAAGCGGCGGAGATTTTTGTAACGGTTCTTTCAAGTCTGACGCGAGAGGGATCGCTTTATCGGGTCGATCTCAGGCTTCGCCCGGATGGGAAAAATGGCGCTGCAGCGATTGGTAAAAACGCGTTGGTTAACTATCTCGAAACCCGCGCCGCAATATGGGAATGGCTCGCCTACGTAAAACTCAGAGGTGTCGGAAGCAAGCTAGCGGTTGAAACCGAACGCGAGTGTCGAGTAGCGATTCACAAAGGGGCTACGAAAATCGATGTCGAAAATCTCCGCAAAGAAACCTGGAGAATCAGACACCGCCTCGCACGGGAAAAATCGAAAAGCAGACGCGGAAAGGAGATCGATATTAAGTTTGGCGAAGGGGGCTTGCAAGATATCTACTTTGCGATTCGATATCTGCAGCTAAGGGACAATATTCCGGACGATGACGAAAACCGCCACACGTTGAATTCGCTTAAAAAGCTCACGGCAAACGATTCGCTGACGGCATCACAGTTTGAACATTTCGCAAACGGTTATGAGTTTTTGAGCAGGCTCGATCACGAACTGCGTCTAACGGTGGGACGCTCTACCCTTTTACCGCTTGGAAACAAAAACGCTCTTGAAACTATCGCGAAACGCACGAAGGTCGCTAAAGCTGCTGAACTTCTTGAAAAACTCACTTCTCACCGTTTGAACGTGCGAAAAGCATTTGAAGAAATCGTCGGATAGGTGTGACAGTCTCAAAAGTATCACAATCGCAGCGCTTTTAGCCGATTTCTGATTTACCCTCCCTCTATCATGCTCAACATTTATAAGAGAAAGGTGATCACCCTTCTATCCGCGCTAGCGCTGCTTGCTCTTCCGCTTAGTGTTTATCTTCAGGCGAAACCGAAAGCTCCGACGTTTAACAAAATCAAGCTGCTCGTTCAAAACGGCGATAAATTTAAGCAAAAACCGGCAATTGTCACGTTTGCAGTCGATTCGCTGAGAATCCGTTCGACAAAGAACCTGTTTGATAAATCATTAAAATATTCTGAAATAAAACACGCTGAATATTCATACTCGAAGAGGCCTCGCTGGAAATCGGGACTAGGTCTTGGCGCAGCATCATTTGTTTTCCCGCCGCTTGTTCTCGTCGCGCTACCCCTTGGTTTTTCAAAACACCGCATGCATTGGGTAACAATTCGGACAGAGGAGGAATTTGTAGTTTTGAAACTCAACAAAAAGACTAGAAAGATGTTTATCCCGACGCTTGAAACAAAAGCAGGAATAACCGTTGAACCCATGGGAGAAGAAAAATGAGATTTGGAAAAAGTTTTTGCTTCGTTTTTGTGACTATCACTTTATGCGTCACCGTTTTCGCTCAGCCCGAAACCATTACAAACAATGAGGTTTTGCGTCTTACCCGCGCCGGTTTAAGCGAGAACTTGATAATTCGAAAGATCAAAAACTCTGACGTGAAATTTACCCTGAGAGCTGACGATTTGATAGATTTAAAAAAGGCTGGTGTGACCGATCGCGTGATCGAGATAATGATGGATCGAACGCAGTCAAAAAAGCGCTCCGATTCAGACACCTCCTCAGTTCCCGGATACTCGGATTCGGATAATCCTCCAAGGGTGAGCTCAAACCCCGGTTACATTTCCCCGTTCAACCAACCCGCAAGAATTGTTTTAAGCAAAGCCGAGGCACTCAAAAATGCGAAAACTATCGCACTAAAAAAATCCTCTGTTCATCCTGCGCGACAGGCGCTCGAAAAAGAGCTTTTAAAGCGCAAAGATTGGAAGAAACTGAATCTCACAATAGTGCGATACAAAGACAATGCTGATCTATATGTTGAAATCGGTTATGTTTCACTATCTTGGATCACTCACCGCTACGTCTACCGAATCTACGATGGCAAGAGCGGAACGGTAATTCTCGCGGGCGAAACTTCCTCCTGGGGATCGTTGGCAAAAAATCTTGCGCGCGGTATTTCAAAGAAATTGAGTAAGGAATTGAAGAAGGCTACATAACTCTTTGAAAAGCACCTCAGATTGGTCTAGTCTTTTATCGTTTCTTCCAGATGCGGATTATGAAGGTTTTAACTAAATTTTTCTTGTTTGGAATCATCTTGTTGGGTTTCTTAGCAAATGCCCAGGCTCAGGCTCAACTTACAAAGGATGACAGAAAACGTCTTAAGGCTCAGAGAAAAGCCAATCATGAGCAAATTGAATCGAGCCTAAAAGCTTACACTAGCTGCAATTTCAGGATGGTATGAAAATCTCACACGTCCATAGAATGCAAAAGAAACGAATAATGTTTGCAGTTAGACTAACAGGAAGGCATGGCGACAACGCGTCTTACCTGACGACAAAAAAACCTTACAAATTAATACTTACAGACGATGGTAAGATTTACGAAAAAGTATCCAGAAGTGACGGATACCGTGTAATGGTTAAGTACGACGTTCCGGATTTTTTTGCAAATATCAGAGTGGATAAATCGCTGCCGGGAGAATTTGAAGATGATAAAGCAATCGTAATTCGTTATTTACAGTTTCGCAATGAAAATGTACTAAAAAGACCTGAAAATAAATTCCTCCAGGAAGGTTACTTCAACGATTTTGAGAGTTATTCGTTGAATCAAGATAATCTCGCGTTTGGAGAAATTGGCATAACGGTTTTGTTTGACGATAAAAATGAAATCATTACGACCGTTTATTTTTTAAATCAGCGCCCAAAATATAGAAAGTTTAGTAGTCTTGCGGAATGGAAAACGCTACGGGCGAAAATGCCCGAAACATACGCAGGCTGCGTAAGACAAAATCTGGAAGAAAGCGCCGAGAAATAGCTTTCCATACGATTCTAGATGTCGTTTGGCAGTACGAACGCTCCTAAGTGAGGCTTATCCGTGTTAAGGGCTGTTTGGAGTGCAAGCTGAAGTGCATTACGTAAATCCTCAGGAACGACGATCGCATCAACAAATCCTCGAGCCGCTGCATATTTTGTATCGAGTTCCTTATCATAGGTCTCACGAACGGCTTCCATTTCTGCGAGCATATCCTCGTCAGGCTCCTTCCCTTCCTTTTTCATGCGGTCGAGCATCGTACCGTAAACCGCCTGCACAGCGGAATCGCCTTCCATCACGCCCATGCGTCCGGTCGGAAGCGAAAAAATAAAATCGGGATCAAAACCCTGCCCCGCCATTGCATAATAACCAGCTCCCGACGCATGATTAATCGTTAGAACCAATTTTGGAACAGTCGCCGTCGCCATCGCTTCAACAAACCTCGCACCCGCGCGGATTATCCCCGAATGCTCCGCGTCTGCCCCAACCATAAATCCGGAAACATCCTGAACAAACAAAATCGGCGTCGAATGACGATTGCAATTTTCGATGAAGTACGCAGTTTTTTCTGCCGACTCGGTGTAGACGATTCCGCCAAATTTTGGAGGTTTGTTTTTGCGCGTTACCATCCCGCGATGGTTCGCAATAATCCCAACCTGAATTCCGCGAATTCGGGCCGTCCCGCAAATCATCTCTTTTGCATAATCTGCCTGGAACTCATCTATGTGACCTTCATCCAAAATGCAGCCTAAAACATCACGCATTTTGTAAGGCTGGCGATGATCTTTCGGCAAAACTTCGTAGAGTTTTTCGGGTTTGTGTTTTGGTTTTTCCGCTTCCGTTATCGAAACTTTTGTTTTGTGTTTATTCGGTAGCTCAGAAACCAGCTCCCGGATCTTGTCGATGCAATCCTCTTCATTTGCCGTTCGAAAATGAGCCACACCCGAAACGGCATTATGAGTAAACGCGCCGCCAAGTGTTTCGTTATCAATAGTTTGACCGGTTGCGCCTTTTACTAGGTTCGCCCCGCCGAGCCCCATAAACGAGGTTCCCTCGACCATCAAGATCACATCAGAAAGCGCCGGAAGATACGCACCGCCCGCCACACACATTCCCATCACTGCCGAAATCTGCGGCACCTTCAGATAACGCCGCATAATCGAGTTGTAATAAAAAATCCGTGCCGCGCCATATTGCCCCGGGAAAACGCCTCCCTGATAAGGCAAATTCACACCAGCTGAATCCACCAAATAAACTATCGGAACCCGCGAGCGCATCGCGACTTCCTGCGCGCGCAAAATTTTCTTGATCGTTTCGGGATACCATGCCCCCGCTTTGATCGTTGCGTCATTTGCAACCACAACGCATTCACGTCCATTCACCATCCCGATCGAGGTAACGACAGCCGCGGCCGGAGCCTTTCCCTCGTACTCGTCGTAAGCAACGAGCAAACCGATCTCTTGTTGATAGGAATTTTTATCGAAGAGCAACCCGAGGCGTTCTCGAGCGGTTAACTTCCCCTTCGCGTGAGTCTTTTCGATCTTCGCTTCGCCACCGCCGAGCTTGAGCTTTGCTTCAAGCTTTAAAAACTCATCGGTTAGTTCACGGAGTCTTGTTTTTTGTTTGGTTTTTGTCACGCAGACATTCTACAAGAAGTGTTTCGAGAACAAAATCCAGCGTGTAAATATTTAGAGGTATGTATTGTGCCAGCTAAAAAGCACAATGCGAAATTAAAACTCAATTTTAACTAGCTAGTTTTTGTCTAGCCATTTTTCAAACTTTAGAGCGAGTTCCAAATCAGGTGCAGTAATGATATTAATCGAGGCATCACCGATGAATTTAGTAATTTCAACTCTCTCCATTTTTTCGAGTTCATACCTGATAACGATTCGTTTTTCTGAGTAAACCAATACTTCACCAACATCTTTAAGGCGCAATTTAAATGCTTTTACGGCTTTTTTCTCATTTGGGTAACTAATATTATCTACCGACACTTTCCGAAATTTTTCCGTTTCATAAACAGTTGAAGATCCCTGCCCCCCATCTTTAAACACACCTCCACAGCCATGGGCATATGGGAAAAAGCCGTTTTCCTCGGTGGCAAATGAAACTACCAAGACTTCTTCACTTGCACTCGGTAGATCCACGGTAACTTCGTGTTGTTTACTTATTAAGAATCCGTCAATAAAATGAAAGTTAGCTAGTCCAAACGCAAACGTCATCAAAAATACACGTAGTCTGAGATAATACTTTTTCATACTGATAAGATGCTTTGAACTGGAGAAATGTTAGTACGCTGAAAAAAAGGCAGGCACAGAACCCACCCTTAATTTCTTCTTTTTTTCGCAAATTTCGTGTCTTTCGTGGGCAATCCCTACTTCCCCTTCAAAATCAACGTCGGTACCATTCCGCCGCCGGACGAAACATTTGCGAGTTCGGTCGTTGAAAGCCTTGTAAACGCCGAACCAACTTTGCCCATAAAAAGCAACGGATCTAGATCGACCATTTGCTCCAACATTTCGATCTTTCCATCATCGTGGACGTATGGAAACAGCTCTTTTGAAGTTTGCACGCGTTCCTGAACAAGGTAATCACCAGTTTCCAACGCGTTTTTGATCGCCTGATCCCATTCCTCCTCGCTCGATGCCCAACCTATATAAATTCCGTGTCCACCGTAGTCATCATTCGGCTTTAACACTAATTTGTTGGCGTTTTCACGCGTCCATTCGATCAGGTCGATTTCTTCGCCGTAATACTCCGTTTTTTCGTCTCGAAAATTCCGCGTCCAGGGAACGTGCTCTTTGATCGCAGCGAGCTCATCCTCGTTAAAAAGGTGAGCGTATTTTTCGTTGGTCAAAACGGCAAACATGGCCTTTTTGTGCAAAATCAGTCCGCGATAGTTATTTGCAACGCAAACAGCACCGGCGCGGTAAGCATCAAGCAGCGCCGGGCATTCATCAACTATCGGCAGATATTCGCGAACGAGTAGGCGCCTGTAAACTATATCGATTTCGTCATCGCCGCATTTAAGACGTCCATCTGAAAACTCCAGTTCATCGGGTGAGCAAATAATCGATTTATATCCGTGGGACTCGAAATACTCTTTACAAAGCTTAAATTCTTCTACCGTTGGCAAATCTTTGAGATCAACAATCGCAATCGTGGGATCCTTTTTCGGGTTGCCACCGGAAAACTCTTCGTAGCAAGCGAGAAGCGTATCTAGTAATCTTTGGCGTCCTTCGAGCCCAACAACTTCGTACGTTTCCCGAAACTTTTTCATCAGAGGGAGTTCCATAAAAATATCCCTCGAAGAATCCGAAAACGCTATTCCCGCCGGGCTTTCACCGTTGAGCTCGACATAGGAATAAGAATCATCCGTCAAAAACGAATCAAGCCGAGCCGTCGGACAAGCTTGATCATAGCCGGGATCGATCAAAACGAGGTCACGCTCAACCGCTGTAACTCCAAGCTCGTCAAGCAACTCATCAGACTCAACAGCGGCATCTTTCGCCTTTTGGAGAGTGCTAAAAATCGTTTCGCAGATCACCGTTATACGCTTCCAGTCTGACTCGAGAACAAAATCCGGACGCAGATACGGAGCCAAACGCCTTCCACCAAAAATCATACGCGCTTCCACTAAGGCTTCATTAAGAGCGTTTAATGATGATTGCGTCAATTCCTCGTCTTCCATCAGCGAATGGTAATGATCAATCGCTTGTTGTAGAACTGTTTCTCGTCTTGTTTCCATTTGTTATCAATCGGCTGGAGCTTAAGCGTCCCCGCTTGTGTTAAGTGCATTAGCACTAGATCAACGTTCGAACCGTATTTTTATCACGCGCCAAGCTCAGACCTTAGAAATTTTTCGAACGCAAAAGCGTTCGTCGCAAGCAAGATGCTTACGCTCCGGTCCGTCCAATACTCATTTATTCTGCGCCGCTTTCTTGTTCAACCACTTCGCCCAGCGTTCGATCATAGGCCTGAGCGGCTTAAATAAACGTCCGCGAATGGTGTTTTCCGCTTCTTTTTCGCTCCATTCCTTAATGTTTTTCTGCGTATACTGTCTAATCTGCGGCTCAAGATTTCCTTTTTTAATTTTTACGGAGTGTCGCAGCGTTAAATAATAGTGTTGCGCAACGAGCGAAAAAATCAGTTGAACAACATTGCTTTTAAACGATGTCTTGGCAATCCAACGCTTAAAGAAACCCTCGGTTGGTTGCAGAAGCGCTCCAAGCGAGATTTCCATCCAAGCAGGCTTATTTTGCACCTTCGGATGATAAAGTCCGGGAAGATCACCCTTCATCGGGACGTCCATTTTTTTTACTTGAGGATTGTCAATAAAATCAACTAGTTTTAGGCGGTCAAGCCCACGCCGATGCTCGATCGGAAGAAAAGAAAGCGCGTTTTGAATCGTTTCCTCGCCGTTTTTCGGTAGATCCAAAGTTGCCTCATTTTCAATCTTTAGTTTTCGGGACTTTAGTGGTTTTTTTCCCGCAGTTTCAATAGCCATAATATAGTCAATAAATTCATCCGCCTACGTTACATACTTGCCACACTCTTCTCCTCATCTGTAGCACTTTTGCAACACTTTTTTTACAGGCGATTTATAAATATAAAGCATTTTCGGCGATATGGTAAGCGGCACGAACCTTGCAACAATAAATAGCCGAATGCAGCAGCAACGTACACTTAGAAAATCGGTCAGGACAGAAGGAATCGGACTTCACACGGGAGTAGAAGTAAATCTCTCTCTGAAACCAGCACCGCCCAACACCGGCTACGTTTTCATACGAACTGATTTGGATAATTTCGAGATTCCGGCAAGCGCTGAGTACATTTCCCACTGCAGCTACGCGACAACGCTCCTGCGAAAAGGTGTCGTTTTATCCACCTGCGAACATCTCCTTTCAGCACTGCGCGGAACGGGAATCGACAACTGTTTTATCGAACTGGACAGCATCGAGATTCCTATCCTCGATGGCTCTTCAGAAAATTTTGTCGAGCTTATTGAAAAAGCAGGTATTAGGGAGCAAAATGCCACTCGTAGATTTTTCAAAGTAAAAAAGGCTGTGGAATTTGCGCAGGAAGATCGAAAAATGGCGGTTGAGCCTTCGGATAAGTTTGAAGTTGATTGTTTAATCGATTTCCCGCATCCCTTTATAAAGTCGCAGACCTTTCATTTTGTATTAGATAACGGCTCCTTTGGGCAAGAGATTGCCTCGGCGCGCACCTTTGGATTTACGGAAGAAATTGAACTTCTACGGAAAGCAAATCTTGCATTGGGCGGTTCGCTCGATAACGCAATTGTTCTTACAGATGATGGAATGCTAAACGAGGGCCCGCTGCGCTTTGAAGACGAGTTTGTACGCCACAAAATCCTCGACATCATAGGTGATTTTGCGCTCCTCGGAATACCTATGCTCGGAAGAATTCGCGCTGAAAAAAGCGGACACGCCGTTCACGCCTCGATGATGAGCAAACTCCTAAAAACCGAAAATGCCTGGGAAATTGTCGAAGGAGTCTAAAATTGGCCCGCCGCTAGTTTGCGGTAGCTATACTTAGCTTCTTGATTTTCTGTTATAATTTTTTGAATGGCTAAAGTTGGTTCGAAAGTACGCGATGGCAAGACCCCGGTTGTGGTAGATAGAGTCTTCCCTGACTCGACAGTAACGACTGAGAACGACAGCCTGGCTATTGAAGAACCACTCGAAATCCGTCTTGGTTATCGAGAAAACGGCAAAACAAAGCATAAAGCAGTGTCTATCACGATGCGCACGCCTGGCGCAGATTTTGAACTCGCCGCAGGATTTCTCTTTACTGAAGGAATTATAAAATCACCCGCAGATGTCAAAGATATAAAATACTGCGGAAAGCCGGACCAACCGCAAAATACTGTGCGTGTAGATTTGCGGGAATCTGCACATATCGATTTTAAGAAACTCGAACGTCATTTCTACACCACTTCAAGCTGCGGAGTGTGCGGAAAAAGCTCAATTGAAGCATTAAATACTGGTGCGCAAGCTGTTGAAACTAATGGGTTTCGTGTAAAGAGCAATTTTGATGTCTTATCTATGCCCAAGATTCTTCGCGAATCGCAGTCCGTTTTTGATGAAACCGGTGGACTACATGCTGCCGGCCTTTTCGATATGGACGGGAATCTTTTGGAAATTCGGGAAGATGTAGGTCGTCATAACGCCGTCGATAAGCTGATCGGGTCTCAGTTTTTGAAAAAAGCGATACCGGTAAAAGAAAAAATTCTGTTTTTATCGGGTCGTGCGAGTTTTGAGTTGGTTCAGAAAGCAGTAATGGCGCAGATCCCTGTAATTGCAGCGGTTTCAGCGCCTTCGAGTTTGGCGGTTGAAGCTGCGCGGGCGTTTAACGTGACACTGCTCGGCTTCGTGCGCGACGATAAATTTAATGTTTACACCGGAAACGAAAGAATAATTAATGAAACTTAGAATTCGCGGGAATTCGATCCGCCTTCGCCTGCAGATGAGCGAGATTGAGAGACTATCGGAAACGGGAAATGTTAGCGAAACGACTCATTTTTCGTCCGATCAAAGGCTGAAATATTCGGTTCGCAGCAGCGAGAGTGCGATTGCGATTGAAGCTTCTTTTGGGAATGATGAAGTTTCGATAGTTGTTCCTTTGAAGATTGCGGAAGAGTGGTGTTCTACTGAGAAAGTCAGCCTTAAAGCTGTTCAGACAATAGATGAAGGTAGCGTTCTTAAGATATTGCTAGAAAAGGACTTCAAGTGCTTAGCCCGTAGCGAAGGAGAGGACGATATGTTTCCAAATCCGAAAGAGTCTCATTAGAAGTTGTTAGAAAAATATGTCAGACAATCTTAGTGCATTATCAGGTAGAAAGGGCTTAGACGAAAACCTGTTTGAAAAGCTCGTTGAGGCATCAAAGGCTACAGGCTCGCCCGAAAATGAAGAGATGAGAGCTCTTGCCGAAGAGTATTTGATGGGTGATGCGATCACCTACGGTACAGCTTCCTTCTACGACTTTATGAAAGATGAACACCGCGGCGTAAAAGCACACGTATGCAGCGGAAGTGCCTGCCTCGTTGCGGGAACTCAGGAAAAGGTCAAACAGGAGCTTTCCAAACACCTGAAAGAAGAAGAAATAGGGCATATGTGCTGTCTCGGAAGGTGCCACGAAAACAGTGCGTTTAATTACGACGAGACAAACTACTCCGGAGATGCGATAAACCACTTTGACGAGATTTTTGTGAAATCCAACGGGGATTTGAGTGACGATTACACAGTCGCTGCTAGCTGTGAACGTGTTTTGACGGATTCGCCAATGACAGCCGGGCAGTTTAAATCGCTTTTTGAAAAAGTTCTCGAAAATGGGCCTGAATGGGCGCTGGAGCAGATTAAGACCTCAAACATACGCGGGCGAGGCGGCGCAGGATTCCCGATGGGGTTCAAGTTTGAGGCCTGTAGAAAAGAAGAATCTGATCAAAAATTTATCGTTTGTAATGCTGACGAAGGCGATCCGGGAGCGTATTCCGACCGTTACTTGCTGGAAGTCCAACCGATGCTCGTCCTGTTCGGCATGATGACTGCCGGTTACATAGTCGGCGCAAACTATGGAGCAGTCTATACACGCGGCGAATATCCCGAGTCAGTGCGCATAATGACCGAAGCCGTGAAACAGCTCGAAGAAATCGGGATGCATGGCGATGACATACTGGGTTCGGGCTTTAACTACCGTTTCAAGATCATTGAGGGCGCCGGAGCGTATGTGTGCGGTGAGGAGACGGCTTTGCTATCGTCGCTTGAAGGCCAACGACCGGAAGTTCGCGTTAGACCGCCGTTCCCTGCTCAAAAAGGCTTATTTAACAAACCGACGATTGTAAACAACGTCGAAACGCTTGCGGCCGTGCCCTGGATCGTAGAAAACGGCGGTGAAGCATATGCGAAACTCGGCACGGAAAAATCGACCGGCACGAAGCTCGTATGTCTCGATTCATTTTTTAACAAACCGGGAATGTACGAAGTTGAGATGGGTTCATCCTTCAAAGAGCTTGTTTACGAACTCGGAGGCGGGTTTAAGGAACCTGTCAAAGCTGTTCATGTCGGCGGACCGCTCGGCGGGATCGTCCCGACACACAAGATTGACGAATTAAACCTTGATTTCGAGAGTTTTCAAAACGGCGGTTTTCTGCTCGGACACGCCGGAATCGTGTCGGTACCGGAAAAATTTCCGATGATAGAGTATCTTGAGCATTTGTTTGAGTTTACGGCGGATGAATCCTGCGGAAAGTGTTTCCCGTGCAGTATAGGATCGGTGCGCGGGAAAGAAATGATCGAAAAATCTCAAAATGGCGGACCAAAAATGGATCGCGAACTGATGGATGATCTGCTCGAAACGCTTGAAATTGGTTCGCTGTGCGCATTGGGAGGTGGTTTGCCGCTTGGAATTAAAAACGCACTTGAATATTTTGAGGACGAGCTGAAAGAATATTTCGCGTAAGGATAGTTTGAAAAATTTGGGTTCTTAGCCCCGTCGTTACGCACATGGGATAAAACTGAATCGGCATAGCCACGTCGTTTACGACGTGGATTCAATAGTCGCAGTTAGCCACGCCGTTTACGCCGTGGTATCAAGCGTCGCAAGCGTTTAAGGGCGCTTCTAGCGTCCTTGTCAGAAATTAGCTAGTTTTGAAACACGACCACGCCGTAAAAAGGGTGGCTAAATGTAGAAGTTATGAGTAATTCTGAGAATACAGTTTACATAAACAACGAACCGCATCAGTTTGAAGACGGTGAAATGGTTTTATCGCTTTTGAGGCGCGAAATGGGCCCTGACCCGGTGCCGACTCTTTGTGACGCACCCAATCTAGATCCGTTTGGTTCCTGCCGTGTCTGCTCCGTGGAGGTTGCGCTCGAAAAAGATGGTCCGACGCGCACACAGGCTTCCTGTCACACGCCCGTTACACCGGGATCTTATATTTACACGCACACTGACAAAATGAAACGGCTCAGGAAAAACATTGTCGAACTCGTTTTGACCGATTACCCCGCCGAGAAATTCGAAACTGATAAACCGGAAACTAATGAACTCAAGAAGGTGGCAAATGGCGTTGGGCTTAATATGTCTGGTGTTCGCTATGCTCCGGGGAAAAACCATTTTCATCGAAACGGAGACTCGTCGCACCCGTATATGCGTTCGAATTTGTCCGCGTGTATCAACTGCTTCCGCTGCGTACGGGCCTGCGATGAAGTGCAGGGAGAAATGGTTTTGACAATGGAAGGGCGCGGGTTTGACTCGAAAATCGTCAAAGGAATGGGACAAAGTTTCAAAGAATCTGATTGCGTTTCATGTGGCGCGTGCTCGCAGGCCTGTCCAACCGCTGCGATCTCAGACGTTTTTGAATCAAAAACAAATGACGCCGAGAAAACTACACGTACCGTGTGTA
Source organism: Aridibacter sp. (assembly GCA_965216195.1). Taxonomy (GTDB): domain Bacteria; phylum Acidobacteriota; class Blastocatellia; order Pyrinomonadales; family Pyrinomonadaceae; genus Aridibacter. The sequence continues at coordinate 871,053 of OZ244151.1, read as the reverse complement.
CCTATTGCGGTGTGGGCTGCAATCTCGATGTGGCGACTAATAACGGCGACATTATAAGCATTACCGCGCCTTATGATGCAGAAGTAAATCAGGGACATACCTGTCTGAAGGGACGATACGCGTTTAAGTTTTATGATCATCCCGAGAGGCTGCGTTCGCCAATGATTAGGAAAAACGGTGAGCTAGAGGAAGTTCCGTGGGACGAAGCTTACAGCTATATGGTCGATAAGTTTAACTCTGTGCGAGACGCACACGGGCCGGACGCGATAGCAGGGGTTTCGTCGGCTCGCTGCACAAACGAAGAAAACTATCTGATGCAGAAGTTTATACGCGCGGTAATCGGCACAAACAATATCGATTGCTGCGCACGCGTCTGCCATTCACCAACGGCGCTCGGAATGCAGCGTTCTTTTGGAACCGGGGCAGCGACAAACTCAGTAAAAGACATTCAATACACTGACTGCATTATGATCATCGGCGCTAACCCGACGGACGCCCATCCGGTAACCGGCGCCAAGATGAAACAGTTTGCGATGAAGGGCGGAACCACGATTGTCATCGACCCTCGAGAGATCGAGCTCGCCAAATACGCCGATCACTTCCTGCAGCTCAGGCCGGGAACAAACGTCGCGCTTCTGAATATGTTGCTCTATTACATCATCTCGGAAGGGCTTGAAGATAAAGAATTTATCGAATCGCGTACCGAAGGCTACGACGATTTTGCTGCGGGAATAAAAGCGCTCGATATTAGCGCGATGGAAGCCGTGACAGGTGTTGACCGTGAAAAGGTTCGGGCGGCGGCGATTGCCTATGCGAATGCTCCAAACGCTATGTCATTTCACGGCCTTGGCGTTACCGAACACTCGCAAGGAACATTTACGGTCCAGCAAATTGCCGATCTGGCTATGGTCACTGGAAATATTGGTCGTCGTGGCGTAGGCGTAAACCCGCTCCGCGGACAAAACAACGTTCAGGGCGCAGCTGATATGGGCGCTCAACCGCATCAAGGCGCGGGCTATTTGGATGTAACAAATCCTGAGATCAATCAAAAGTACATCGATTTTTACAAAGCGGATGTTCCACTTGAGATCGGCTACAAGATTCCGGAAATGTTTGATGCGGCGATTGCCGGTGATCTTAAGGTAATGTGGATCATTGGTGAAGATGTCGTTCAAACCGATCCGAATACAAACAAGGTCAGAAAGGCACTGAGAAATCTCGATATGCTTGTCGTTCAGGAATTGTTTATGACCGAGACTGCAGCGATGGCCGACGTTGTGCTACCGGGGGCTTCTTTCCTTGAAAAATCTGGCACATTTACAAATGGCGAGCGTCGGATCCAGCGTGTAAACGCTGTGCTTGATCCAGTTCCAGGCACGAAAGTGGACGGGCAAATCGTAGTCGATGTAATGCAGAGGATGGACTACGGTCAACCCGATTACGCGCCGGACACGATGCTTGAAGAGATTTCGCAGATCGTTCCATTCTTTAAGGGCGTTAAATGGGAAGAGCTTGCAAAAAATGGGAAGCAATGGCCCGTTCCTGAAGACGGTTCGTCGACAGAAATCATACACATAGACGAGTTTAAGATTGGAAAGGGAAAATTCCATTACTTTGACTGGCGTGAATCCGAGGAGATCGTCGAATACGGTGAAGAATTTCCCTATATAATCACTACAAACCGCGAACTCGAACACTATAATTGCGGTGCGATGACCCGCCGAACGGGAAACGGCGAAATTCTTACAGAAGATGTATTGCTGATTAACCCGAAAGACGCCGCTGACAATGGAATCAGCGACGGTGATATGACCTGTGTGATCTCCGCACGCGGTAAGGTTGATATCAAGGCGCGGATTACGGATGAAGTAAAACCGGGCGTGATGAGCACCACATTCCACTTTCCGGAGATCATGGTAAATATTATTACGAGCGACATTCACGATTCTGAGGCGAAGTGTCCCGAATATAAGGTTGTCGCGTGCAAGATCCGCAAATCAAAAGGCGAAAAACGAATTATGGCTGAGGCTCGCGAAAAGGAATTGGTTGGGGTTTAAGACGGAGCGCGGGCATCCTTGCCCGCATTTTTGAGTGGAGCGCGGACACTCCTGTCCGCATTTTTTGAATGGAGCGCGGACACTCCTGTCCGCATCTTCAAAATTTGTAGGGGATGACTTCCAAACACAAACATTTCTCAGGCTACATTCTCGCCGGCGGAAAATCCTCTCGAATGGGGTATGACAAAGCGTTTCTTGAGATAAACGGCAAGACTTTTCTCCAAAATGCAATCGATATTCTCACTCCCGTCTGCAAAGATCGCGTCAAGGTAGTCCTAAATCAAAAGCAAGCAGATTTCATCGAAAAACTCCCCGAAGGACTTCCCTATATCTTTGATATTTATGAAGATCGAGGTCCGTTGGGCGGAATTCATGCCGCGCTCAAAGATTGCGATAGCGTATATGCTGTAATTCTTCCGGTGGATTTACCTTTTTTAACTGTAGATTTCGTATCGCAAATAACCGAAACCGCTCTGGATTCTAAGGCAGATGTAGTCTTACCAAAACATCCAAACGGAAAAACCGAGCAGCTCTGCACCGTTTACGAAACCAAAGCCGCTTTACCGATAATAGAAAATTTATTCCGTGATGAAAGCACATCCATATCGGTTCTGCAATTTATCGGAAAACTTAAAAATAAGAAATACCTTGAGTTAGAAAGCGAAGATAAGAACTTCGCCAATATAAATAAACCGGAGCACTACCGGAAACTTAATCAGTAATTATTCGCCCGTCGATCATATAATTTCTTAAGTCCTTTTCAGATCGCATTACAAACCCAATGTAAACAGTTTTCTTTTCGATGCGACAAAAAATGCGGCACGGAGGAACAACGGCTTCACGATAGATCGAACCTGTCGGGTTCCGGTGGGACGCGACCGGATTTCGGATGATTCACTAGCCTCTCGACTCTTCTAAACACCTTTTGAACCAGACTCTCTGCCGCCTAAAAATTATCTGGGGCAATGTATTCAGCAATTTTATCGAGGTCATTTAATGCCGGCTCAGTCCAAATTATTCGAGCCATTTTTTCATTTTAGATTTCGCTTGAGAGTGGCTGACGACCTTTTTTTCAAGAATTGCTCGCTCGCCCCGGGCAAGCGCAAACGGGAACCGTTTTGACAACATACGGTGATATCTACCAAAGTGTAATTGGTGTATGCTGGCATTAACTATCAATGAGTCGATATCTGAGAAAAGCGAGTCTAGGAAGTAGGTGCCGCCGCCTTCGAGGTGTCCTTCATAAAATCGGTAGCCATCAATTAAATCTTCGATTGCCGAACCGAGAATTTTGATTTCACGGGATTTCACGTCTTATATTATTTTTTCGCCGTTTCCCAATCGGTAAATTCATCCTTCCCTTTTTTTGCCTGCTCTGACCTATTACTCAGAACACGCTGATGCCAGTCAGGAGAAGTAAAACTATTTGGGGTTTTACATAAATCCTCCCAAATAGATTCCATCACCTGGATTTTTTCTTCTACTGACATCTTGTTCAAAGCCAATGTAATTTCCATATTTTCTTTCCCTAATGGTACAGAAAACCGTAACGTCGGAAAACCATCATCAAAGCAACCTCAAAGATTGACTAACGCTCTTCTAGAAGTTCTCGGATCTCTTCGAGAGTCTCAACCGCTCGAATATCTTCCTTATTTATTTGTTCCTTTAGCTTCCTATCGTTTGATTCTCCGGGCATCAAGACCATTGTAATTAGGTCCGCAATCGACGTTCCAAGTTTAAACACTCTGACTCTTTCATCCCGACTTGTGGGCAGTTCCTGGGAAACATGTCCGAGCCCCATCCCATGAAGCTTTTGGCAATCTCAGTGCAAACGTGTCTTCCCAGCTTGTCCTTACCTGCAGCATCTCTCAATTCTGTCATCGTGAATGTATGCACATTTTCGTCGCTCTCAACTTTTCTTTTATAGTATCCCAATTTGACATTTTTACCTCCAGTTATTTCGATCAACCAGTATAAAATATCACAGTATTCCTCCAACCACAGGCAAAGTGAGCATGGTCCCATCCAAATCAACCGTCAACTCCGTTCCCGGTTTAGGATGAATCGTAAACGCCTTATCACTCGAAAAGATCATCAATCCGATCTGCTGTCCCGCCGCTATGATCTGATCATCAGGTTCGAGATTAAAACTAAACTCATAAAACTTCCCCGGCTTCAAGGGTTCGCCTTTTCGAAGCGAACGGTAATTCTGCGGATCGGCCCAACCGCGCGTGATGATGTTGTCCGTAATCCTTACTCCCGGCCCGCGCGGATTCCAAGGGAGCGACACCAGCCAAACCGAAAGATTTGCCGCCGGTTTGCTGCTTGCAAGCCTGACCTTGATTTTCGGAACACCCGAAATATGAACCGGCTTTTTCAAAATTGGTGTCACATAAAGCAGGCGATTTTTCGAACTCGCTGCCTGTGCAAGTTCAGAACCGGAGATTGAAACGTCGTCGATCAATGTCTCTTTTCTCTGTCTTTTAAGCCGCTTCGGACTCAGTTTCCCAACGCCAGGAGCGCCTTTTCCAAGATGCAGCTTAACATCAACCGCATCCGGATTTGGATAATCCTTGTAAGCCGTCGGCTCCGAACGTCTGGCACGCTCGCGAACCACAAACGCCCGCGGATCCTTCTCCACACCGTTGTCCACGCCATGCAGATACCGCGTAAACCAGCGGTTCATCATCGTCATCGTCGGAGGACCGCCGTGACCGCCCTGGTGGAAATAAATTTGGGCCGGCAACCCCATCGCTCTCGCCGCCTTATAAATTCGGTAGCTGTGATCCGGCATGACGTTCCAGTCATTAAAACCATGTGCGAGTAAAATCGCCGCCTTCATCGGCTTAATATCATTTAAATAGTCACGGGTCGCCCAAAAGTCGTTATAGTCGCCCGTTTTCCGGTCCATTCCCTTTGCAAGGATGCCGTCGCGAACAACCCGATTATTTCGGGCGCGCTTTGAAACATCGCCGCTGTGAATAAAATCGTAAAGAACATCGATATCCTCACCGAGAAAGCCTCCCGGGCTTCTAACCAATCCGTTTGCGCGATAATAGTGATAGTAGGATGTATTTGGCGAGATCGGAATGATCGCCTCAAGGCCTTTTACTCCCGTGGTTGCTGCGGCAAGCGGCAGTGTGCCGTTATAGGAAGTCCCCGTCATACCGACTTTTCCATTTGAAAATTTCGCATGAGTCTTTTGCATACCGGTTCGGGTGGTATAACCGTTGTCTTTTCCGGTCAACCATTCGATCACCGCCTTCGGCGCAAGGGACTCATTGTCGCCGCCGACGGTCGGAGAACCATCCGAAAGCCCTGTTCCGGGAGATGACGAATGCACCACGATATAGCCGCGAGGAACCCATTGCCTTATATGAGAGTTTGAAATAATCGGTCGCTTCCCACGACGCTTTACCTCAGCGTGCGTGCGTGGTGGCCCCATTTCTCCCAGCTCGTGCTTCACCTTCCAGAACAAACCTTTCACAAATCCAGCCGTGCCCGCAAAATAAGGACTCGTAACATAAACCACGGGCAGTTTCATACTATACGTCATTGTCTGCACCGGTCGCGTAACCGAGACGTGCATCCGGTCTTTCCTGCCGTCCCCGTCAGAATCGAACTCCGTCTCAACCCAGAGATCGTGCCGAAGCCATTTCTTCGAGTCGGTAAACGCGGGCACTATCTGCGCCTCGCCGTCCTTGAATACGAGCTGAGGTTTTTGCCCTGCCGCATGTATCGTTGACACGATAAGAATCGCGCAAATGAAAAATGCGTTTTTAACGATTTGTTTTCTCATATTTGTTATTAACTCTATCCTCTGATTAATCAACTTCGTCTCCCGATCTGACATGTCGGTTTTGCCGATACCGCCACGCATCAGCCGCCATCAAAATGCGTAGCCTTCGGAGGTCGCTCTGCATGCGCTTGTTACAACCGCATTTCCCTTTGCAGTAGTACGCAAAGCTTAAACGCCCGTTTTAGTTCCGGGGTCTCATTTGTAAACATCGACATGCCTTTATTATAGATTTCGAATGTTGTTTGTTTTCCGTCTGCAAGTATTTTTACTTCCTCATATTCTATCGGCATTGCCCCATCTTTATAACCAAGAGTGCCGGATAAAGAAAGAATTTCCTCTTCGTTAATCACAGACAAGATTTCTTCTGAAATACTCCCCTTAACTAAATGGCTGGCGCGAAGCTTTTTCCTTTGAGATGGCTTCTTTAACATCCCATACTTGTAGCTGATTCGTTCAATTTGCATATTATTGGCTGCTGGCTGCGATTATAAAGCCGCCAGCAAGGGCAGCTAGAACTGGCGCGGCTTTTGGAACAATTGACCTGGTACGGTTTTGGCTGTCCAAGGAGCGAAGCGACTGAGATTGCCTGACCTTGTTAAGCTTTTTATTCATAGTTTATTGGCCTGGTATTTTCTTGAAACTCTACAGAAAACTTTGCTAATTGCTCATCTGAAACCAAGCAATGCTTGCGCATAAGCATTATTTGTAAAGCTGCCCTAGAGCGACTATGTCCGTCAAAAATTGCAGCTATATCATTATTTGCATTTTCGATTAACTCATATATTTCAAGGAATCGATTATGATTGCTATTGGTATCATCTGAAATTACTTCTTTGATCGCAGACAATGATTCGCTGCAAAACTTTTCAAGAGCTTCTTTTTTCACTTCATTAAAAATTTTCCAATCAGTTTCGTTCATTCTCTCAATCTCAATTAGAACTTAAAGATTCGGATAACCGCCCAATTTTCGCAAGCGAAAATTGGTGCGTGTTAATCCACTGGTTACAGCCTATTCCTCCCTTTCGACTGTACTACCAAGCTCAGTCGCCAAAGTTGCGATTGACTGTTCCGAAACATTACCAACCACACGAAAAGGATCGCCAGGGAAATCGTACCAACTCAAGACAACTTCGTCACCCCGAATTACCAGAATCTCGTCACACACCTCTGGCGCGGCATGAGTATTAATTAGGGAGGCAAGGATGTCCATCGAAGCTTGATCGAAAGGAAGGAAATACTTGTTCATTTGTGATGATAGAAATGGCTTTCTAGTGCTTGCCAAGTAAGGCCGTAAAGACTGTTCGACTTGGCCTGAAGGGCAAGTAACATCAAGCACTATCTGAGCATCAGGCCCAAGATCCAGCTTGCAAACTGTCATAAAGAACTTGGTGTAATCGGCGTGTTTCGAGAGTTGCCAACAGGGAGGGTCAACCCAGGGAAGTTCATTTTTACCCATAAGCAGAATCTCTCTATTTCAGTTGAGCGGTATAACGACCCACATCACCGGGTGGCCGTCAGCGACGTGGATTTCAGAATACGCACCCGACGGCCACTCCGGTGCATGTGATTGTTAGGCGTCTTTTCAGCTTGCCATCTTGGTGTAGCACTGGAAGAGGCGCTACGTGTTTTCTGGATTGGGGACAGTGTTCTGTGTGTAGGCGGACCACAATGAAAGAATAAACGAATCTTCTGTTTCTGTTGCGGCCGCCTTTGCGATTATTTCAAAGTCGTCCGAGACACACGATGCGATTTCATGTTGATCAGTGGCATTGCTGACGATCATGAATGATTCACGCCGGATGTCTTCGAGTTCCGATTCAATGCCAGCGGCCAGCGTCAACTGTGACCATGCTTCATTCACGGTGTTGTACGACTGCATCCATTTGTCGCTAAACGCCTTCCCGTCACGGGCGTCGAGAATTGCGTCGTGATCGAGTGCTGCGATCGTGTCTGGCGGCAACACGGTGCCCGATTCGATTGCGGCTTTAATGTCGGCAAGTGATGGCAGCATGATGTTGACGCATAACTAATAATTATCTTTCACAATGACATATAACATGCGCAATACGCATATTATCCATCAATATATAATTTCCAATCCTGAAATTGGTCAATTCTTTTGACGAAATTCCGCCTACAGATTAGCATAAAGTAATAATTTTGTTCCTCATCGCTAAATTATGAAAAAACAAAAACTACTCGATCAAGTCAGGGATTTGATAAAAACGCGCCGCCTCAGCCATCAAACCGAGAAATCTTATATTTATTACATTAGAGATTTTATTCTTTTTCACAAAAAGCGGCACCCGACAAATATGGGAATCAAGGAAATTCGTAACTATCTGACTCATCTTGCGGTACGAAAACGCGTCGCTGCTTCGACTCAAAACGTTGCATTAAACGCACTCCTCTTTCTATACAAACAGGTCCTCGATATTAACCTTCCAAAAATTGATGGAGTTGTTCGGGCGGGGGCCTCACGCAAACTGCCTACGGTTTTTAGTAAACGAGAAGCAAGAGCGGTAATCGCTGAACTAAGCGGCACTGCATATTTGGTTTCGAGTATCCTCTATGGTAGCGGACTCCGTTTAAGCGAAGCACTTCGATTGCGAATAAAAGATGTAGACTTTGAGAACCAAATCGTCTTAGTTCACGACGGCAAAGGAGCGAAAGACCGCCGGGCAATTCTTCCGGCAACGATCAAACCAGCCCTTGCGAGACAGATCGAAACGGTGAAAGCCATCCATATCGACGATATTCGTAGAGGGTTTGGCACCGTGCATCTTCCGGGAGCCCTCGCACGAAAATATCCGAATGCCAATAAATCAATGGCTTGGCAATATCTATTTCCTTCGACCATGATTACTGCCTCTCGTAGCGACGGAGTTCGGAGACGGCACCACACTTCGCCAAGCACAATCCAGCGCGCCGTGAAAGGGCGATCAAGAAACTCGATATCAACAAGCACGCGAGCTGCCATACGTTTCGGCATAGTTTTGCAACTCATCTTCTAGAGAACAACTATGATATCAGGACGGTCCAGGAACTTCTCGGGCACAAAGATGTGAGGACGACGCAGATCTATACGCACGTCGCAAAGTCCAAATTATTTGTAAAGAGTCCTATTGACGACTGAGTGGGCCCGCCCTTGATTTGAAACTGATCACTGCGCACCGTCAACTGACCACTGGCCATTGTTTATTCTTCCCACTCCGTATGAAAAGCCCCCTCTTCGTCAATCCGTTTATAAGTATGCGAACCAAAGAAGTCCCTCTGTCCCTGCAGAAGATTCGCCGGAAGCCTCTCAGAACGCACCGCGTCAAAGTAGGCGTAGGCAGAATCAAAACACATCGACGGAATATCTTTTATATTTGACGCAAGCGAAAACATCACATAATCGGGTTTGCTGTCCAAAACTGTCTGCGCAAGTTCTCCATCCAGGAGCAAATTCTCAAGATCGTTATTCCCCGAAAATATCCTTCGAAAATCCTCAAGCAGCGACGCTCTGATAATACAACCGCCGCGCCAGATCTTTGCGATCTCATCCATATTAAGATCGTATTCCTTTTCCTTTGACGCCTCGCGCAGGAGCGCAAACCCTTGGGCGTAGGAAATGATAAATGCGGCAAGCAGCACATTTTTTAGTTCGCTAGCCGTTAAGCCTTCAACCGCTTCCGCAAACGCGGCGTCCTTTTCATCTGATTCCTCCGTTTTACCGATATCGCTCAGTTTCCTTCGTTGTTCTTTGAGCGCAGAAATTTGACGCATCGTCACAGCCGCGTCGATAGTTGGAATCGGAATCCCCAGTTCGAGTGCAACTTCCGATGTCCAACGTCCGGTTCCCTTTTGCCCGGCGGTATCCAGTATCCGTTCAACCAAATAATCATCTGATTTATCGTCTTTTTTCTTAATAATCTTCGCGGTGATTTCGACGAGGAAAGAATTGAGTTCACCTGCATCCCATTCAGCAAACGTTGCGCTCATGTCTTCGTTCGACATTCCAAGCCCACGTTTCATCACGTCGTACGTCTCGCAAATGAGCTGCATTAAAGCATACTCGATGCCATTGTGAACCATTTTTACGAAATGCCCGGCAGAGCCTTTTCCAACGTGTGCCGCACATGGTTCACCGTCAACCTTTGCCGAAACCGCTTCAAGAATCGGGCTCACACGAGCGTAGGTCTCTTCCTTTCCGCCGATCATTATCGAAGGACCGCGTCTCGCACCCTCCGCACCGCCCGAGACTCCAACGCCTAAAAACTCAAACCCCGTTTCGTTCAAATCCTTTTCGCGCCTTTCGGTATCGGGAAAATGTGAGTTGCCGCCGTCAATTATAAGATCACCTGGATCGAGATGCGGCGTAAGATCGTTTATCACAATGTCCACGACCTTCCCGGCAGGCACGAGAAGCATTATGTTTCGGGGTGTTTCAAGGGTACCGAGAAATTCTTCAAGCGTTTTTACACCAGCAACGTCAAAATCTTTTCCCTCTTCGTTTAGAGCGTCAACCTTTTCGCCATCAAGATCATACCCAACACACGAAAACCCGCTATCAGCCACGTTAAGAAGAAAATTTCTTCCCATCGTGCCGAGTCCAACCATTCCAAAACTCGCATTTCCCATAGCTTGATTCTAGCGAAAAGAAAAATCGCGGCAAGTATCGATCTCTATTCCCATATTTCAGCAAACGCTAAATAGTCTTGCCAGTTCCCGATGTTGTCCTCGTAATTCCACCAAGCGCCAAGAACGCGCTGTGTCCACGCCCATTTTTTCAAGATCTTTGGTGGGATATTAAACGCATCAGAAAATTGGTCTACTGTTCGATCTAGGTGATTGCCGATATTCGCATCGCCTTCCAGCCAAGCAGCGTGTTGGTTTAGAAACACAGCAATTTCATAGCCCAAGTTTCCGGCAACGCCTTTCGGGTCAATAGCGAGGAACCCTTTGTGATCCGAAAACAAAATGTTTGCATGATGAAAATCTCCATGCAAAACATAATCTTGGTCGCCTTCCGCGGTTAATTCCAACAAAATATGCGAAGCTTTATCGAATTCACTCAAACGGAATTCGCCGCGCTTTTCGTTGAAACTATCAAACCAGTCCTGTGTCGATGGAAGCTTTATTACGCGTGGAGGTTTGATTTGAAGGTCTTTCAAAACCTGCACCGCAGCTGCAATCGCATCTGCTTGTTTGTCCTCAAATAAATCATATAAATCCTTCCCGGGCGAAACTTTTTCGATGAGCAAGGCTTTACGCTCGGCGTCGAAATCGATTAGTTTTACAGCCCCCCTTCCGGAATACAACTTCAGCGCTCTCGCCTCATCGTCGATGCTAGGTTCTTCCACCGGCAAACCAATTTTTAGCACAGCTTCGCCGCCATTTTCGAGCTTGCACGGAGCAACGTAGTTGTAGGATAGATTTGGAAAGTGCTCCAGAACGGTTAGTGACCATTTTCGCTCACATTCTTCAATAACATTTGGCAGATTTGCAAGCCATTTCTCTCCGTCAAATTTGGGAAACGAAGTAACGATTTCTTTGAACCCGGATGGCAGATTTGCTAAAAAATTCCTGATCATTCCTGAACATTTTAGCTTTTCTAACCGAATTCAAAAACTTATGGATTAGGTTATTCTTTGCAGACTTTCGGATCTTTGTCTTAAAAATCCGAACTTAGCCTGCTCTAGCTCCGATCAATCTCGATAAATTCCAATTTCAGATCGCGTAAAACATCGCTGATCGGATTTGCCACACCATAACCATCAACCTTCGCATCTACTTGAACCGATTCTTCCGACAAAGCATCTTCTGTTTGCAACTTTCCGCTCGCCCCTGCGAAGATCAAACCGCTTGCATAATTCTCACCATCGACAACCAAAGACCCGCTATCTCCCTTATCTACAAACTTCTCAAAATCGTCATTTGGTTCGATCAAAATCTGATCTTTAAAGAAAGCCTTTTGTCCCGTTCGGTCGTATTTGATCCATATGTCGAGATGGATCGAAAAAATATTCCCGGTAGTAAAACCAGTCGTCCTGCCAAACTTTCGAGCGAATTCAGCTACCTCAACCTCATCTTTTTTTACATATCCTTTAACGCCCCCGATCATTGGAACCAGCATCTGATGTTCCTGATTCCGCCAAAGTTTTGCTACGGCGGCATCTACTGAGTTCGGATCATCTACATCGTTGTCGAGTTTTATGCTTGAGAAGTTTATGAGTTCGCCGATCGGGTCGCTTTTTTCGGGTTCGCCAGGGCTTGGCTGAACAATCAGATCATGTTCATCAATTTCCGATTTTCTTAAATCTGCGAAAACGTGCGTGTTACTCAAAAGGTATGTGTCTGATTTTCGTGGAAATAAACTCTTCTTTTTGCAAAAATATCCGATCGTGCCGCTTTGACCATTTAGGTTAGCGTTAGCTCCGCTTATTCCACCTAAGATCACATCTCGCCGTTCACGCATAGGAGGTGGAGTTTCTCCGGAGTAAAAATATATGTGCTTATCTTGATCAGCTGACCCTTTCGAAACTTCAGTTCCGAGAAAAGAGGCTTCCTGCATTTCGATCAAAAGCACCGGAATGCCTTTATACTCGGCAGGAACAGTATCAGCTTGTGAGTTGGCAAGAATGTCTTCAGACGCGCTATTTATAAACACTTGAATACAATACTCGCCATTGGTTTTTCCTATTCCAACGGCGTTAATGTTTTCCGAGACTCCCTTTTTCAAATACCTGCGACTCAGTTCGTTTTTCGCGTTTATAATTCGCCTGAGCGATCTTTTTTGATTTCGTGATTTATCCGACCCGCGAATTTGTTTTCTCGCCCGGATGACTCGTCGAATCACAAACCAAGCTATCCAGGACAGGGTGAGAACGCCTACAACCCATGTTATTTCATCGTAATAGTAATAATCTGTCCTGCCCTGCGAGGTCTCAACCGAATAGATCAAATACTTTTCAAAAAAAATCAAACTCATTTGTAAAAACTAGCAGCTACATCCTCCGCCGCCTTTGCCCGGATGGCAAAAGGCTATTGCGTTTACAGAGCCACCCGAGACTAGATTTCCGTCTTCGTCCTCTTTCATTGGCTCAAGCTCAAACTTTCTTCCGCTTTGACTGGCTAGATACTTGTAGTATTCGGGCATATCGCTTATTTCGGAATCGTCATTGTAATCTACATTATTGATCTCGATTCGATACGGAAGTCCTTTTACTTTCTTCAGTTTATGGACGTTTTCTTCCTCACCAATTTTGATTCTGAATTTAACCCTTTTTGAAGCAAGTTTTACACCGATCGTTTCTGCAACGTGTCCAAAAACCTCCCGGTTTTCCTCTTCGCCTTCTGCATTTTTTGTAATCTTCTCAAAAAACAAATCGGTATCCAGTTTATGCGCGTAAAAAAGACCGTTTTTTATTGAGAGATTTGTGATCGGATATTGATCGCCCGATTCGATTTTTGCAAGTTTGTTTGTATGAAGATCTTCCAAATCAACAATCCAGCGAAAGTCGTTTACATCTTCGGATTTCAAGCGGTCGAATTCTCCTTCCGCTTCATAAATCTCATAAGTGCTCTTTTCGGCATCAGCCCGAGCGGTAATCTCTATCTTAACCCCTTCGCGCGGGAGCGATTCATAAACAGCGATATCCTCGTAAACAATCACATCCTTCTCAGCGCCATCTTTAAAGCGGGGCTCCTGAACTCTCACGCTAAAAGTGTGTTTCTTATCGCGGATGATCATAATATCGCCATGCGGATTTTCCTCACTGAAATTAATCAATCCCATCCCTCTAAATCTAACTAAAGTGTTTGCATCGCTCTCTTTAATAGCCATTTTCATATCTCCTGTTTTTTTTTATTAATTTATCTATTAATCTGTGACCGAAAGACGCGAAATGTAACTAAATCGCTTGACACTGCCACTTGCCAAATTTCTTACAGCTATATTTGAACGATCCTGTTTTTTCCACAATTCTTTTCTGAATTGCCGGATCTGGAGCTTTTGGAGAGGTAAACTTAAAATTTACCGTAACTCCTGCATTCTTACATTCCTGACCTATAGAAACCACCGCCGAATGATCTGCCTTAACTGGAATGTCGAGTTGCCTCCTAGCGTATTCTTGTTTAATAGCCAATCTTTGTCTTTCAATTCGCGAAGACCACAATTTAGAATTCAGGTTAAGTATCTCCGCCATCTCTTTCTGGATAATACAAGGTGTCGGACTCGGGGTTTCCGTTGGTGTCCCAGTTGGAGTCTTTGTAGGAGTTAGCGTAGTGGTTATTGGCGACGGTATCTTGGGCGTTTCTGCGGGCTCCATCCTCGGTTTTCCGATTGGCTGTTCGGGTAATTCTGATACTGGCAAATCGCCAGGCGTTTCAGTCAATGCTTCGGGTATTTCGACCGTTTCTTCTCCAACATCACTTTGATCTTCAGGCACATCATCTGTTGCTACCTCATCGCTGTTTGGGTCTAAATAAATAACTGTATTGGCAATAATTACAAAAAAAAGCGAAGAACAGACGAGGGTGGTAACAAAATAAGATAGAATTTTTTTTGCTGTGGATATCTTTTTTCGCTTTGCAATTTCTTTACTCCTGGCTCTCAGAAAATTGCTGCCTTCATTCCATATTTTTGCACTTTTAGAAACGGCAACCAAGGGAATACCATCATTCAGACAGAAATCGGACGCGTTATACTCATAGAAACTCCTACACTTTGGACAGATCTTCATTTTAGTAATTTGCAAAACCTCCAACTACCGAAAATGCAGACCAGTAATAGGGCGAACGTGTGTTTTCATTTTTCAGCATCTCAAGCTGCGCTTTACGCAACGCATCAATACTCGAAAGCCGGTCTTCTCGTCTGAATTTATGAAAGGAAATCATTAGATCTTTGGTCGCTTCAGAATCAACCTTCCAGTTGCTAGCAACGACTTGAGGCGCTCCCATCGCCAAAAACGTACGACCGATGCCAATTGCGCCTTCACTTTTATTTATCCGTTCGTATGCCGTTTCGCAGGCAGACAAAACTACGAGTTTTGCTTTGCCCAACTTCTTATCCGAAAATTCAAACGCCCGCAGATCTTCATCCGTAAAAACCAATTTTGAATTACTTGAGGATTGTCCATTTGCAACAAAGTGACCGGCAAAGTGGATAATTTCTGCATTTTCAAGCTCGTTGAGAAAATTCCTTTTCGTAGCATCTTCACCTATAAAGTTTTTCACACCACTATAATTTTCGGCAATTTTTGAGGCTTCGATTTCAGCATTTGGCAAATCTGCTAAATCCGGGTTTTCTTCCCGGTCAAATCGTGGATTCCCGATGCTTAACAGGCTTTCCGCTTTGGAAGAGTTTTGTCTTTTATTTGCGTTTTCCGATGCGATAACGAAAACCGAAGAACTCGGACTATAAATCAATGAAAAATCTTCGATTAAATATTTTCCGTCCGGCGACACTAATGAAGAAAAAGGGATTTGATGCAGTGATTTATCCAAAACCAGGCAAAGCGTTTTACCTTTATCCAGGTCATCGGGGATCAAAAGCTTAAACAATTCTTTCGCTGATTCTTCTAAATTTTCTGGCTTAGCCTTTTCAAGAGTATTCTTACGATACTTGTCAATTTTATTTTCCAATTCTGTTAGAGTCATTTGTTTTTCAAACAACTCAAACTTTTCGTTTTCCACGACCCAGATTGCCAATTTGTCTTCAAGCCGCGAATACTGAACAATTTGCACATTCTCCGGCATGCGCTTTTGAATTTCGTCTAAACTTAAAGGCTTCGAAACCGCAGAAAATTCTTTTTCGGTTTCGACAATGGACTTATCCGATCTAACAAAATCTAGAAGCGAACGTGCCTTGGACGTCTCTAAAAACTCAAATGCTTTACGCTTTTTATTTCCAGCTAAGGCATCGTAAATAGCTGTATCAAATACGATTTGCTCGCTTTCAAAAAAGGCTTGGCGTATATTGTCTTCCCTTATATTTCGGCGATACTCTTCAGAGAGTTCTAGAATTGTTTTCAATTCGTTTTGAAACTCCGGCTGTCGGTTTAGTTCCCTAAGACATAAAAGCCTGCCCTTATAAACACCATATAGATTAAAGGTAGTTTCGGGAGTTTTTTTGTAAAATGCGAGTGCTTGACGAAAATCTGCTAAAGCCTTATCACATTTCCCCAGTCTGCGTTTTACGTTAGCTCTCTCTAAAAAGCTGTAAGCAATAATTTCAACATTTTCCGAGTTTTGTCCCCGACTCATTGCTGCTGAATTTGCTGCATTGGCATAAAGTAGCGCTTCCACAAACATTTCCCTCTTTACTAGAGTCTTCACCAATACGCGAGACGAATTATCCCGAGCTTGTGACTGTGACAAATATTTTTTGCTAAAATTTAAACTTTCCGTTGCAAAATCAACGGCAGTTGAATTCAAATCGTTTTTTTCCAGAAGATTCGCAATTGTAAACAACTCCCTCCAAACCTGCGCGGCACTTGAAAAGAATGTTAGGTTTTCATTCTGGATGCTACTCAGATAGTTCAGCGCGTTACTGTATTCACCAAGAAAATTGTAGATTATGCCTAGATTTTCATTTGCATGTTTAGCCTCGTAGGAATTTTCACTTTCTTTAGCGATATGCAAAGCTCTTTTATTTTCAATAATCGCGAACGAAAATGCCCTCTGGCGAAAGTGGCTTATTCCTAACCAATAATATGCAGCAGGTAAAATAATCTTGTAGTTTTTATTTTCAGCAACAGAAATAAGTGCATTCAAACGGTTTCTGCTTTCCTCTATCTTCCCCACATCCGGCAGCATCTCTGCTGACCAAAGCTCGGCAATATTTGATTCGATCCGGTTTCCTGCTTTCAGAAAAGCTGTCTTGCTCCTACCAAAGCTATTTATCGAGTCGGTGTATTTACCGCTCATTACCGAACCAACTCCTTCCGATAGAAGTTCTTTGGCGTTTAATAAATCGTCGATCTTCGTCTCATCTAGCTCGGAATAATAATCAGCGAGATCAGCGTAAAAAAAATCGGCGTGCTTTTCTTTCTCAAGTTCGCCGATACGTTTTAATGCTTTCAAACTTTCTTTGGCTTTTAGCTCGTCCTTTTGCTTTCTCGCGAGCAAATACCTTTTCGTTAGCTGCTGATGTAGTGCAACTCCGTTAAAAACCCCCTTTGTTTCACAGTGTATTTGCCAAAGTCGTTTTTCGTCCTTTTCCCGAAAAGCTGCGAGAAAGTCTCCCAAAACTCCTTCCTTAGTTTTGAAACTGTTCTCTCGTCGCCGAAGTTGTTCGAGGTGCTTTCTCGCCTCTTCCGCCCATTTTGAATTAGCATCCTTTTCAAGATACTTTTTCCACGACTCCTCAGCCTGCATAGGCAGATTCAGCTCTTCCAAAACAAGAGACTTGTTAAACAATGCCGGCAAAAACGTCTCGTCCTGCTCAAACGCCTTTGTAAACTCTTCATTGGCGCGCGCGAAAGACTCAAGTTGTTTCGACTTATCTCCGTTTTTTGCAAACTCAAAATACGCCGCTCCCAAATCATTACGATATTTTGAGTTCGTCTCCTCAAGTTCAACCGCCTTCTTTAAATTGTCTACTGAATCTTCAAACTTTCGCTGCGTTAAATAAAAAACGCCCAAAGCATGATGCGCCTCTGCATTGGGAGCGCTCTCAACCGCCTCGAGCAGTTTGGTTTCAATCAAGCGCAATTTGTTCTTATTCTTCTCATTCGTATCCGAGCTTCGTTTGGCAACATAAGGCGCATGTTCAAAATCGGAGATACGCGAATTGTGCGGACGTTCGTTCGCGTAAAGATTCTGAAGCTCCGCCAGTTCGTTACCGCCCGTTGGCAAAAGCAGATATGCTGCGAAAGCCAGCGCCGCAATCAACAAAACGCCAAACGCCCCGGCATAAAGCGGCTGTGCAAAAAACGCTCTTACTGAATCAAAAAAGCCAGTACCTTCTTCTACTGCCTGGGCTTGTGCTTTTTCCTTCAAACGCCCTTCGAGCGTTACCTTGAGATTTCTTTCGGAGTTACTCTTAAGTGTTTTCTCGAAATCGTGATGATCTTTTGAATTCAGTTCGCCGAAGACGTATTCGTTGATTAGTTTATCCTCGGCGAGTTCCACGCGGTCGCAAAACTCGTCATCGGAAAACAGCAAATCCTCAATCTCTTCAAGGCGTTTTTCATCCGAAATTCTCCCCAAAAGATACTCGCGAATTGTTTCCGATTTAATTTGAGTGTCGCTCATCGTCCCTTAATAATTGTGCATTTTTTCCTAAAACGTAACGAGAAATGATCTATACAATCACTACACGATCTATTTTTTTTCTTATTCCCGCATATTCGCGCTAATCCGCGGGCGATCCCTTTCGCTTTATCTTACCTTTCGTGTATTTAGTGGGCATGCCCTTCTTACTCGTACTCGTCAACTGGCAAATCTTTAGCTACTCTTTTCGCCCTTTTCGTGTTTTTCGTGGGCTCTTACTAAACAGCCATACACTCGACCATACAAACCTTCAATCTTTTCTTAATTCTCATTACTTTCATACGCAGTGCCGTGCCGCTGATCGCTAAACGCTCCGACATTGTCTTATGCAAATCAATCTTCGCTTGCCCATTTTTTGAAAAATACTCGAGAACAAGTTTACGCTTTTCAGTTCCAAGCTCCTTCAAACACTTCTCCAGACACGGATTCGGTTCTTCTTCCTCCGGCTCCTCTTCCTTCGCCTTCAACTGAATTTCATCAACATTTTCGTGTTCCTTTTCCTTGCGCAGAGACTCCATAAAAACAAACTTCGCAACGCCATAACAATAGGCCGTCTTATTCTCAATTTTCTCTTCTTCAATTTTTAGAACGACGCGGTTGATCGTCTCATCGGCGAGTTCTTCCGGGAAACGGCATTTGCGGTGGGAAAAGAAGGTTGTGAGCCGAAAACGGAGACGCTCATACTCGTCCGCGCCGGTTTGCTCATCCGGAGCGAGCCATTCGAGAAACTTTGCAAAGTTCTCCCGTGTAACTTCCTTTTTCAAGCGAGGTTTAGCCAAAAAATTAACCTTGACCTGAGTCTTCGGGGGGCAAGTCAAGGTTAATTTAGCTTAGTTTGAGTTGGTTAGCAAGAAATCATGAAGGCTTGTGCACATACCGGCTAATATGTCCAAACTTCGAGATCTATCGATTTTACGATCGTGTCATCCTGCACCCAAACCTCAAGGTGAGGATCTGAATCGCTGAACAGATATTGGTTTACTCTCGATATTCCCGTTTGGGGACTGGCTCCGGCACTAATATTTCCGTCATTATTCAAATTCAGTTCCAGAGTTTTTGGCCCAACATCCGAGGAAGTTTTCCATAAGTAAGTCCTGCCAGGCTGAATGGAATTGGTTCCGTACGATCCGACGCCAAGCAATCTATCGCCTGAGGTGCTTCCATTTGATAACTGAAACGTACTTTCGGAAAAATAGACGTTGAGTGCATCATTGTGCGCAAGTCCCTGTTCGTTATCAACGACGGCGGTCAACTTCGCCGCACAAACTTTACAGCCTTTCAGCGGAAAAGAATCGCCAAAGAATTTGTTTTGACCGCCTTCGCCATAGCCTCTTATTGACTGTCCGGGTAGTTGCTGCTTCACGCCATCAAGAAATTCCATCATTTGCTTCGTTCGCTTTGTTTTTGTAGAAGCATTTCTTGAAATGTTGTATCTTTGGGCACTCAGAGGACAACCCTTAGGAACTTTACATTTACCCGCACGTTGGGCTCTAAAAAGATGGATGATTTCTCCGCGGCTTAAAACGCGATTAAATAATTCCAATTCATCTATGCCACCAATGAAATTACTTGAGCCAAACTCGCTTCCAATGCTTAAAGAAGATGAATTTGATAAATCACCGCTTCTTGATGTTGGATTAGCTGTTCCGACCAATCTACCGTCAAAATAATACCGAATCCCTTTGGACGAATTCCTATCAACGGTCACAGCAACTTGGTGCCATCGCCCATCAGTTAAATTTGGAATTACTCCCGACGAAGTATTCGTATGCATTCCATCAGCTAATTGAAGTCCTAACTTGTTATTTTGATAAACGTAAAACAGATAGCCTCTTACATTTCCTCTTCTGTTAATTCTTTTCGAAACTATCTTTCTCACACCTCGACTACCTCTTTTCATTCTAATCCAAGCGTCGATTGAAAAATCACCTTTACCAAAATTTAACTTTGGCTGGTCGTTAACTTTTACATAAGTGTTCGCATTAAAATTTAATGAGTTAGCTGCCATTTGTCCTGAAACCCAATTCGGATTATTTACTAAAATGCCGTCGTTTCCATCGTTAACTAGATTTGAAGTTGATGTCCCTGAATTCTCATCAAATGGAAACCAAGCTACCATTCCGCTTGGAGGTTTCACACATTTTTTAAATGAAACTGGCTTAGGTTTAAACGGCACCGCTTTTTTTTGCGCTACCAAATTGATCGTTCCAAATAGGGCGATAATCAGCGTTAATAATAGAGATACTTTTTTATACATTTTTTTCTCCTTCTTTTTTGCTTTTAGCAACAATTTTCGTGCTTCGTTTTTGTGTGAGAAAAAAGGTTTAAAACATAACGCTTTTTGAAAGAAGTTTTTGAAAAAGTAATAAAAACCGACTAAATTTCCCATATGAAATCTCTTCTCGAGGTAGTCCGACCGACGACTTTTATCCAGTCGGAAAAACTCTGCTCGCATTTTGGTGTTGATCTAACCATCGCTACGGAAACTTTCCAACACACAGGCAGTTTTAAGTTTCGCGCGGCTTACAATACAGCGGTAAACATCGAAAACGATCACCTGATAACCGCTTCATCGGGCAACTTTGGGCAGGCGCTCGCTTATTCCTGCAAGCTTCTGGGGAAAAAATGCCACGTCGTGATGCCGGAAACTTCAGCAAAAGTAAAAATCGATTCGGTTAAGAGCTGCGGTGCGGTCGTTGACCTGATTGACGTAAACGAGGTTGGACGCGATGAACGTGTCGATCAGCTGATGAACAAATTTCCAGGCGCCTATCGCGCAAGTCCTTTTGACGACCCGCTTGTAATCGAAGGAAATTCGAGCCTGGGCGACGAGATCGCAGATTACGGGATGAATTTTGACTCCGTGATCGTTCCGGTTGGCGGCGGAGGATTAATTTCGGGCATCTCGGAGGCGTTCAGACGAAATGATTTTGCGACTGAGATTATAGGAGCAGAGCCCGCCATGGCTAACGATGCCGCTTTGTCGTTAAGAGCGGGTGAAATCGTTCGAAACGAGGAAGAACCTATGACAATTGCAGACGGCGCCCGAACGGTTTCGGTTGGTGAAAATAACTGGAAAATAATCAAGGACAGTATTAAGACAATAGTTGAAGTATCAGAGGCTAATATTAAGCAAGCATTGCAGTTATACTTCTCTCAGATCAATTTAAAAGTTGAGCCGACCGGGGCGTTGAGTTTGGGTGCGATTTTAGAACAAAGAGAGAAATTTGTTGATAAAAAAGTTTGCTGCGTCGTAAGCGGCGGCAATGTGGACGCAGAGATATACGGGAGCATTCTGTGCGAATACACTTAGAAAAGTGAGAATGCCTGGGAAGTCGATTAAGGTGCTGAAAGCACATTAAGATAATAACCAGATGCGAAGCTTCTGGAGGTTGTAGAAAACGATTTGTGCATTGAAGATGCACCAGAAACGCTTGTCTTTTCACACCTTCAGCGCGATTACGTACTTCCCAAATTGACCAGACGTTTCACATCTGGCTACTTTCTATCTGTCGCTTCGCGGCAAAAAAAAGACTTTCAGGCAACTTCGGAATGCGAACCGCCAAATGGTGAATTTACACACTTACTACGTGCGTGTTTCTGCAAGCTATCTCCGTATATAAACACCATCAAAGGAAACGTTTACACCACCGCACATTTTGTTGTCCGTAACCAGAAGATATTTTCCGAGTCGCCACATTTTTACCCGGCAGTCATATTTGTCTTTGCCGGCACCTACTCTAAGCGTATCGCCTTTTGGCGACCCTGAATAATCCAGCTCGCCAATGTGGACATTGTCTCCGACTCCCTTCCAAAATGCGTTTCCTTTAATAAAAAATGACCCCGGTGTTTTGCCGGGAATCAGCTTGATCGAGTTTTCGGCGTAAAACCACTCACCGGCCCAGCTTCTCGGATCAACCGATTTCTGATTCTCAAAAGCGAGTTGGTTTGTCCTTATCCAACCCACGGTTTCAAACCCCTTTTTTGGTGGATACCATGCACAGGAAAACTCGCCGTAGCTTCGCGCAACGATTACCTCGTCTCCTGCAATTACGTAGGCTTTTTGGCGGCAGTTTTTGCCATCCGGACAGTCATTATCATCTCCATAAAAATATGCCCGAGCATTTTTCCTGCCCTTTACCCGCGCCACTTTAAATTCAACGTCTTGGGCGGTATAAAGCCCTCCCCTGCAGTTATTTGGAGGATTGCCACCGATGTAGGAAGCCAGGGCAGCGTAATAAAATGCCGTACCCTGCATTTCCTGAGGAAAACTCTCAAACGGAATGAACGTTTCGTAGGGACCTTCAGCGTATGAACCAACTTGATACGCATCAAAAGTAAATCTGAGCCCTTTTTTCGTAGCGTTCCAGTTTGCAAAATTCTTTAGTTTCGCGCCCGCACCACGACCGATCCAATCTCTGTCAGCATACTCACCTTGTTTTTTTGCAATCTGCTCGATGCTTTTTTTTGAAATGAAATCTAAATAGCCGGAGTCCGGTTTAAATAAATCTTTTAACTCAACAATTCGAGATTTTTCAAGATCGTAATTCAGTACAAAACTCCAGGAGTTCGGGTGTGCGCCGCCCGTATAGTCGCTCCGCCAGAAATATACACTTACGAATTCATCACCAAGATATTCGACCGTATAACCTATTGTAAGAGAGTAGCTTACACCTTTTGGCAAGTTCTTCCTGTCATTCTCCGAAAACTCGGACATAATTTTTTTGAAATCCGTGACATGTTTCATCACGGTCTCTTTCGCAACCTTGTTAAACTCTTCGGCAAGCCTCCCGCCGTCGAGCTGCAGAGCAGGATAAACTGCCTTTATTTCCCAACGCGCGCTGTCCGATATATCGCTATAATGGCGTTTTATAATTTGGCGCTTCAGTTCGTCGGGGTTCGGAGGATCCTGCGATTGCGGAAATGCAGTTAAAACTAGAAGTGCGGTGGCGGCTAAAGCAACAAGTATTTTTTTCATTTCGTTAGATTCCTATTCGGGTTCTGAAAAACTTCACGGATAGTCACAAATTGAACGCAGCCTGACCCGACTTTTTGCGTTTTTATTTCGCGACGCGCTAAGATTTCTTGAGCAATTTCCTGCGTAGATAATCAAGCGCGGCCTGGCTCGACCGCCAACGGATCAAATTTCTGTCCCCCGGCAAGTAGAGTTTTAGTGAAGCAGTTCCGGCGGCATCCGAGTACCCCACAAAGACCGTACCAACCGGCTTTTCCTGTGTGCCGCCCGTCGGTCCTGCGATTCCGGTCACAGAGATTCCGTAGTCAGTTTTCGACTTTTCGCGAATTCCTTTCGCCATCTCTTCAGCGACTTCGGCCGAGACCGCGCCATATTTTTTTATCGACTTTCCGGAAACGCCCAGGCTCAGAATCTTTGCATCATTGGAATAAGTTACCGCTCCTTCAACAAAATAGTCGGATGAGCCCGAAACCTCGGTTAGACGATATCCAATCAAGCCCCCCGTGCAGCTCTCAGCTACCGAGAGCGTCTCACCGCGCTCGGACAGAAGCTTTCCAACGACCTCCTCCATCTTTTCGCCGTTCATTGCGAAAACCGAAACACCAAGCTTCTCGGCGATTTGGGTTGCCAGCTCATCGTTTAAAGCATCGGCTTCCTCGCCCGTCTCCCCTTGCGCGGTTAGCTGAATTTCAATCTCCGTCTTGTTAAAAAGAGTTGCCGTCTGTGGATTTTGATATTGGGTATAAATTGGCGCGATCAATTCATCGAGTGCTGACTCCCCCATTCCCGAAACACGCAGACTTCTACGTCGAACAAAAATTTCGCCCGCGGATTCGCTTAACTTCGGCAAGACGAATTCGTTAAACATCGGTTTGAGCTCGCGTGGCGGGCCCGGCAAAACAGTGAGAAACTTGCCTTCAATTTCGACAAACATCCCGACAGCGGAGCCTCTCGGATTCGGAAGAACTTTTGCGCCTTCAATAATAAACGCCTGTTGCAAATTCTTTTCCGGCATCTCTTTTCCAAACGCACGGAACTTCTCTTTTAACTCATCAACGAGTTCCGATTTAAAAACGAGCTCGCGATCGATTGCTTGTGCAGAAACCTTTCGAGTAATGTCATCTTCCGTCGGACCAAGACCACCGGTTGTAATTACTATATCCGAACGACTTACCGCGTCTCTTATGGTCTCCTCAAGACGCATTTCGTCGTCGCCCACGACTGTTTTGAGTTTCACTTCGATTCCGATTTCGTTGAGCCTTTCGGTCAACCAGAGACTATTTGTGTCGGTTTTATCGGGAGTGAGTAGTTCGGAACCGATCGCGATTATTTCGGCGGTGAGCATAGAAGCGACTATTGAATATTTTTGTCGTAAATGTCGTGCAAGACTTCGGTAATCGGCTTTCGTTCACTATACAAATCATCAGGATCAGGTTTCCGCGGTTCTGAGCTGCGGGACGCCGAAGGTTTTCTTCTAACACGATTTTGCCCGCCCTGTTTCGCATTATTTTCATCTTCAGCGACAGGCGTTTTCGGATCCGTAACACTTCTTAGCAATATATTTTCGCTGACGTCAGCAGCAATTTTCTCTTTTGAAGATTCATCCTTTTGCCGCAGCTGTTTACGCTCCTCACTCGCTTTCCTAAGGTTTTCGCGGGTATCTTCCAGCAATTCTTCCCCGCGATACTTTCGCGACCGTTCCAGGGCACGAATCGCAGCTGACATTATAGGTGCGTCGGATGGCTCGCGCTCGATTTTGCGCAAAACTTCTACATACTTTCTCAGCTCTATGGATGGGTGAACGTAACTCGCTTCATTTGCGTGTTTGTCTTCAACAACGTAAGAAAGATGCGTAAGGGCACGATCGTGGTTTCCAATTTTGTGATAGAGCGCGCCAAGAGCGTAGTAAACAAGAGGTGGAGCGCCGTGCATTGCACCTAAAATCCGTTCGCCCCGATTTATCGCCTCTTCGACCTCAAATCCAAACCAGCGGCGTTCGTCATCACGCAGAATCGAATTGGCGGAAATATAAAACTCAAAAATCTGGTTGACTGAATTTTTCGGAGCGGAGGAAAACGTTTTCCATAAAAAATAAGCAAAAATACCGAAAAAGAAGATAACCACCATCGGAAACCCTGCGACAAAAAGCATCATCGCAATCACGCCAAAGGTTAAACCGTATTGCGTTTTTTCCTTTAGCGAATTTCGGCCTCTTTTTTGGAGGTTATTGCTCACATCCATCTTCGATTTTGAAATCGGTAACGCTCATAAACGGTACCGGTTGGTATCACTTATCTTTACCTGTCTTTTTCGGAGTAGCCTTCCTCGTAGTACGTTTAGTAGTCTTCTTCGCAGAACTCTTTGTGGTACTTTTTCTTTTACCTGTCGTAGTCTTTTTCGAGCTCGCAGGCTTCTTTGCAGCCGGCTTTCGCTTCGTCTTCTTGGATTTTGAAGTACCGTTTGTTTTGGCTTTCTCTTTTTTATGTTCAGCCGGACGCTTTGCCTCTTTATCAGCTCGCTCTAGATTGAGCCCAAAACCCGCCATAACGTCCATCACCTTTCCAAAAGCCTTATATGGTGAATCAAGAACATAAGCAAATGTTTCGCCAAGCGCAATAGCTTCAAGCTCCACTAAAGATTTGATTTTCTCCTCAAGCGGCATTTCTTCAAACTCTTTCTTATAACCTTCAGAACTATCTTCTTTTTTCTTAGCTTCTTCTTTTTTCTTTTTCACAGACATAATCGTTACTTCTCCTGGTTTTTCAATTACTGTTTGACACGCGAGGCGTTCACCGTTTCTACGCGCTGTGGCGGTCAATTGTTCCATTTCCGTCTGTGTCGGCTTAGATAAAAGTGTGCGACCTTTTGAAACTTTCATTACGCACTCATGTTCGGTTTCCGGATCAAGACAATCGCCTTCGACCTTAACCCCAACGCGTTTTGCGGCATCGCCTAGGTAGCTACCCACCGCTACAATTCCTTCTAAACCAAGGGACTCAAAATTAATAATTACTTCGCTCATTAAAAAAACCTAATTAACCGTAGTTTTTACGCGAACCCTCGGTTGCGCACCCGAAGCCCCACTGATCTTCCTTTGTTCTTTCTTCCTACATTCCGAGCAAACACCCAGTATACGCATCAAATGATGGGTTGGCTTAAAATCGTATTTCGCCGCCATCTCATCCTGCAACTCTTCAATTTCCTGCGAGAAAAACTCGATCACTTCGCCACATTCCGTACAAATCATGTGGTCATGATGATCTTGCTCGAAATGGTGTTCGTAATATGTCCTCCCGTCTCCAAGTCTAACTTCACGCGCTAAACCTGCTTCCGTCAGGAGTTTCAAGGTACGGTACACGGTTGTGTGCCCTACGTTTGGATCTTTCTTGTTTACAAGCCAATATAAATCTTCGCTGGAAAGGTGATCCTCCGTTGATAAAAATACGTCGAGAATCAAATCCCTCTGAGCGGTCTTGCGCAAACCTGTCTTTTGGATGTGCTCCAAAAATATTTGCTTTTCTTCTTTAAATTTTTCTACCCTTGCTGCCATCGACGAATACTCTTCATTTCGGAGGTTTTATTTTAGCATTTGAACTTCAAAAAGGTAAATTTTATGTTTCGAGATGAAAAATGGAGTAAATCGGTGATGGCTTTTTTTGATTAGTTTATGTTTTCCCCGGCCGCAGAGATCAGATCCTTCATTTCGTTTAGTTTTCCTGGGTCGGTGCCTTGGCGTTTCGCTAGTAGGAGCGATTGTTTCCCGAGGCTTAAATAAACTTTTTTGTAATCTTCCGGAAAACCACTGCTTAAACTAGCAATATGCTTTTCCAGGGTTTCCAAATCGCCTCGGGCGAAGGTTCCGGTTAACGCTTCTACGGTACTCTGTTCGTCTAGGTTTTCAATCGTGCTTCTAACCAAAGGCAGCAATACGTCTTTTGCTTCCGACCGCTCCATCCCGCAGCTCGCCAGCATATTCGCTGCGATATCAAACAAAGCAACTAGATGTCCACAGGCAGTAACTGCGGAAGCATGATACAACGCCTTATTTTCAGTCTTGATCGTAAAAGATTTTCCGCCCAAATGTCTTACGAGTTCGCTTGCCATAGCGACCGCATCTTCGTCTCCCTCTACGCAAAAATATGAGTCCTCAAATCGTTTGACACCGATAACAGGATCCGAAATCGAGACAAGCGGATGAACAGAGCCAACCCTAAACCCCTGCTCTGAAAGTGGTTTCAATTCGTCCGACGAGCGCGATCCACTGGTATGAAACACGACGCTTTTCTTGTTTTTTAAATGTTTGGATAACTGCTCCGCGACGTTTGAAATTTCAGAATCCTGCGTCGCAATAAAAACGAGATCTTCCGCTATGTCAACAAAATCGTCGGGTGATCTCAAAACGGACGCATTACTCTTCGAGAGCGGGTCTTCATTTTCCGAAGTGTTTCTCGAAAATAGCTTATCTACCGAGTAATGCTCTTTCGGCAATGCAAGCGCAAGAGCGCCCCCAACGCGTCCAACCCCGATTATCGAAACACTCTGCATAACAAAAGTTTATGACAAATAAGAAAAAGGGCAAGACGCCCGGCAGCGAACCCACAAACGTGCCGACAAAAAAAACCGTCAGACCAACAGACGGTTCAAAATGAAGAATCTTTTTATCTCGGCCTACAGCTTCAGCAATATTGGGTCGCTCGGCAGATCGTTAAACCAAACATCAAAACGAGCCCGAAGTTCTTCCGAAGTAAACAAGCCATCTTGCTCTGGATAAGAAATTTCGATTGACGTCGATTTTGAAATCGAGTGCATCGCGGAGGCTAGAATACTTAGCTGAGTGCTTGTAAAGACCGCACGCTTCCTGGCTTTGAGTGCCGCAATCAATATATCTGCCTCTTCGCGAAGACTAGCATCTTTATCTTTTTCAATCGTTTCCTCAATAAGATCGATAACGAAACTACTTACGAGTTTAAGCGTCTTCCGATAGCTCTTTCTGCCCAGGTCGATAGTCTGCGAAAGTGAATGCGAAAGCTTTGCAAGCTCGCCCATCCTCGTAAGGCTAAACGAACACGCGCAGAACGGGTGCGATTTCAGGTTTTCGTTGACATCAAAACCGCAATGAAGTTCGTTAAACCGACGTAGAATATTCTGTGCCTTATTCCAATGGACATCATTGAATATCGGAAGTTTCGAGAGACACTCGAATTCCCACCATTCATCGCTCTTAAGAATCTTTTCAAATTCCTGCTTCATCTGCTGCGAGTTCATAATCGCGTTGTGACGAATCGCGAAGTGCTCAGCAAATTTACCTTGAAAATTTTCCCATAGGCTACTTAATTCAGCGTTTCGCGACGCATCTGGCAGCTGATAGCTGTCGTCTATTAGATTCAATAGATTGGCTCTAAACTTCTCGATGCTTTGATCCTGCGTTGTTTCGCATACGGCGAGATAAGACCAAACACGTTCGCGTTTATCCACACCGCTAATGAAATCTTCAAGCGATTGAAGGTCATCTCTACGGGCCTTAAACTCTTCCTTTGAATCAAAAAATGTATCGGCAATCCGTTGCAAACCTTCTTCAAGCGAGATTATCTCGTCGACAATCGATTTAACCGTTTTCGCCGCAGCGCCAAAAGATTTTTCAACCCTCGTAGAAACGTACCAAATTCGTGTGTTCAGAATTTCGTCGGAGAGCTCACCAAATCTTTCTCCGACTGCCCTTTGATTCCACTTATCAAGCCATTCCGAAAGCGCCTCGACTGTTTTCTGTTGGTCGGCAGCATCCAAAACTTCAATGTTTTCACTTTCAAGGAGTGTCTGCGCCCAGCTTTTTAGGTTCACATCGTCGAAAACCACTTCAGAAGGCTGCGCAACCCCGACAATATCTTCCCAAACGATCTTGAGATCAAGTGAGCGGTGGTTTATACGATCGCCCGAGGACGTTACAAATTCAACCTTCCTTTGTGCAACGAGCGCGGCTAATAGTAGATTTTGAGTTGCGCGAGAGAGCCCAAACGGTTTTTCCTTTAACTTCGGATAAACCTCGTCAAGTGCAATCGTATCCTTGCTCGAGTCTTCGATCGCGCTGACAACCTTCTTAACCAAAGGAACTTCCAGCAAATCGGCCTCACTACGAAGTGCCAATTCGCCGTCTTCCATCGTTACCAGCCCAAGGGGATCTGCATAGATCTCAGCGAATTCCTGAACTTCCCCGACGTTCCCACGCGCTCCGCTGAATAAATCGTTTACAAGCACCGAAACCTGCTTCATGCCAATAGGTTTGGCAAACTCCGGATGATCGGGATACTCGGCTTCGAAGACAGGAGCAAACATTTGCTCGAAAAGCCCGCTTAAGGTGTCGGTTTCGTCAAGAAGCGCTGGAATTTCAAGCGACTCTCCGGCGGACGTGAGTTGTCCGTCTTTGAAAAATAGACGGTTCCATATCTTTTCGGCTGTAACGAAATGAGAATGCCCCGCGGCTCTAACCTGCTCTCCAAATTCCTCACGAAGCGTTTTGTCATTTAGTAGTACATAAAGGCGTTTGAGAGAGGCTAGCTCCTCATCTGTCGGCTCGGCTGCTGACCAGGAGATATCAAACTTCGAATTGATCTCTGAATCCCTTCCGCTTCGGGAAACAAAAACTCTTACATCGAAATCGTTCGATTGGTTCTCTGAGCTCGCGTTTGAGCCACCATCCCAATCCCACACAACTTCGGCACTTCTGGAAGTTCCGCGCCAAAGAAATTCAACCTTTGTCGCTTCCGAAGCGACCTCTTCCTCTCCAAGCTCCCAATCTTTCAATTTATCACTCGAAACTCGGCGCAGTACTTTCTCGACCGCATCAGCCGGAACCTGGGAAGAAGCCTCCTCAAGTTTGCTGTTAAGATCATCTTTTCCGCTAATCCTTATGCTGTAGCGAACATCCCTTCCTGTCTCCTCTTTGCGAACAACCTGCTCCGGAAGAGCCGTAACGAAACCTTCGATAAGGTCCGTAATCTCCTGAGTGCCTTTCTCCGGATTTGCAGGATCGAAGATTAAAAGCGCTTCGCCGATTTCACCAGCCGTCGCGCCGTCTCCATCTAAAGAGAGAATAAAAAGTGTTTTCAGGATAAGTTTCGCCCGAAGCCTTTGCATTACAGGGATTTCGGAAATCACGTCCTCCAAAACCCGATCGTAGATCGCAAACGACTCCTCCAAATCTGGTGACTTTCTCAGCGTAGCTTCGACACGATCAAAAACTTCGTCAAGCGAAATAAGAGAATTTGCGGGGCGACCCATGATCTTCGTCCCTGCGTTTGATGCAAATCCTAGCAATGCAAAATCGGCGGCGTAGAATCTTACAAAGGGTGCAACTTCAAGAATTGATGGGTGTAGAGGATAGAGCGATGCAAAAAGAGGTTCGCTCCATTTAAAACTCGGCAGGTTCAAACGAAAATCTTGATAGAGTTTCTTAATTACATCGAGTGCCTGACCGTGTTTAGGGAAAATATGCGAATCTACAATCTGGTACAAATGCTCCTGATCGAGATAGTCGATAGTGTAGGTTTGAGCAATCGCAGCGTTGATTCCGTCAGCGCCTGTTATATCATCATCGAGGGCGACGCCGATAAATATATTGTAGTTTTTCGAAATCTCAGCGAGCTCACCCAGCAGCGTTCCATCATCTCTCGTTACGCGTGACTCTCGCTCGACTGCGGTATCAATGATAATTACAAACGGAACCCCGCTCGCGCTTTCATCAGCCGCTTTAATCAGAGATTCAATATCGGTGTTAGCCGTCTCAGCATCAAGATTTAGCGCAGCGGTTAAAGCCGTTACGAATTCTTCGGTAAACGTTTCCTTTGTTCCTCTTCTGACGTGTGCAACGGGATAATGTCTTCGCTTTAAGTGGTGGATGCTAGCTGAGACATGGGAATCTTCAATCTTTGTGCGCAATTCCGGAAAGGCAAGAAGAGCTCCTAGAGTTGCTAAAAAGTGGCTTTTTCCTACGCCGCGATACCCAGCAAGTGCCTTCGCTCGACCCTTTCCTGACTCAACCGTACACAAATCGTTTAGCCAATTCGCCATAAGCTCTGAGGTAGCGGGCGTGTAATGATAACCGCTTAGAGTCTTTTCTGGCTCAGCTAGAAAGTCGTGCAAATGTTCGTACCGACGAACGTCGACTAAATCTTTTACTTTTTCTTTTATCCGAGTCATTTGTTTTCGCTTCGGGATAAGGAGTAGTTATTAGCGTAGCTTTTTCATCGATGTTGCGATTGGAAAAAATGTGAGCTGAGGGCAACATCACACATTAGTTTAACAAATTTTAACTATGTATAAAAGCTTTTATCTACTCTTCCTTGTAATTTTTCATGATTTTTTTATCAATAATGATTTTCCTCCAACTTTTTTACGAGGAGCTGCATCTTAAAGCCGTTGATTTACAAAAGAAAATAAGGTTACAATTGTTTCTACTCGTTCAACATAAACATGTCCTTTGGAGGCTATTTCATGATTCGTAAGGTAAACGCGCTTTTTCTTTTTTTGGCAGTCTTGATTAGCGGCGTAGCTCCGGTGAGTGTTGCGGCGCAAAAGAATAAGAAAAAGAAACAAAAAAAGCAGACTTCCCAGTCAAAACAGCTAAAGAAAAAAGAAGATCCGGCGATGATCGGCAAACGCAATATCAACGGTGGTTTTGATAGTTTCGCTGGCTGGCTTGGTGGATCGAGAGAGAAGGAAGTTGCCTTGGGCAGACAGCTGGCGGCTCAGGTTGAACAACAGGCTAAGATGGTTGAAGACCCGAAAATCACCGAGTATATCAACCGGGTTGGACAGAATATTGTTTTGCATTCGGATGCGAAGATCCCGTTTACGATCAAAGTAATAGATAGCGACGAGGTAAATGCATTTGCGCTGCCGGGGGGATTTTTCTTTGTTAACAAGGGATTGATAATCGCGGCGGATAACGAGGCAGAGCTTGCCGGCGTAATGGCACACGAGATAGCGCACGTCGCTGCGCGCCACGCGATGGAAAATGCCGGAAAAGGACAGCTTCTGGGTTACGGAATTCTCGCCGGCATGATTTTCACGGGTGGAATCGCAGGTGCTGTACTTCAAAACACGGCGGGAATTGGTCAGGCGTTGGCGTTTTTCAAGTTTAGCCGCGGGGCTGAAAAAGAGGCAGATAGCTTAGGCGTTCAATATTTATATGCAGCGGGTTACGATCCGAGAGGAATGGCAACGATGTTTGAGAAACTCGCTTCGAAAAATAAGAAGAAGCGTGGAACGGTCTCCAAACTTTTTTCGTCGCATCCGCAGTCTACTTATCGACGCGATATGAGCCTCGCATTGGTAGCGCGGTTCCCCGAAAAAGAAGAGTACATTATCAGCACTTCGGAATTTCAGCGAATTAAAAAACACCTCCTCAGGATTTCGAATGCCGGTATCGTTTCCCCAGACGATCTCGATCCGGTTGAACAAGGGCGTCCGACTTTGAAGCGACGGCAGCCGACGATGTCTGATAGCGGATCAAGTGATTCGGTTCCGGCGACGACGGATAAGAAACCGCCGAAACTTAAAAAGAGAAACGAGCCGACAAAGAAAGACAATGACAACTAAGTCAGTGGCTTCGACAGGAAAAAGGGTGAAGGACCAAATCCTTCACCCTTTTTTTACGCCACTTTTTATAAGTCAATCTAGCAATAGCCCGTACAAATCAAGCGGTAAACTGTAAAGCGAGTTGCCCGTCGCAACCATCATTTCTCCCTGACGTGTAAAACATAATCCGACGATTCCGTCGCCGGCGATACACAATTCCGCATCTTCTCCATCGGGAGCAATTCTCACGATTCCGTGTCTTCCTTTCAAACAAGCCGCAACGTATAAATCTCCGTCTCGTTCAAAAGCCAAGCCTTGCGGACGCCCAAGTCCCTTAAAAAATATTTCGTCGAGCCCGTCCTCATCGAGCCGGTAAATTGTGTCGAAACTACAAAGCCCGGGAGCCGTGACATAAAGCCTTCCAGCGGCATCAAAGGCAAGATGATATGCGGAGACAGACGGTTCCAAAAGCGCCCAGGTTTCCGTTGCACCCAATTCCGGGATCTTAAAAACCGTGCCGCTTCTATCGCCAACGTAAAGAGTTCCGCTTGAATCAAAAGCAATTCCCGTTGCAACACCCAAGTCCGTCGTGATTGGAACCACTTCCTCATCGTTGTTGACTTGGCAAACCTCTCCGTCTGCTCTATTAGAAACCAAAAGTCTGCCTCCGTGGTCAAAAGCGACTCCGGTCGGATTCATAACGTTCGCACGCAGTTCATCCAAAAACCCGTCAATCTGCAATCGAAGCAGCGTAACCGGGAGTTCTTGTCCTCGCGAGCCCGAACGAGTCAATATGATCGAGTCGTCTTTTGGATCAACCGCAGGATTTGAAACAAGATGAACGTCATCGGCAAGCCTCTTCCCTACGAGAATCTCAGCTCGGTTACTCTCTTCTCCCGAGTTTTCAAAATAGACCTCGACATTTTCCCGGCCATCAATCTCGGGCACTATCGCAAGAACTCGATTTTCCGACGCGCCTATTACTCTCGCGACTTCTCCATCAAAGTAGCATCCAAAATCTGAAAAGTCTCCAATCTGAAGTCCTTCACATTCGATTTCAACTTCCCCGCCCGGAATCGCATTCGCCGGTTTCACAGACAGAATTTTTCCTGCTTTGCTCATTCAAATTTCCTGCTAAAAACAGTTATTTTACGACGCGCACGTTCCAATTAGCAATAAGCCAAACCGCTTTCGATAAAGGGCTTGAAAACAGCTCGCTGTGTTATAATTCTCAACTACGGAGGTTTCTTTATTAGCAGCGTTCACGGCTTTACTAAAGGCTTAAAACATAGTCAGCTCAAGCGAATCGAAAAGCTTTCGAAGCGCCGTGTTTCTCCGCACGAGATTGTTTCGGGTGAACTCGCGCGACAAATGTCTGAGATATCCCACGAGACCGGTCGGCAGGTCGGCGTTCTTATAAACCGCAAAGGCAAAATTGAATATGTAATGGTCGGCAACTCAAAACAAATCGAGATGCCGGACTTTAAACGTGTACGCGCTGCGACCGGAAGATTTCGTGGATTACGGTGTATCCATACACATTTACTCGGCGAACATCTCACGGATGACGACCTAACTGACCTATCGCTTCTGCGTCTCGACCTAATGGCGGCAATTGAGGTTGACGAAAGAAACGGTTTGCCGAAAATGGTTCACGCAGCACACCTCGTCCCCGCAACACCGAAACAACTTTCAGAGAAAAATGGTTTTCTTCCATATCAGTTTCTAGAACCGAAAATACCCGCGCAAATCAATATAGATTTTCTTTCGTTGATGAAATCGCTTGAAGACGAAATGGCTCGCAGCATGCGCGTCGTTGGCAAACGTCAAACGAAAGGAGAAAAAGTAATTCTTGTCGGCGTTACGACGACTTCCAAACACTTGGCGGAGGAATCGATGGCTGAGCTCGAAGAACTTGCAGTTTCAGCGAATGTAAACGTTTTGGATAAATTGATTCAACGCCGAAAACAAATTCACCCGAAAACAGTTCTCGGAAGCGGAAAACTTAACGAACTTCTCATTCGTGCGATGCAGATTGGTGCTGATCTGATCGTCTTCGACCGCGAATTAACACCGGCGCAGGTGCGTTCTCTTTCAGTCGCAACTGACTTGAAGGTCATTGATCGGCCACAGCTCATTCTGGATATTTTTGCCCAGCGCGCGAATTCTCGCGAAGGTAAACTCCAGGTCGAACTTGCTCAATTGAAGTATCTTCTGCCAAGACTCGTAATGGGGCAAAACTCAGCTTTCTCCAGGCTCGCAGGAGGGATCGGTGGACGTGGACCGGGTGAAACGAAGCTCGAAACTGATCGTCGGCGCGTTCGAAGAAAAATCGGCGATCTTCAAAAACAGGTGAAAAAACTTAGCCGGCAAAGAAAAGAGCGCCGGAAGGGACGCGTTAAACGCCATGTGCCAATAATTTCTTTAGTTGGTTACACAAACGCGGGAAAATCGACGTTACTTAATACGCTCACCAACAGTAAGGTTTCCGCCGAGAAGAAAATGTTTGCAACGCTCGATCCAACCTCGCGACGCTTGCGGCTTCCGTACGAGCAAGAAGTGATAATTAACGATACTGTTGGATTTATTCGTGATCTGCCGAAAACGCTCGTTGCCGCTTTTAAAGCTACCTTGGAGGAGATTGGTGACAGCGATCTCCTCGTTCATGTGGTCGATGCTTCTAACCCGCGGGTTATTCACCAAATCGAATCTGTTAATAAGATTTTGGGTGATTTAGACCTCCTAAATATCAGACATTTTGTCGTTCTCAACAAAAGCGACCTGATCGGAAAGCGAACAGCTCAAGATTTGGCGCGTAAAATACAGCTTGACAACGAACTGGAATGCGTGGCAATTTCAGCTATTCAGCAAAAAACGCTGAAACCTTTGGTTGGTCTAATTGGAAAAATGCTATCAAAGGATTTGAGTAAATTTGCATCGAGCAGGTCTTACGTTTAGTTGTCTTACCGACTTTTATGAGTAAGCGCATATCAAAAAAAAATGTACCTTATATTAATAAGGTCGGTCAGAAAGCCCTTGAGATAATCACCTATCCATTCGAACGTCTTACGAAGGATCAGAAATTTTGGATTGGTTTCGGTTTTTTGTGTATTGCCACGACGCTCATGATCAATAATCCGTTCTGGCGAATTTCCGCGACGGGTTACAAAGTAGGAGACATCGCTCGCGAAAGAATCACCTCTCCGGCAGATATCACTCAAATCGATCACAAAGAAACAGAAGAAATAAAAGAAACTGCCGGCGAAGGCGTAAATCCGATTTTTACTCTTCAGGTAAAAAACCCTGTTAGCCCCGCTCAACAATTCCGTGCCGCCTGGAATCAACTTCAGCAGAACGGCTCTTCCGCGAAAAATGCCAATGCGAATGCCAATTCCGCAAAAAGCGCTTCAAAAAAATGGGAAGGTGCCGGAGGCGCGGAGCTCGGCAAGGTGTTCACCTCCAGACGGTTTGGTGCAAACGAAATAAATTCGATTGTAAACGTACTTGAAAGCAGCTCTGAGGGCGTAATCTACGATGATAAGGATCGCCCGTTTCTGGCAAATGAAGTTACGCTGATAGACCGCACGAAACCAAATACAGATTCAACAGTTTCTTCGCCGGAAACAACCTGGATAATGCTTTCCGACGCCAGAAAAAGAATCAGCGAAGGACTACAGGCTGTTACAAGCTTAAACGACAAGGAGATTGAAGCATTTGACAGAGCACTTGCTCCTTTAATTCAGCCAAACGTGATTTACGACAGCCCGGCGACGACCAAAGCGAAAAACGAGATGATTGGCAGCGTTCAGCCGATCGAAATATCCCTTAAGCGTGGCCAGACAATCGTACGTGAGGGCGATACGATTACCTCGAAGCACCTTTCCGAAATCGCTGCAATTGAAACCTACGGGAAATCGTCCAGACTTTGGAATCGCTTTGCGGGTTTGCTGCTTTTGGTCACGGCGCTCTACTGGATTGCTTGGAAATTCATCCAGCACCGAGGTTACGTAAGCAGACTCGATCTTTCGGAAGAGAAAACGTTTGCACTGTTTGGTTTTATAGTTTTAGTTCAGGTTTTTGTCATGTCGGTCGCTTTCCGGCTTGCGGATTTTACGGGTTTCCAAAACATTAGAGCACCGCTAAACGACCCAACTATTTGGGCTTTGGCGATACCTTTTGCGTTTTCAAGTCTCTTAATGACCTTGCTCGCGGACCGTAGAACGGCACTTTTTACTGGCCTGTTTAGTTCGCTGCTCGCCGGGCTGCTCGCCCCAAAAGGTCTTGAATTTGCGCTTTATGCGGCAATTACCTCAGCGGTCGCGGTTTACGGAATCGGGCGCTATCGAAGCAGACAATCCGTGACAATTGCAGGAGGAATGGTAGGGGTCGCCAGTGCACTTACTGCTGTTGCGCTTTTGGCTTACACGCAGCAACCGATCATTCTCAACACGATTCTTCTCGCCATTGGTTGCGGTTTAGCGAGTGGCCTGATTACGGCCGCGGCGACCGCCGCTTTTCTTCCAATGTGCGAAAGTTTGTTTGGAATTCTTACCGACGTAAAATTGCTCGAATTGGGAAATGCGGATCTTCCCGTTTTGGGACAACTCGCTCTCCGCGCACCGGGAACCAACCAACATTCAGTTGCGGTTGGACAACTCGCCGAAGAAGCTTGCCGTCAAGTCGGCGCCAACGGTCTTCTTTCGAAAATCGGGGCGCTCTATCACGACATCGGCAAAACCGCCGCTCCCAATCATTTTGTCGAAAATCAGTTACGCGGAAACCCGCATGATAATTTAAAGCCCGTGCAAAGCGCAAAAATCATCATTAACCACGTGACCCACGGGACAAAATTGGCGAAGGAAATGGGGCTTCCCGCGAGAATCTTAGATTTCATCCCTCAGCATCACGGAACCAGAACGCTTCATTACTTTTTGACTAAGGCACGAGAAGAAGCGGGCGAAGGAGAGGAGATTCACGAACAGGATTTCCGTTATCCTGGTCCGAAACCTCAGTTTAAGGAGTCGGCAATAATGATGATTGCCGATAGCTGCGAAGCCGCCGCGCGTTCCTTATCTGAGCCAACTCCGGCAAATATCAGGTTTATTGTAACGAAAATTATCGATGCGATTTTAAGTGACGACCAACTCGACGAATGCGATCTAACTCTGCGTGAGCTTACTCAAATCCGCGAGTCGATGATTAAATCGCTCGTTTCGATTTATCATACAAGAGTAGATTATCCGGGATATTCTCCGCCTTCGAAATCGATCCAAAATATTATCGTTCCAAAAGACCTTAATGAAGGTGAGCGCGGAAGACTTTATAAAGACCCGTCTCAAATTCCGATTAGCCGTGGCGGAGAGATTGAAGACGAAGCGGTCTCGCGAGGTATTAAAAAAAGCGATCAGGACGACAAACCAAATGCCGACGCGAAAGCAGCTGAGTAACCATGACGCAGATCTATTCATTTGCCTCGTGAATTTCTTCAAGGCTGTCCATTAACTCTCCTTTTTCCGATAGCAAGATCGCAAGCGGTCTGGTACTCGGAAACTGGGCTAAGACAATCATCAGAATCACCGTAATCGGCACACACAAAATCATCCCTGCAATTCCCCAAACCGCTCCCCAGAGCGAGAGTGCAAGTATCACTACAAGCGAACTGATATTTAGAGAGCTACCCATCATGCGCGGCTCAATGAGATTCCCGACAATAACCTGAATCGCCCCTACGCCGATCAAAACGATAAAAAAGGGCCCGAAAGTGTCAAACTGAATTAACGCAATCAGGGCCGGAAACACCGAAGCGATCAACGAACCGATATTAGGAATAAAGTTAAGAAGAAAAATCAGGAAAGCCCAGAAAACTGCAAAATCAAGCCCAACATACGCCATCACAAAATAACTCGCCAGAGCTGTAATTAAGCTAACTGTAAGCTTAACCGAAAAGTAGGCGCGAATCGCCTCATTCACACTCTCGATCACATCTTCAAACTGCTTATACTGATCTTCCCTGGAAAAAAGCGCTTTGATCTTCTTCGGGAATACGGCCTGTTCGAAAAAGATAAAAATCACATAAATAACTATCAAAAACGCGTTTCCAGCAAGACCGGAAAGTGTATTTACAAGACCTGAGATAAGCCCCGTAAAGTTCACGTTATCCAAAAGCGAACGCAAATTGCCCGCAACATTTGGAGTCTCTTCAACTTCCGGAAGATTCAGTATTCGAGAAAAATCAATGTGAAGCGATTTCTCGGCTCTATTAATTAGGCTTTCGATGTTTGCCTGGTATCTGGGAAGTGCGTTTGCCATATCCCGAGCATTTTCCGCTACGAGCCCGCCAATAAATATCAGAACAAGCAGTATTAACGCGGCTGAAATCGCTGTGCTTGCCCAACGCGGTAAATATTTCTTAACGAATTTGAGTTCGCCGATCCAGTGGCTAAGAGTGACGATAATAAACCAAATCAGGATCGCAATTACGAGAGGGATGAGTAGGCTTTTGCCGAGTATCAAAAAGGCAAAAACAGCTGTCAATATCAGAAGCACCGAAGCTATTTTAGTGGGGTTCATAATTATCGATCTCGTTTTTCAGACGGTCCTGTTCATCAACGAAAAACAATAGCTTGCTAAACTCTGTCTTAAATCCATATATACCGACGAATACGGCGGGGCGTTTAAGGACAACTTTGGTATTGACCTGTTCAAGCCCCTTGAGCAAGACCGCATGCTTTGCTTTATTGTTCTCGACCGGCGGAGTTGGTGACACCTCAATACTTTCAATGTTTTCAAGTTCGATCGTGGATTCCCCAAAAAGGCCATTCCTGACTATTAAGCGGCCTTTTAGAAGCTGTATAGGACGAAGATACATCGCTTTTAGGTGAGCAAATATCTGGATAATAACGTAAACACTAGGAACCGTAATGACCCAGGCTATAATCGCATTCCACTGCATTAAAAGGATATGAATAACAGTGGTCTCAGCCACGAGAATAAACATTACCGCCGAATATAAAATAAAAATTCCGCTGCGCCGATGATAGGAATACGCCGTACTTTCTGTTTTGAGCGGTCGCCAACGGATCAACCCGTAATAAAAAACCGCGAGTTCAAACGCAAAAGCGTCTCCAAGCCAACGCGAAAACGAAACTCTTTGTCTGCGGCCACCCGCAACACGATCGATCATCGCCGGAATCACGCTAGTCTTTTTAATCAACTCGAAACACGCCGATCGGAGCGCGCTATAAACATCAGGTGTCTCGTTATGTTTGGCGCGAAAGAGTTTCAACGCACCATAGGCGGCGATTCCGACATAGATAAGTACGCCAATTTCCACCACCGGAAGCAACCAGTATTTAACGATATCGACGTGAAACTGTCCGGAGGTCGGTGTGAGAAACGTCGCCAACGTAAGACCGGCTGTAAAAAGCGGGACGACGGTAATCTTTGGAATCCCAGTTTTTCTAATTAGCAGCAAATATGCAATCGGGGCAGAAAGTGTTAAGTCATAAACCACAGCAGCAGCAATCTCTGGATAAAGCTCAGATTGGGAGCTCATTGCAAACGCCACCGCAACGGCGATTATGAACAGAGGAATCCCAAAGATCAGGGGACGTGAGTTCCAATCTATTGTATTTACAAACATCGCTCTCTCCGCTTCAGATTTCAGCCTCCTCCAACAAAGTGAACTATCTCAATCTTATCCCGATCGCAAACCCTTTCTTTAGCTAAATCTTTTCGTCTTATGACCTTTTTGTTTAGCTCAACCGCGATCCGTTTATCTGACAGATCAAGTTCTTCTAATAGTTCCGCCAGAGAGATTTCATTCTTGACGGTTTTCGAATTGCCGTTAACGGTAATGCTTATCATTGATGTTGGATAACCCGCCTGAGCTCTGTTTCTTCGCCACCTGTAACAGCTCGAACTAGTATTGCCGCTCGCCCCGAACTAAATTTGGGTATTTTCACAAAAACAGCTGCCACGCCGTGCT
Source organism: Aridibacter sp. (assembly GCA_965216195.1). Classification (GTDB taxonomy): domain Bacteria; phylum Acidobacteriota; class Blastocatellia; order Pyrinomonadales; family Pyrinomonadaceae; genus Aridibacter. The sequence continues at coordinate 830,404 of OZ244151.1, read as the reverse complement.
GGTCGGTTTTGGAATGAAAAATAATTGGTCGAAATGATTGCCCGAGCACTTTCACCGTAATGGCTGCGTCTTTTACCTCGAGTTCGTGTGCTCCGCGACAAACGAGCATACTGATATTCTTCTTTTCGCCGGCACGAAAAGTGTAATCTCCAAGAAGTTTGATTTTAAGTTCGTCGGCTAGGTCGGCTTCAACAACGGCAAATTCATCGATGATTTTGATCGCATCGGGCGAGAGTACAAAACCATCCTCGAAGAAATCATCACTCTCAATTATTTCAACATCCTCAATTACCGGAACATCCCAAACAGTTTCCCCAGGCTTCGATTCTTTTGGCGCCGGTTCCCGGGCAGTAACTTGCTCCTGTCTTAGAGAAGCCGGCGGCACCTTCTGAATCGGCGCAGGTTGTTGATGAGGAATTTCAAGGGGTGAAGATTCCTTAGAGCGCTGCGGCGACTTTGGAGCCGGCTCCTTCACGGGTGGAGCTTCCGTTTTCGAGGGGTGTGCAGCCTGCTCACCACGGCTCATCTTTTTAAGATCTTCAAGCCTCCCAGTCTGAACCGCTGCACACATCAATTTGTGTTGTTTCTGCAGACGCTCCGCGAGTACTTTTTCATCAAAGCCGTCTCCTAAAAGGTCGTCGTAATTTGAACGCTTACTCGCGAGAATCGTCCCGTGTTCGTAAACAAGGGAAAGTATGAGCGGTGTTTTTAAACCCTTGTCTTCGGTCTGAACGTGATACGTCACACCATCATAAACCACATCTGTGTTAAACCCAGTAATCACAAGAATTTGTCTTCTATTCGGAAGGACCTTTTGTCTGCCTTTTTTGAACCCTAATCTCGATATAAACCTAACACGAGATTTCCTGCCTGGTCAAAGAAACCCTAACATTGGCTAACCCCCGTATCATCGTATATTAACGGAGTTTCGTTGGTTAATTTCACGGGCTCAATTTTTGCGTATTTCTCGAAATAGTGTGTCCTTGACACTCAAAGTGCCATAACTTAGGATTGTTTTTACCGTAATTTTAGGGCTTAAACTCTGCGAAATTACAGATTTCCTATCGCCATTAAACTGGTTAAAATCAGGGGTTTCCGTTAGAACAAATGGAAGAATTCAGACTGTTTGACTATGCGCCGATCGGCATCATGTTTCTGGTCGCCTTTGGCTTCGGATTAAGCCAAATTTTTGCAGCGCAGTTTCTTGGTCCGCGTAAGCGCACTGCAACGAAACTAATGCCGTACGAATGTGGCAAGGATCCGGTGGGTTCGGCTCGCGATCGTTTTTCGGTGAAATTCTATATGGTTGCCGTGGCTTTTTTGCTGTTCGACATCGAAATACTTTTTGTAATTCCTTTTGCGGTAGCATTTAAGAGCCTGTTAGGTCTTGAGAATCAAACTGGAATTCTTTACGGAACAATCGCTTTCGTAACAATGATGTTCTTTTTGGCAACGGTTGTGGTTGGATTGATTTACGAATGGAAAAAGGGAGCGTTTGAATGGAGCGATCAAGCGCGGGCTGAAGCAAAAATTGAGGCGTTGGAGATCAAGAAAGCGAAAAAACGCAAGATCGAAGAAGAGATTAGAAAAGCGGCTTAACTGGAGTAATTGTGGGACTAGAAAATCCTGTTTTTGAATCATTACCGGACGTAATCACTGTAAAACTAGATGCAGTAATTAATTGGGCGCGAAAATCGTCAATCTGGCCGGCCACCTTTGGCCTGGCTTGCTGTGCGATTGAAATGATGAATAGCGTATCTGCTAGAAGCGATCTTTCGCGATTTGGAGCGGAAACTTTTCGTGCCTCTCCGAGACAGGCTGACGTAATGATCGTTTCGGGTAGGGTTTCCAGAAAAATGGCCCCGGTGTTACGTCGAATTTACGACCAAATGCCCGAGCCAAAATGGGTTATTTCGATGGGTGCATGCGCTACTTCAGGCGGCGTTTTCGATAATTATGCGATTGTGCAAGGTGTGGACAAAGTCGTACCAGTTGACATTTATATCCCGGGTTGTCCTCCTCGACCCGAAATGCTGGTTCATGCGATTACGATGCTTCAGGAAAAGATAATGAAGGAATCCGTTAAGGAGCGAACCGATACTTTCGAAACTGAATCGCGGAATTCGATCGTGCCCGGAACGCTGCCAATCACTGAAGGTACAAAGCTCGAAGATGCTGCGAAGGCCAATCCGACCAAACCATATACTGTTCCTTCGAAACATGAAAAGCGACGTTCTTCGTAAATTCTATTGAGCATGGCGAAAGGGAAAGATTTGCAAAAATTTGTAGAAAGTTTAAAGGCTGCCAATTCCGATTGGGTTAGCGAAACAACCGATGCTCTTGGCGAACTGACGATTACCGTCCCCAGAGAATCGACTGTGGAGGTTTGCAGCCACCTAAAAGACGTAGAAGGCTTCGACATGCTCGCGGATTTGTGCGGCTGTGATAGGGGTCCTGAGGAAGATCCGCGGTTTGAGGTCAATTACCATCTCTTTTCAACTACTCATTACCAGCGTATTCGTCTGAAGGTTTTGCTAACGGAAGATGAGCCGATTGTGGAAAGTGTTGTCGACCTATGGAAAACCGCAAATTGGCACGAACGAGAAACTTACGATCTTTTAGGCGTCGTTTTCGAAGGACATCCGGATCTAAGAAGGATTCTGCTTCCGTCGGATTTTGACGGCCATGCGTTGAGAAAAGATTATCCGTTGCGTGGATACGAGCCCTATAGTTTGACCTAGTTTATGAGCGCTGTTTTAGAAAACCCGACTGAGACTTATTCGTCACCCGATGATTCGCTTGAATCCCAGATGACGATTTCGATGGGCCCGCAACACCCATCGACGCACGGTGTTCTGCGCCTCGAACTCATTCTCGACGGTGAGGTGGTTGTGAAAACCACGCCCGATATCGGCTATCTCCATACCGGTATGGAGAAGCTTTTCGAGTATAAAAAGTACCAGCAGGGGATTGTTATCACAGACCGTATGGATTATCTCAACCCGCTTGGGAATAACCTCGCTTATGTGATGGCGGCGGAAAAACTACTCGAACTCGAAATCCCCGAGCGCGCTCAGGTTATAAGGGTTTTGATGTGCGAACTTCAACGGATCGCTTCGCATATGGTTTGGCTCGGAACTCACGCGTTGGATATTGGCGCAATGAGCGTTTTCTTTTTCTGTTTTAGACAACGTGAAAAAATTCTCAATCTGATTGAGGCTGCATCGGGCGGACGCATGACCCCGAGTTATTTTAGAATCGGCGGATTGATGATGGATTTACCCGCTGGCTTCGAACGCCGTTGCAAACAGTTTTTGGAGGGCTTCCCTGACGCGATGGATATGTTTGAAACTTTAGTCTCGGGCAATACGATCTTCCAAAGCCGCACAAAAGAGATCGGTTATATGTCAAAGGAAGACGCGATCAGCTGGGGGTTGACCGGACCGTGTTTAAGAGCAAGCGGAGTCGAACTCGATCTACGTAAACACAATCCTTACACCGGTTACGAAACCTACGATTTTGATATTCCGGTCGAAAATGGTTGTGATGTCTGGGCGAGGTTCAGGGTTCGTATGCGCGAACTTTACGAATCAGAAAAGATTGTCAGGCAGGCACTTGAGCGTCTGAAACCCGGGCCGACAAAAGCTGACGCGCCTAAGGTCGTACTTCCGGACCGTGACGATATGCGAAAGCATATGGATTCGCTTATCCATCACTTCCTGATCGTTGCAGAAGGTTTTAACGTGCCCGAAGGCGAGGTTTATCACGCGATTGAAGCCTCGAAGGGCGAACTCGGCGTTTACATGAAATCAAACGGCGGACCAAAACCCGAAAGGGTGCATTTCAGAGGTCCGAGCTTTGTAAACCTTTCTGCGTTGCCGGATATGGTCGAAGGTGAATTGATTGCCGATGTTGTGGCGGTAATCGGATCACTCGATATTGTCTTAGGGGAGATTGATAGATAAGCGGAGAAAGCAGTAAGCCGGAAGCTGTAAGCAGAAGCAACTGCTCACTGACTACCGTTAACTGCTGACTGATTTATGGCTTCTGTAGCAACTGATTACACAAACAAGGTTGTAAAAACCGACGAGATTGCAGAGTTTTCCGACGAGGTTGTCGCCGAGATGAAATCGCATCTCGAGAAGTATCCGGAAGGGCGGCAGAGATCTGCGCTGATTCCGCTTCTTTTTGTCATTCAGAGAGAACGCGGATACCTCGACAATCCGGGCGTCAATTTCATTGCGAAGTTTCTGGACCTGGAAGTGAGCGACGTTTGGGAAACGGCGACTTTTTACTCGATGTTTAACCTACGCAAGGTTGGGAAACATCACATACAAGTCTGCAAAACGCTATCTTGCCGAATTATGGGTGAACCGGAAATTACTGGTCACATTTGTGACAAATTGGGAATTAAGCCCGGGGAAACCACTGAAGATGGCAAGTTTACGGTGACGAGAGTCGAATGTCTTGGTAGCTGTGGAACGGCACCGATGCTTCAGGTTGGATTTGATTATTACGAGAATTTGACCGAAGAATCGGTGGATGAAATGTTGGAATCGCTTGAGTAAAATACGAAAAAGAATAAGGAGAAAATCATGAGAATTTCTAAGCGCTCAGTCACAGTTTTATTTGTAGCTTTGTTTTTGGTTTTGGGGTTGGGAAATGCAGAGATTCTGACCGCCGGCTTGAGCTCTGACAGCTCGACTGAAATACAGGCAAGGAAAAACAAACGCAAGCGAAATAAAAGCCAGAAACGTAAAAGATACCGACGCACCTTAAGCGGCAGGTGCTACTGGCGAAATCCTGCTGGAAAGCGCGTCTATGTTTCCCGCACCCTCTGCAACAAGAGAAAGAGAAAATATTCGCGTAAGAGAAGAAAAAGAGCCAGAAGATATAGACGTACGTCAGGAGGTCGCTGCTATTACCGCGATAGTAGAGGAAGAAGAGTCTATGTTCCGAGAAGCCGCTGCCGTTAAAGGCTAAAATATGGAACTAAAAGCAATAGGCTGCAAGCCGCTCCAACTCAAAATGATGCACGTCGAAAACGGGCATACACTCAAGGTGTATCAGGAACACGGCGGCTATGAATCTCTGAAGAAGGCCATGAATATGTCTTCCGAAGAAATTATTGAAGAGGTGAAAACTTCTTCTCTTCGCGGTCGTGGCGGCGCTGGTTTTCCTACCGGTATGAAATGGGGGTTTGTTCCGAGAGATTCGCCGAAGCCTAAGTATATCGTTTGTAACGCCGATGAATCGGAGCCCGGCACATTTAAGGATCGTTACTTACTCGAACGCGATCCGCATGCTTTGATTGAAGGAATGTTGATCGGCGCGTTCGCGCTCGGTGTTGAGACTTGCTACGTATATTTTAGAGGCGAATATCGCTACCTGATCGACATAATGGATAAAGCGATCGAGGAAGCAAAAGCTGCAAACCTCGCCGGCGAAAATATTCTCGGAAGCGATTTCACATGTAATTTTTACACGCAGACGGGCGCTGGAGCGTACATCTGCGGAGAAGAAACTGCCCTGCTTTCGAGCCTCGAGGGCTTCCGCGGACACCCCCGAATGAAACCGCCTTTCCCCGCTGTAGAAGGAGTTTATGAGTGTCCGACGGTAGTAAATAATGTGGAAACGCTTACGGCTGTGCCGCAAATTATCGAGATGGGCGGAGAGGTGTGGCAGCAGCTCGGAACTGAAAAATCGGGCGGCACGAAGCTTTGGTCGGTTTCGGGACATGTCAAAAACCCGGGTGTTTACGAACTTCCGATGGGCTATGCTGACCTCGAAAAGTTTATTCTTGAAGATTGCGGCGGAATGCTCCGAGACGATAAAGAGTTGAAAGCTTGTATTCCGGGCGGATCGAGCGTTTACGCGATGCGAGCGGATCAGATCATCGGCAAAAAAGTACTGATGGATTACGAGGGATTGGTTGAAGGCGGCTCGATGGTCGGCTCCGGCGGTTTCATCGTAATGGATGAAACGGTAGATATCGTTGATTCGACGAAAAACCTGATTGAGTTTTACAAACACGAATCTTGCGGTTGGTGTACACCATGTCGCGAAGGGACGGATTGGCTGACAAAGATTTTCACGCGCATTGCAGATGGCGGCGGACGACCCGAAGATGCCCAGCTTATTTTAGATCTTTGCGACAACATCGAAGGCAAATCGTTTTGTCCTTTGGGTGATGCAGCGGCGTGGTCAATCCAGGGAGCGGTCAAGCGTTTTCCGGAAGATTTTAAGAAGTATTTATTGCAAGACGGAAACGGTGTTCAGAAGTAGCAGCTCGTCTTGCTAGGTTATCAAGATGCCAACCTGAGGTTTAGACAAGGGTGCGGTAACCCAGGCTGCCGTAGATAAAACGCAGATCAGAAATCGTTTCAGACGTCTGCATATAATTTGAAAGAAAAAACAAGAATAGAATTGAGGATTATCACATATGGGAAGAGGCGATAGAAAAACCAAACGCGGTAAAATTTTTAAAGGAAGTCACGGAAAATCGCGTCCGAAACTTAAGAAAATTTTAGCTAGAAAAATGGAAAAGGGGCTCGACGCAAAAAAAGATGCGCCAAAAAAAGCAAAGACGGCAAAAACTGACAAAAAAAAGCCTAAGGTAGCTAAACCAAAGGTAACAAAGATAAAAAAAGAGGAAGCCCAGAAGCCTAAAGAAGCTGAGGAAAAGAAAGCTGAAGAGAAGGTAGAGAAGAAAGAAGAAACTCCTAAAGCCGAGACCAAAGCAGCGAAGGAAAAGGCTGACGGTAAAGACGAAAAGAAGGAAGACAAAAAAGCAGAGGAAAAACCTGCCAAAGCCGCCCCAACCAAAGAAAAGAAGGAGGAAAAGACCCCGGAAAAGAAAAAGACCAAGGCTCCGAAAAATAAACCGGCGGAAGACAAGAAAGAAGAAGCCGGGAAGGATGCTGAGGCTGAAAAAAAAGAAGAAGAAAAAGACGATAAAAAGAAATAGTTGGCAATCTAGATTGAGATGTCGGAAAAACTGGTAAAAATAATCATAAACGAAAAGGAATATGAGGTAGAGGAAGGCTCTCCTTTAATTGACGCCTGCAATTCGAATGGTTGCGGAATTCCTTCGTTTTGCTATTACAGCGACCTCGAAATTCAGGCTTCATGCCGCATGTGCCTTGTGCGCATCGATAAGATGCCAAAGCTACAGGCTTCCTGCTCGATACCGGTGCGCGATGGAATGGTTGTAACCACTCAAAGCGAAGAGATTGAAAAAACTCAGCGCGCGATGGGTGAATTTCTGCTCGCGAATCATCCGCTCGACTGTCCAGTTTGCGACCGTGGCGGCGAATGCGAACTTCAGGAAATCATTTTTGATTGGGGCGACGTAGAAGAAAGGTTTTATGAAGATAAAAATGCGCACCCGGAAAAATTCCTTTCGCCGATGGTCGCAAACGATCAGCAACGCTGCATTTTGTGTAAACGCTGTACGCGTGTCTGCTCGGAATGGATGGGTGAGGACACGATCGAAGCTGGAAACCGCGGTGCGAATTCCGTTATAGGAACCTACGGCGGTTGGCTTGATTGTTCGCAGTGTGGAAACTGCGTTGAGGTTTGCCCGACCGGAACACTTCTTGATGGTGTATATCGTCATGCAACGCGTCCCTGGGAACTCGATCAAACGATTACGACTGACCCGTACGGCTCGGACGGAATGCAGATGAGCGTTGGATCTCGCGGAGGTGAAGTACATCGAATTGTTGCGCGCGATCGATACGTAAACGGGTTAAACGGTGAATTTCTGGACGTTAAAGCTCGTTTCGCGCACGAATTTATCAATCACGAAGATCGAATCAAAACCCCGCTCGTACGTTACAAAAAAAACGGAAAACTTATTCCCGTTACATGGGATAGCGCGATTGAATTTATTGCCGAAAAATTTAAAGAAGCGGGCGATAAGGTTGGAGTTATAGCCAGCCCGAGGCTTACAAACGAGGCGGCTTTCACGTTAAAGAGGTTTTCGACCGAAGTAATTGGAAACGATAATTATGCGGTTTCGGACGCCTATAATCTCGCACCAGCTTTTGATAATTTGAGCGTTCCGCTTTGCACACATAAGGAAATTCGTTACGCGAAAACAATTCTGTTGATCGGGGGTGAACCCGAGGAAGAACAGACGTTTACCGCAAAACAGATGCGCCAGGCGGTTAAAAACGGCGGTGCTAACTTGGTCATTGTAAATGAAGTACCGATTAGGCTTACCGATTCGTCAAGTCAGTTTGTTCACGTAAATAAAGGTTCAATCGATGCGTTTGCACTCGCGCTAACTAGCGGCGACGAAACGGCAATCGCCAGGCTCGGAATCGAAAAATCTGAGATCGACGCCGTCCGAAAGACGCTTGATGAAACGGAAGGCGATCTGATTATTTCTTTCGGTGGAGACTTGTCTTCCGATGCGCAGGCAGCCCTGGCAGCTCACGCCAAGGATTTCGCTTTGGACAATCGACGAGTACTGCTCCATCCGCTGCCGCTTTACAACAACTCGGTTGGCGCAAACGATATGATGTCGGGCAAGAAATCGCTTGAAGACGTTTTAAATAATTCGAAAGCGCTGCTGATTGGTGGAAGCTTGCAAGATGCCACAGGACTTGGCAGCAAAGATTTCGTTGTAGTTCAGGAAATGTTCGAAACGGAAACGACCGATCATGCCGATGTCGTTTTGCCGGCGGCGAGTTTTGCAGAAATTGACGGAACGTATACAAACAACTCAGGATTCGTTCAAAGAGTGCGAAAGGCGATTGAACCCATCCATCAGGCAAAAACCGACTGGATGATAACTTCTTTAATCGCGCGTGAGATGGGCACGGATTTTGGATATAATTTTTCTGCATCGGCAGTATTGAGAAGTATAGCGGAAAACGTAAGTGCTTATGAGGGCTTGCGTTATCAGAATTTGAAGGATGAATCAAACCCCGTCCAGGTTAAACATCAAATATCGAATGGCGGTGATTTGTCGGCAGAAATTGAAGCGTTAAAAAAGGCGGTTGAAGCTCTTCCGCAAGAAGGCGAAAGGATTACTGAAACTCCAAAGGTCGGACACAAACTGTTTCGATTAACGACAATGACAAGCAAAACAGCACAGTTTCATCTTCTCGCAAGTGGCAATCCAAAGCCCGATAGTTTGCTCGCTTCGCCGCTTGAGCAGTTTAATTTAGACGGTTCTCCAAAAACCGAAGAAACGGAGGCTGTTGCCGCAAGTTAATATGGACTCAATTCTGGAAACATCATTTCCTTTTATCGTTTTGAGCATCGCTGTTTTATTGGCGTTTCAAGGCGTGCTGATGATTGTTGCCTATACGGTTTTGGGCGAACGAAAGATTCTGGGTTGGATTCAGGGGCGAATCGGTCCGAACCGCGTGGGTCCCTGGGGTCTGCTCCAGCCATTTGCAGATCTTTTCAAATTTATATTTAAGGAAGACCTCGTTCCGGATAAGTCCACGAAATTCATCTATTTTCTTGCGCCACTCGTCGCACTAACCTGTGCGCTAATGCCGATGATTGTTTACCCCTTTGGACCGGAACTAAAAGACCCTTTAACCGGTTTAATCCCTTATGTTGAGGGCATTCCGGTTTTGGGAGACGCGGTTGCGTGGCTCGCTCCGAGGGCAATGAACATGCCTCTCACGATTGCGCGTCTTGATGTCGGCGTCCTATACGTTTTAGCAATAACATCGGTAGGGGTTTACGGAATTGCGCTTGCGGGCTGGTCTTCAAACTCAAAGTATTCGCTTTTTGGTGGCTTGCGTGCTTCGGCCCAGATGATCTCATACGAACTCGCGATGGGCGCTTCGATAATAGGAGTTGTGATGCTCGCAGGATCTTTGAACCTCAGCGAGATTATCTATGCTCAGATTCATTCGCCGTTTAAGTGGTTTATCATTCCTCAGTTTATTGGTTTTATAGTATTCCTGATCGCGGCTTTTGCGGAAACAAACCGTGTGCCTTTTGATTTACCGGAAGCCGAAACCGAGATCGTCGCAGGATTTCACACGGAGTACTCCGCGCTGAAATTTGCACTCTTTTTTATGGCGGAGTACGTAAATATGTTTACGGTTTCCGTTATGTGCGTGACGCTCTTCCTTGGCGGTTGGTATTTGCCGGGATTGGGGCGCTTGCTGGAGCCGGGCTCAATTCCTTACGCATTGGTAAGCCACGTCGGATTTTTACTTAAGATTTTTGCGTTTTTGTTCTTGTACATATGGGTTCGCGGAACGCTTCCGCGATTTCGTTTCGACCAGCTGATGAATTTTGGCTGGAAATTCCTTTTGCCGGTTGCACTGGGAAACCTGATTCTGACAGTGATTGTAGTGTTTTTGTTGAACCGAAGCTGGTAACTGGTAATTAGTTATTTGTAGTTAGTTTTTATTATATGAAAGCAAAAAGTGATGACCATAGGTCAGCAACGACCTTGTTACCTGTTACCTATCACTTGTAATTTATTTAATGACGACACCGATTTTTTTCATTTTAGCCGGACTCGCAATCGCATGTGCGGTTTCGTGTGTCTATCATAAAAACCCGCTTTACAGCGCGGTTTCATTGGTGGGGACGTTTATATCGCTCGCGTGTATTTATTTAACGCTGGCGGCACCCTTTATCGCGGCGACGCAGATTCTCGTTTATGCCGGGGCGATAATGGTGCTCGTTATTTTCGTGATCATGCTTCTGAATTTAGACGAAGAAGCTTCGCGAAATCGCTTGAGTTATTTGTATTTCGTCGGCGGACTTTTAGGTGTCGCACTTTTGGCGCAAGCATTTTTCATCTTTTATGCCGTGAAAAAATCGTCACAAACTTCTGTTCCAATTACGGAAACCGAAGGGCAGTCGATGAGCATTGGGCAAGCGATGTACACACAGTATTTGCTACCGGTTGAAATCGTGGGAATTTTGCTTTTGATGGGAATCGTCGGAGCGATGATTATGTCGAGACGGCTTCGCGAACCGCGGATTGATTTGGTGCAAGAGGTCGGAAAAGATTAAGGATGGAACCTAGTTTAGCAAGTTATTTAGCACTCTCAGGCATACTCTTCGCGATCGGCGCCGTGGGCGTGATCTTCAAACGCAACGCGATCGGGATGTTTATGTGTATCGAGTTGATGCTAAACGCCGTGAATCTATCGTTCGTAGCTTTTTCGCGGCATTATGGCGACGTAACAGGGCAACTTTTTGTCTTTGTCGTGATGAGTGTTGCAGCGGTTGAGGCGGCGGTTGGACTTGGAATCATCATCACGTTTTTCCGAAACCGCGAATCAATCGATGTTGATGACGCGAGTATTTTGAAAAACTAATGCGCTCGAGATGAGAGAAATTTGCGAGAAGTGCAACAGCGAATTGTCCGCTGACGGCGAAGCCTTTATATGCAGTTATGAGTGCACATTTTGTGATGAATGTACAAAAAAGATGAACGCAGTTTGTCCGAACTGCAGTGGGGAGTTAGTGAAGCGTCCTAAGAGATCTTCGGATAGTTAATGACTGAAAATAATCTTTTAAGTCTAATAATTTTTGCGCCGCTTTTTGGTGCGATCGCCAACTGGATTTATGGTGGCTGGCTAAAACAGCGCAACGAAACTGTCAGCGGCATCATCGCCTGTGGCGCCGTGGCGATCTCGTGCATCGTCGCATTTATGATCGCGTTTGGAATCGGCACCTCTCACACCGGCGCGCTCTACGCGGACAAACCAATTCTCGATCATATCTGGACATGGATACAGGTTGGCGATTTTCGAGCCGACTTCGCGCTTGGAATGGATCGGCTTTCGGGAATTTACGCTTGCTTCGTCACCTTCGTCGCTCTTTTAATCCACATATTTGCAACGGGTTATATGCATGGCGACAACGGTTTCTATCGTTTCTTTGCCTATCTAAATCTCTTTATGTTTGCGATGCTCACGCTTGTTCTCGCAGACAATTACCTTTTGATGTTTGTTGGTTGGGAAGGTGTGGGACTTTGTTCGTATTTGTTGATCGGTTACTACATCCAAAAGGATGAGGCACGCCGCGCTGCGAAGAAAGCCTTCGTAATGAATCGCATTGGAGATTGGGGCGTGCTGATGGGGATGTTCCTGATTTTTACGTTAACGGGTTCGCTTTCATTCTTTGATAAAACAGTCGGAGGCGAACGGGTTCACAGTGTTTTCACCTGGGTTGCGCAAAACGTTACTACGGCAGAGCCGTTTACCTGGAGCATAATTTTCGCGGGCGGTCTAACTTCGGCAGCACTTCTGCTTTTCATAGGCGCAACCGGAAAATCGGCTCAGATTCCGCTTTTGACTTGGCTTCCAGACGCGATGGCTGGTCCTACACCCGTTTCGGCGCTAATCCATGCCGCAACAATGGTAACGGCTGGCGTTTATTTGGTTGTCCGCAGCAATATTATCTTTCAAAATGCACCGACGGCAATGTGGATTGTTGCAATCATCGGTGCAGCGACGGCAATTTTGGCGGCAACAATCGGTTTAGCTCAAAACGATATTAAGAAGGTTCTTGCGTACTCAACGGTCTCGCAGCTCGGCTATATGTTCCTGGCTTGCGGCGTCGGAGCTTTCGTCATAGCGATTTTTCACGTTATGACTCACGCATTTTTCAAAGCACTTCTCTTCCTCGGTTCCGGTTCTGTAATTCACGGAATGCACCACGAACAAGATATGCGGAAGATGGGTAATTTGAAAAAGTATATGCCGATTACCTGGATAACAATGTGTACGGGGTGGCTGGCGATTGCGGGAATTCCTATTTTCGCAGGATTCTTTTCGAAAGACGAAATTCTTTACTATTCATTCTCAGGAAAATATCTTCCGATAGGTTGGGAAGCGGGAGAATGGAACTGGATTCTCTGGACTGTGGGAGTCATAACCGCTGTGTTAACAGCAATTTATATGACGCGTATGATGGTGATGACCTTCTGGGGCAAAGAACGTTTTCAGGATGAACTGCCCGAGGAAGAACACCACGATCACACCGACGATGATGACGACCATCACGAAATTCCTGCTGATTTCAAACCGCATGAATCGCCTTGGTCAATGACCGTTCCGCTAATTGTTTTAGCAGTTCTTTCCACTTTCGGAGGCTTGGTTGGAATCCCTTATGCAATAAGCAGTTGGGTCGGCGCTGGCGAAGTAAATAAATTCTACGACACCTTAAGCCCGGCGATTGCGAAAGTTAAGAAGGAAGATAAAGTCGATAAAAAAGAGCTCAAACACTTTTTAGCCGTGAAAAAAGCGGGTGGTGAAGAGGGAAAGGCTACGCACGATCCAGAAGAGATATCTAAGGAGAGATGGCTGGCATTTTTATCAGTAGTTTTGGCTTTCGTTGGAATCGGAATTGGCTGGGTGACCTTTAGACGTAACCCACTCAAGAAGATGCCAAAGCTCTTCGAAAAGAAATGGTATCTCGATGAGATTTATAACGGGTTTATCGTCGATCCGATCACAAAGCTTTCGCGCGAGGGTTTGTGGAAAGGTTTTGACGTTGGATTTATTGACGGCACGGTAAACGGCATCGGAAGTCTTGTTTCCGAATTGGGATCGATAGCCAGGCGTGTTCAGGTAGGTTTTGTGCGATCTTACGCGGCGTTTATTTTGTTTGGTGCATTGATTGTCATCGGATATTTTGTTTATTACGGAATTAGATTGGTTAGCTAAATATTGATGCTGGGATTTACAGTAGAAAACATTTTGACGATTCTGATATTGCTTCCGGCTTTTGGTGCCGTGGCGATTATCGGGCATAGCCTGTTTTGGAAGGAATTAAACCATCTGAAGTGGATCGCACTAGGCTTTACGATTGCCAATTTCCTCTATTCGCTATTCCTATTTGGCGGCGGCGGAGTTTCTGCAAACGGCTTTCAGTTTGTAAAAAATATTCCCTGGATTGAAGCAATTAATACGAATTATCACGTAGGTATTGACGGTTTGAGCCTGTGGCTTTTGATCCTGACCACCTTTATCATGCCGATTGCCGTGATCTCAACTTGGAACGCAGTTGAGAAACGCCACACGGCTTTTTACGTTTTTCTGTTGCTTCTGGAAAGCGCGATGATTGGCGTATTTGTTTCGCTAGACCTGCTCGTATTCTACCTGTTTTTTGAAGCTTCGCTCGTACCGATGTTTTTCCTGATCGGTATCTGGGGAGGCAAAAACCGAATATACGCTGCCGTTAAGTTTTTTATTTTCACTGCGTTGGGAAGTTTGCTGATGCTTGTAGCGATAATTTCGCTTTATTATCTCTACGCGAGCGCGAACGGCGGAGGCGGGGGAACTTTCGATTTTGTAACCCTTTTAAGTGCCGTGCAATCCGGAAAGCTAGTTTTCGTAGGTAGCACAGGACTTTTATTGTTCCTTGCGTTTGCCTTGGCTTTTTCAATCAAAGTGCCTTTGTTCCCGTTTCACACATGGCTTCCCGATGCTCATACCGAGGCGCCGACTGCGGGTTCGGTAATTCTCGCCGCCGTGCTTCTTAAGATGGGGACCTACGGTTTGATGCGTTTTAATTTTACTTTGTTCCCGGAAGCTTCGCGTGAAATGGCTTGGGTATTTATAATTCTGGCGATCATAGGAATTATTTACGGAGCGCTCGTGGCGATGGTGCAGCCGGATGTAAAACGGCTCGTGGCTTATTCCTCGATCGCACACATGGGTTTTGTAATCCTGGGAATGTTTTCGTTTACAGAGCAAGGAATGCAAGGCGCTCTTTACACGATGCTCGCTCACGGCGTAACAACCGGAGCGTTATTCCTACTCGTCGGTTTCATTTATGAACGAAGGCACACCCGACTAATTAAGGAATACGGGGGGCTTTCTAGCATTATGCCGATCTATGCAACGTTCTTCGTAGTTACAACGATGGCGTCGATTGGGTTGCCATTTTTAAACGGGTTTGTCGGTGAATTTTTAATTATGCTCGGTATGTGGACTTCAACGATCTTGCCGGGATCAATGAACAAAGTCGCAGCAATGTTTGCGGGAACGGGCGTGATTTTCGCCGCAGTTTATTTGCTTTGGATGGTTCAGCGCGTGTTTTTTGGTAAAGTCACAAACGAGAAAAACAAAGGATTGCTTGATTTGAGTGCAAGGGAAATTGGCTTGATGGTGCCTCTCTTATTCCTGATGGTGTTTATGGGTGTTTACCCAAAACCGATTCTCGATGAATCCAAAAAGGCAGTCGTGAATATTCAAAGACGTGTAATTGGCGGAACAAAAGGCGGCACGATAACCGAAGTAAAAAGAAAAAAGGAAAAATTAAAAAGTGAGGAATCCAGATTTTAGTCTTTTAAGTTTGCTTTCTAATTTCTAAACATGAATACGATTTTTTTAGCAGAATTAATTGACCCAAACGTCAATATTTCAATCGTTTTGCCGGAGATGCTTCTCGCGATCACGGGAATTATCCTGATGGTTTTTGACAGCTACCGACCAAACCGACTGCGAATCACGGGCATCATTTCGATTATCGGCATCATTGTTTCTGCGTACGCCTTAATATCGCTCTGGGATCCGGCTGCCCCTAAAAGCGCTTTTAACGGCATGATCGTAACAGACGGTCTTCGCTTGAGTTTCTCACTGGTAATGCTGCTCGTTACGGCTCTAACGATATTGATTTCAAGCATTTGGATTGAGCAGGAAAACATGCCAGCCGGCGAGTATCACTCGATGCTTTTGTTTGCCGCAGTCGGAATGATGTTTATGGCATCGGGCAACGACCTCGTAATTATTTTCCTGGGGCTCGAGACTCTTTCGATTGCAACTTACGTAATGGCCGGAATGAGAAAAACCGACCTGCGGTCGAATGAATCCTCGATGAAGTATTTCATCCTTGGCTCCTATGCGTCTGCGTTTTTGCTCTACGGAATGGCTTTAATTTATGGTGCGACGGGTACAACCAACATCAGCGTTATCGCCGGAAAAATCGATAGCGCAAACTTCCCCGCCCTTCTTTTGGTAGGTGCGGCGATGCTGCTAATCGGATTTGGATTCAAGATCGCAACGGTTCCATTTCATGTTTGGACTCCGGACGTTTATGAAGGAGCACCGACGCCGATTACTGCATTTATGGCTGCCGGACCAAAAACCGCCGGTTTCGCGTCATTCATACGAGTTTTTGTCATCGGGTTTCCGTTGGTCGCAGGCGCCAGCGCTTCGGAATACCTACACAATTCCTGGATTACGGCTTTAACGGTGATGGCAATTTTGACAATGACGATTGGAAATATCGCCGCTATCGTTCAAAACAACGTAAAACGCATGCTTGCGTATTCATCAATTGCTCACGCCGGTTACGCACTCGTAGGTTTTATCGGTGCAGGGGTTGCGAAAACGGTTTCCGGGCGCGATGAGGCAATTGCCGCGGTGGCGTTTTACATGCTCACTTACGCGGTTACGAACCTCGGTGCATTTGCCGTTCTCACCTTGCTTGGTGAGAAAAATGATCGGCGAACGGAGTTTGAAGATTATAACGGAATTGGATTTAAGTCTCCCGTTCTGGCGTTTACGCTTTCCCTTTTTATGCTTTCCCTTCTTGGCCTTCCCTTAACTGCCGGGTTTGTTGGAAAAGTTCTGGTGTTCAGACCTGCGCTTGAAGCGGGCAGCACCATGCTGACGCTTCTCGTCATTGTTGCCGTAATCAACACAGCGATTTCTGCGTACTACTATCTGCGACTGATTGTGGTTATGTTTTTCAAGGAACGTACTACGGCGTGGTTCGAACCCAAAATCCCTACAGCAGTTGCGGTCGTGCTGGTAATTACTGTGCTTGGAGTATTTTATCTGGGGTTATTCGGCGGCAGCACGATCAAGTCTTTCGAAAATCAGACTGTTGAGGCGCAGCTAAAGTAGTCTCGATGTACAAGCCTGTCAATATTGAAAAATGGAACAGGAGGGCTGCTCACGAGTTCTTCAAAAACTACGAAGATCCCTTTTTCAATATGACTGCAAACCTTGACGTAACGAATCTTTACAGCTTCTGCAATAACAACGGACTCTCATTTTCCATCGCAAGCCTTTTTTTTTCTCAGAAGACCTTAAACCAGATTAGCGAGTTCAAAATGCGATATCTCGATGACGTCTTGGTTGAGTACGAAATCGTGGAAGCTACTCAGACGATTTTGCAGGATGATGAGAGCTTTTCGTTTTGCCATTTTGAAGAGAGAGATTCCATTTTTGAATTTGATATGGCCGGAAAAGCCGCTCGCGACAAATACAAATCGCTGAATACTTTTGAGGTTGAAAATGAAAGACTTGATTTAGTTTATTACTCAATAATTCCCTGGGTGTCGTTTACAAGCTTCAAACACGCCACGCGTTTTGATAAAACTCAAACGGTTCCGCGGATCGTTTTTGGAAAATACTTTGACCAAGGAAATAGGAAGCTGATGCCGCTTTCCGTTGAGCTAAACCATAGAGTCGCCGACGGGATTCACGTTGGAAAATACTTTAACATCTTTCAGGAAACGATCGACAAACTGGCTGAATGACGATAGCTGAGCAAATTCAGGATGAGTTGGGAAACGAGTGGATTCCAACTATATACGAAAAGAAAATTCGCAAGCAGCGAACCCGGCTTTATGAGCTTGATGTTCCGCAAAAAGAAAATAGAACCAGTATTCTTCACACGCTTCTTGGTGTCGAGCTAAAAGTGGGCAAGAAGCGTTTTGCCGCTCCGGATCTTTCGACGGCGCGTTACCTAACGATTTTTGCGCGAATCGGAACCTCAGAATTTGCTATTCCTTACGATATTTCAAAAATATCGATGGTTGCCGACGAGCTCGAATCCTCATGGCAAAAGATGCTTTTGTTGATAGAAAAAAAATCAAAGGGCAAAACCGCGCAAGTAAAAGGACGATTGCGGGCTAGCGTCATCCGCCGAATGAGAGTGCAAATTGAGGATATCGGTGGAGGTCCGGTTATGCCAAAGTTTGACACAAAAACGAGACAAAGGTGACTGAGAAAGGAATTTGAAAACAATAGATAGTTCGTGTTTTTACTAGGTTACGATTTCCAAAAATGGTAAAATTTGAAATTAGCTATGCTTGACGCAACGCCCATTATTCATACTAAATCGCTTCCGTTTCCATACAACAAACAAACGTATTGTAAGTATGAGCCGATCGAGCAGAAAATTGAGCATGCGCAGGTTTTGATCGTAAATGATCTGCTTCGGTATGAATCGGATTTATCAGAGACGGCGATTGAAGAACTTGGCGAGGAAGTAGCGTCGCGTCTTCGGCTTGAAAACAAGCTTTCTCAAATGGCTTGTGACAATATCGCAAAAAATGTGCAGAGACTCGTTAAGCAGCCAAACACTTTGACCGTACATTTATCGGAAATCGAAGAAGCTGCAAAGAGCTTCCAGCCCGATGCGATTGTAATGAGCGGCACCCTTTCAGATTTTGACTATTACAAAACAGAATACCTTGAGCGTTTTAAAAAATTTATAACTAAAACCAAAATTCCGGTTTTAGGCATCTGCGGAGCTCATCAGCTGATTGGAGTTTCTTTTGGCGCCGAGCTAAGAACGCTCGACAATCTCGTACCGGGCGAAAAGCGAACAGGGAGAGTAGCTGAATTTCAGTACCGGTTTGTAAAAATCACGGATCCAAAAGATGCGATTTTTGATGGAATTGCAGATAGCGAAAGTGGAATCTGGCAAGACTACACTCTCAAAGACGATATCCTTCGCGTTTGGCAAAACCACGGACTGCAGATAATCGGCGTTCCGGAAGGTTTCAAACTTTTGGCAAAATCATACCTTTGCAAAAACCAGATGATGGTTAAACACTCGGAAGGACAAATGATTTATTCGGTTCAGTTTCATCTCGAGAAATCCTTTGAAGACTGGTCTAAAAACCCTACGCGCTGGGAACATCCAAACGAATCCCGTGATGGTAGAATCCTCTTCGAAAATTTCCTTCAAATCGCCTTAACCCACAAATAAAAAAGCCGCCGAAGCAGCCTAACCTGATCAAAAAATCTTCTCAAATTTAAGGAACACAATCCTCCGGCACATTTTCTAAAGTATTCTTAATCAGCATATCAACAACCGCTTTCAGGTCCTTATCGTTTTCTTCATAAACTCTGAGCTGCTCGTCAGCTGACGTGCCTCGGTCCATTATCGTATAAATATGCTCAATCTCCTTTCGCGAACCAAGACCGTCTACAACATCATCGATGAAATCGAGTAGCTCGTGAATCAGGTCCTTAACCGGAACTTCCTTTTGCTTTCCAAGATCGAGGAGCTTCCCGTCGAGCCCGTACCGAACGGCTCTCCATTTATTTTCCTGTATCAAACGCCGGTGATAGAGCCTAAAGCCCAGATTTTGGTCAATCAGCTTCGTTAACTTCGCAACAATAGCCTG
Source organism: Aridibacter sp. (assembly GCA_965216195.1). GTDB lineage: Bacteria > Acidobacteriota > Blastocatellia > Pyrinomonadales > Pyrinomonadaceae > Aridibacter. The sequence continues at coordinate 811,029 of OZ244151.1, read as the reverse complement.
AAAAAGTGCCGCAATCGCAACCGTATCATCAACCCTTGTAGGAATATCACAAACGCGGAATTCGAGCGTTGGAAAGAAGGGGTGCGGGCGTATATCCCAGTAAATTTTCTTGGCATTGTCGATACAATTCATCTTCACTAGCAAATCGACATAACTCTGAAACTCCTGATACGAACTGAAGTGGTCTGGAATATCTGTGCGTGGAAATTTCTTAAAAATCTCGGAACGATAGGATTTCAGCCCGGAATTAAATCCAAGCCAGAAAGGTGAAGACGTTGTCAGCGCAAGAACATGCGGCACAAAATACCTGGCGGCGTTCATGATATGAATTTGACGCTCTTTGTCAGCGATCCCTACGTGTACATGGACCCCGAAAATCAAAAGACTTCGTGCGACCATTTGGAGTTCATCGACAAGCAGCTTATAGCGATCGTGATCAAATATTTCCTGTTCAGACCATTTTGAAAAAGGGTGGGTGGAAGCAGCTACGATTTCGAGTCCTTTTTTCTTTGCCAAACTCGAAATAATACAGCGAAGCTTTGAAATATCTTCTCGAGCTTCCTGTATGTTTTTGCAAACCCCCGTGCCGACCTCAATCATCGATTGAATCATCTCGGGCTTCACCTTTTCCCCGAGCATCAATCTTCCCTCTTCTAAAATTTCAGATACATGTGATTTTAGCTCACGTGTTTTTGGATCAACGATCTGAAATTCTTCTTCTATTCCGAGGGTAAACTGGTCAAACATTTAGTTTCCTGCTTTTTACAATTAAATCAGGGCGACAGGTAGCGTTACTAACCGATTTCGAGCGTGCTTTTAAGGAGCTGAACCTGCTCTGCGTCCAGATCCTTAAACCGGACTCCCAGTCCTACCCCGGGATCCGCATAAGCAACGACGCCTTTTACATTAAAGGGTTTTCCGCCCAGCGCCATATCCATTTCTATCTCGTCACCGGTCGAAAATTCGCCATCGGTCGTAATATAAAGACCGCCGATTCCGATGTCGCGCGTATTAGCGATAGCAGCTGAATTCTGGCCCTCAAACTTTACATCTACAACAAGCTTCTTTCGGTCAGACCTTCGTCTTTCGTTTGGCGTAACCGCCTCGTCAGGATCAATTGGTAACATATTTCCTCGTAAGTATTTGGTTTTATAGAACTAACTCCTTCCCTATTGTAAAACATTTTTGACAATTTGGAAGCAATATTTTCGATCTTACCAATCACAAAAAGTAAAACCTCAGGATTTCATCCCGCGCGCAAGTTTTAGAAAAGTTTTCGAAGCGTGCGATAACACTCCGTTTTTTCGATACACGATATGGAGTTTACGCTCGAGCGTCATCTCTTTAACCGACAAACAGATCAGCTGCCCATTTGAAATCTCACTTTGAGCGGTCAATTTCGGTACAAGTGCGACACCCGCCCCCATTTCAACCAGACGTTTTATAGCCTCTAAAGAAGGCATTTCAACAGCTATATTCAATTTGGTCTTATATCTTTCGAATTTCTTAATCACCTGTTCTCTGTACGGCGACGGGGCGTTATGTGCAATAAATGTCTCGATTCCTAAATCCTTTACCGAAACAGTTTTTCTTTTTGCGAAACGGTGGTCCGGTGGTACTATCAAAACAAGCTCGTCCACAGTTACGGCCAATGACCTAACGGATTTATCTTTTGGCTTAAACGAGATCACTCCAAGCTCGACTTCCCTTGCCATAACTTCTTTCGGGATCCGGCTTGCCACACCTCTGCTCACATCAACCTTAATCAAAGGGTGTTGTTTCTTAAATTCGTCTATTACCGGAAGCAGATAAAAAACCGTATGCTCGTTCGCGCTAATCGTTACCTTTCCTTGTCGCAATTCGCGTAGGTCTCGGATCGCCACTTTTGCGGCCGAGCGAGTGTTCAACATCTGCCGAGCGTAGTCCAAAAGCAGTTCGCCGGCATCCGTTAACGTACCGTCTTTCGAAGAGCGGTCAAACAATTTCTCGCCAACCTCCGCTTCCAGACGACTTATCGCCTGGCTTACCGCAGGCTGAGTTCTATGCAAATTGCGCGCCGCACGAGAAAAACTTTTCTCTTCTGCAACCGAAACTAAAACTTCCAATTCGTGAATATCCATCTTCCTTTATGTCGCCCAATGGTTATGCCGTATCCGTATTCGGCACAACATTTACGGGCGATTTGTCGTTTTACAAAAAACTCAAAATCCGCTTTGCAATAATCAAGATTTATACCTCAATCTCAAATGCAAGTTTCATAAGAAAGATTTATGTTTCAATAGAAATAATAATCTTGACTTTTACGTTTTAACCTGTGTAGGATTCGCAGTCAAGTGCTTTTCACAGCTTTTCCTGATTTGCTTTCAAAATCAATTGGAGAGAAATATGACAAAGAAGAGGATTAATGTATTCGATACAACTTTACGCGATGGCGAGCAATCGCCCGGTTGCTCAATGACGTTGGACGAAAAGATTCGTCTCGCCCACAAACTCGAAGCCCTGGGAGTAGACATAATTGAGGCCGGCTTTCCGATTGCTTCGACCGGTGATTTTGAGGCCGTAAGAGCGGTTTCGGAAAACTGCAAATCGCTGAAGGTTGCTGCGTTGTGTAGGACGGTTGAAAAAGACATCGCGCGCGCTGTAGAAGCTTTGGAATCGGCGGCACGCCCAAGAATTCACACGTTTGTCGCAACTTCAGACATACATCTCGAATATAAACTTCAAAAAACTCGTGAGGAAGTTTTGGAAATGACCCGTGATGCGGTGGAATCGGCGAGAAAGTACGTGGACGAAGTAGAATTCTCGGCAGAGGATGCGACCAGAAGCGATCCGGATTTCGTTTGCGAAGTGTTTCAAACCGCCGCCGATGCAGGCGCACGGATTTTGAACATTCCGGACACCGTCGGATACACGCTGCCGGACGAGTTTTCTGCTCTCGTAAAGAGAGTTAAAGAAACCGTAAAAGCTGACCACGATATCGAAATCAGCGTTCATTGCCACAATGATTTGGGGCTTGCCGTCGCAAACAGCCTGGCAGCGGTTCAAGCTGGCGCAGAACAAGTGGAATGCACGATTAACGGGATCGGCGAGCGCGCCGGAAATGCATCGCTCGAAGAATTCGTAATGGCATGTAGGGTTAGACAAGACTGCGTCCCGGTTGAAACGGGAATTATTAGTTCTGAGTTATATCCAACGAGCCAAATGCTCTCAGAAATCATAAGTTTTGGCGTTCAACCCAATAAAGCAATTGTTGGGAGAAACGCCTTCGCGCACGAAGCTGGAATTCATCAGCATGGTGTTATGAGCAATCCGCTTTGCTACGAAATTATGACTCCGGAATCGGTCGGCGTACCAAAAACCGAAATCGTACTTGGAAAACACTCCGGCAGACATGCTCTCGGTGCTCGTTATAGCGAACTTGGCGTGGAACTTTCGTACGATGAACTCTCAGAGATATATAAGTCGTTTACAAATTTAGCGGACAAGAAAAAGAAAATTTACGATCAGGACCTTTTAGCAATTTTGCCTAGTCACCAACCCCCTGCGGCAGTTGCAGCTTAAACAAATATGAAGATTGCAATACTTCCCGGAGACGGCGTCGGTCGTGAAGTAACAGTCGAAGCCGTTAAGGTTTTGGAATGTGTCTCGGAGCTTTTCGGATTTAACGTAGAAATTTCCGAGCATGAGATCGGTGGAGCCGCGATTAAATCGTCCGGCAAACCGCTCCCCAAAGAAACTGTTGAAGCTTGTTTAGAAGCTGATGCGGTGCTGCTAGGCGCTGTCGGCACACCGGAGTTTGAGAATCTAGTGCCCGAAAAACGACCGGAAAAGGGACTTCTCGACCTTCGTAAACACCTTGGTGGTTTCGCAAATCTACGCCCGGCAGTATCCCTTTCGGCGCTAATCGATTCTTCTCCCCTACGCTCGGAAATCTTTTCAGGAACTGATTTATTGATCGTTCGCGAACTTCTGGGCGGCGTCTATTTTGGCGAACCGAGAGGTTTTTCGGATGATGGCCGTTTGGGCTACAACACGTTGGTCTATAGCGAAGAAGAAGTGGCAAGAGTTGCGAAAATCGCTTTTGAGGCAGCAGAAAGACGCGGCAAAAAGGTAACGTCGGTTGATAAAGCTAATGTTCTTGAAAGCTCTCGCCTGTGGCGTCAGACCGTAACTGAAGTTGCGGCAAAATACCCAAGTGTCGAAATTGAGCATTTGTACATAGATGCCTGCGCGATGCATTTGGTAACCGATCCGAGGCGTTTCGATGTGATTTTGACGGGAAATCTTTTTGGCGATATTCTTTCTGATGAAGCCGCGGTTTTAACCGGTTCGCTCGGTATGCTGGCTTCGGCGACGATCGGAGGAATGGTGGATTTGTACGAACCGGTTCATGGTTCGGCTCCGGATATTGCCGGACGGAAAATTGCCAATCCGCTTGGCGCGATAAGCTGCGTAGCGATGTGTTTGCGCCACACCTTCAAAAACGAAGACGCTGCATTGGCGATTGAGCGCTCGATTGAGCAGGTACTCGAAAACGGTGTTCGTACCAGGGATTTAAAGCGAAGTGAAGGAGAAACCGAGGTTTCTACGACAGAAATGGGAGACCTCGTAAGTCGCGCCGTAACGGAGGGCGAAGAGATGTCAAAAGCCTTTTGGGCGGTTTAATGCGGCCCGTCAAATTCATCGATGAAAACGCTTTACGATAAAATTTGGGAATCTCATCTGGTAAGGCGCGAAGACGGCAAACCCGATTTAATCTACATTGATCTACATTTAATTCACGAAGTTACGACACCACAGGCGTTTGAAGGTTTGCGGCTTGCAAACCGTTCGGTTCGCAGACCTGAACAAACAATCGGAACGATCGATCACGCGATTCCAACGATTAATCGTGACAAACCATTTAACGATCCTATTGCCGCCAAGCAGGTAGAAACCCTTCGCAAGAACGCTCGCGATTTCGGCGTAAAGATCTACGATCTCGAAGAACGCGAACAGGGAATCATTCACGTTTTCGGACCGGAACAAGGACTGACCCATCCGGGGATGACAATTGTTTGCGGTGATTCGCATACATCGACACATGGCGCCTTTGGCACTCTCGCTTTTGGAATCGGAACGTCTGAAGTCGAACATGTTTTGGCAACGCAATGTTTGCAGCTCTCTAAATCAAGAAATTTCCGTATCGAGATTACTGGAGCGTTGTCTTTCGGCGTTACTGCAAAAGATCTGATACTAGGCGTAATAAACGAAATCGGAACCGCCGGAGCAACGGGGTTCGTAATTGAATACGCAGGTGAAGCGATTAAAGCGCTGACGATGGAAGGTCGCATGACGGTGTGTAATATGTCGATCGAGGCCGGTGCCCGCGCAGGGTTGATTGCACCGGACGAGAAAACATTTGAATATCTTAAGGGGAAACCATTTGCCCCAAAAGATGACCATTGGAACAACGCTCTCGACTACTGGAAAACACTTTCAAGCGACACGGATTCCAGGTACGACCGTGAACTAAAGATCGATGGCGCGGATATCGAGCCATATGTCACATGGGGAACATCCCCGGGCATGTCCGCAAAAATAGGGGATGCTGTACCGGAATTGAGCCATGCGAAAGACTCTGCCGAGCGTCAATCGTATGAGAAAGCACTCCGCTATATGAATCTCGAGCCTTCACAAAAAATTACGGATATTGCGATTGAACGAGCGTTTATTGGAAGCTGCACAAACTCGCGGATTGAGGACTTGCGTGAAGCCGCAAAGGTCGCAAAGGGTTACCGGGTTAGCGAAAAAGTACGCGCTATGGTCGTCCCGGGTTCGATGATCGTCAAAAAGCAGGCTGAGGATGAGGGGCTCGCCCGAATATTCAAAGATGCCGGATTCGAATGGCGCGACGCCGGTTGCTCAATGTGTCTCGGGATGAACGAAGACACGCTTGAAGCCGGTGAAAGATGCGCTTCAACATCGAACCGCAATTTTGAGGGACGGCAAGGCAGGGGCGGCCGAACTCATCTTGCCTCGCCTACAATGACCGCCGCAGCGGCAATCACCGGACATTTTGTCGATGTCAGAGAATGGAAATTTAAAGAATAGATAGTTGGAACTATGGAGAAGTTTACAAAACATAAAGGAAAATGCGCGCCGCTTCCGGAATCCAATGTTGATACAGATCAGATCGTTCCAAAAAAATTCCTTTTGAGCGTAAGCCGAACCGGGTATGCTGATGCGTTGTTTTCCGACCGCAAATTTAATAAAGACGGTACGCTAAATAAAACCTTTGTCCTCAACAACCCAAAATTCAGTGATTCTTCGATCTTGGTAACGGGTGAAAATTTTGGCTGCGGATCCTCGCGCGAGCATGCTCCCTGGGCACTCCATGAATACGGATTTCGGGTAATTATCGCGCGAAGCTACGCTGATATTTTTTACGGTAATTGTTTTAAGATAGGGCTCCTTCCGATCGTACTTGGCGACGAAGAGATTAGAAAGATTGAGGAAAACATAGAAAAATATGAGAACTACTTTCTAACCATAGACCTATCAGCCCAAACTATTACCGACGAGGCAGGCTTCTCTTCAACCTTCGAAATCGACGATTTTCTGCGCGAACAATTGATAAATGGGTTTGATGAAATCGACCTTACGCTGCTGCACGAAGAGGAAATTACGGAGTACGAAAAGCGTCGTCACAGACTCTTTTTAAACCTCTAACTTCGCGATCTTAGTCGAAATTTTTCCGTTTGCAATTTCCTACAACCCAAGTTACCATAAAGCCACAAAATAAGGCTTTTTGTTAGTTTTATCCCCAATAAATTATCTGAACCTACAAGCCTTTCATGCGAAGCTCTGTCTGCCAAATTATGGGTTTTTCAACAACTGCAATTCACGCCGGAAACGATCCCGATAGTGCTACTGGAGCCGTAAGCGTTCCCGTTTATCAAACCTCAACCTACGCCCAGGAGGGATTGGGTAAACACAAAGGTTTTGAGTATGCTCGCACCCAAAATCCAACAAGGTCAGCTTTAGAAGAAAATATCGCAGCGCTTGAGGGCGCGGAGTTTGGGTTTGCGTTTGCATCTGGGATGTCAGCGACTGATGCGTGTTTGAAACTCGTAAAAGCCGGAGAACATGTAATACTCGGTGATAACACCTATGGCGGAACTTTTCGTTTGTTTGACCGGGTTTTGTCTAATTATGGGGTCGAGTTTGACCTGGTCGATACGACCGATATTCATAAAGTAGAAGCGGCATTCAAATCCAATACGGTTTTGGTGTTTGTCGAGACGCCCACAAATCCGATTATGAGCGTGACAGATTTGAAAGCGGTTTCGGAAATTGCGCATGCTCAGGGTGCGAAGGTCGTTTGTGACAACACGTTTATGTCGCCTTATTTACAAAGACCAATTGAGCACGGAGTAGATATCGTTGTCCATTCAACGACTAAATATTTAAATGGGCATTCCGACAGTGTCGGAGGATTTGTAGCGCTCTCGGATGAAAAGGATGCCGAGTGGATCGGTTTTATTCAAAATAGCGTCGGTGCGATCCTCTCGCCGTTTGATTCGTTTTTGGTTTTGCGCGGAACGAAAACACTTGCCGTCAGAATGGAAAAGCACAATGAAAATGGGCAAGCTGTAGCGAATTTTTTAGCTGAGCATCCTAGAGTCGAAAAGGTTTATTACCCGGGTTTGGTGTCCCATCCACAGCATGAATTAGCTAAGCGCCAGCAAGATGGATTTGGCGGAATGGTTTCTTTTGAAACCGGATCGCTCGAAAACGCAAAAAAAGTTTTGGAATCCGTCAAGATATGTACATTGGCAGAAAGTCTAGGTGGGGTTGAGAGTTTGATATCGCATCCGGCAACTATGACACATGCATCGGTTCCGGCTGAAACGCGCGATGAGCTGGGAATCACAGATGGTTTGGTGCGAATTTCGGTCGGTATTGAAGACACCGAAGATATTATTTCAGATATTGATAACGCTCTTTCATAAGTCTGGGAAATCTCACAACTGAGTACCCTGGGATTTCGGTTTCCGGACTTGAGTAATTTATGTTGATTGTCGAAGCACATGCTACTTCCCATGTAGGTCGCGTTAGAAAAGGCAACGAGGATAATTTTTTGATTCTCGGCGTTTCTGACGGAGAATCACGCACAAGCTCTCAGCAACCGGACAGTCTGATTATAGAGTCGCGAAAATTTAACGTCGATGCAAACGGTCTCGTTCTCGCGGTCTCCGATGGAATGGGCGGCGCTTTGGCAGGCGAAGTTGCGAGTAAGCTGGCGGTAGACACCGTCAGCAAGACAATCCTCGACGAAGACCCTGAAAAAACCGTTTCGCCCGATAGCTTCGGAGATTCACTCGTCGGAAAGCTATATGACGCAACCATTTACGCAAATCATCTGATCCATCAGCAGGGGCGCGAGCCCGAATATCAAGGGATGGGCGCAACCTTTACCGGTGTTGCGATTACGCCTGAAGACGTCAACCTCGTTCAGATTGGCGATAGTCGCGTTTACTTAATTCGAGGCGAAAATATTTATCAGGTTACAAAAGATCAATCGCTCGTTCAGCAGCTCATAGACTCCGGTCAGATATCAGCGGAAGAAGCGGAAACTCATGCGCTCAAAAATGTAATACTTCAGGCCCTTGGTGCACAAAACGAGATTTATCCGGTCGCCGCTCGACTGACTCCGCAGCGTGATGACCTGCTTTTGATCTGCAGCGATGGTTTGTCAAATAAGGTCGATGGCGCTGACATGCAAAGGATCGTTTTTGAACAGATTGATGATATGAAAATGGCTTGTGCGGAGCTGATCAAAGAAGCAAATGACCGTGGCGGTGAAGATAATATTACTGTAGTTTTGGCCAGACTAACGGGTGAAGATTTACCTGAAAGAACTGAAGACGAGATCCAACTCGATATGCTTAGTCCAAATGGCATTCACGATACCGCAGATCAAGACAGCTGAAATCCTTTAAAATCAGCGTTAAGTCCTAACTATCTTTCCAGCCGTGAAGTTCTTTTTTGGAAGGACGCACGTAAACCGTTGCTCCTTCGACCCTTACGATTTCAACCTTCTCGCCTTTACTTAGCTGCACCGAATCGTCTACCGGAAAGGCTTTCCAATTTGAACCGATTGCTCTCACCGTCGCCTGATTTAGAGCGCCCTTGCTTGAAGTTTTGACCGTTCCAACCTTTCCGGGAAGCATTTCAACACTCGTTTTTAATTCTTCTCCGTCTTGATGAGGATAGTAATTGTCGAAGATCGTTCTCGACATCACAGTCAAGATCGTCGAAACAACCGCAAAAACCAGAAACTGTCCAAACACTCCTACGCCGAAAAAAGCCGCAAGCGCCGCAGCGACAGCTCCGATTCCAAACCAAAAGAGCACAAAACCAAGTGTAAAAACTTCCGCGATTATAAAAAATACACCAAGAATCGCCCAAAGAATCCACGCATATTGTTCCATAGTATTTAACTGAAACGGTCAAGTTCTAATAAACCACTCAATTCTTACTCCTTGCAAAGCTGAGTAGGAGAAACACAAGTAATATCTTCATAACGCTTGAAATCACCAACGTTAAAAGTCAAAAGGCTGACAATATCGTGAGACGTCTTACTTTTGACCTAATATTTACTCACAAGCTCTTCCCAAAGATCAAAAATATGCTGATTTTCCGCTTGTAAAATAAAAACTTTCTTTAGGTGTTCAATTTTGACTTTTGTTTGTGAAACCGTCAAATCCAATCCGTTGCTTTCCGCAGGACGTGTAGCAACTACCCAAAACTCAATCAGATTTTGCGGAACAATATGAAGAGTCTCATCGTCTTGTCTTAACTTGGAGATTGCTTCCAAAGAAACTTGCTGATACTGGCTAGAGGTGTGAACAGTGCGAATTAACACACTCGTGTCAATAAGATAGCTCATACTGCATTGTCTTCTCGTGAGAAAAGATTTTCGCGTCGCAAGGCTTCATCTGAAATATCGGGAGCATCAATCTCGGGTTCATAAGCCAGAACACGTAAAGCTTCATTCCAGTCTTCGTCCGCAGCGGTTTTCTGGAAATGCTTTTCAGGTTTCACTAGATCACCATTTGTATCGCTATTCTGCTCATCCTTGAGCATTCTTAATAATTTCTGTCTTTCTTTTGGCGACAAATTGTTTATCTCTCGAAATAACGTTTTTACAGATTGCATCTTCAAAAATCTCCTATATCACGTACTTTCGTATTTTAGCACTTTGCAATTTATCGGCAAATAAATATAAACAATTCTCTTTACCTGACTTGTTGACATACCAAAGAAACGTGCTAATCTTTCCCGAGAAATGCTGGGGTGGCGGAATTGGTAGACGCACAGGACTTAAAATCCGATGGTAAGTAGTTTCAGAAAGTGGCTAGGATGGCCTGCGGCAACTATTTAAGGGGTTCCGCAGGATAATGAAATCTACTGAATCCAGTATAAAACCTCAGCCCGTGTCCAACCTTTGACCAACTACTCGAATTCTCCGAAGAAACTCTTTCATATAATTTTGCTAGTCTCAACCGGTTTTAATCGTGTGGGTTAAACGGGTGCGTTCGTGAAAGGCTGGCATCATTGCCGGCCTTTTTCCTCGTCTTTTATATTCAGCTCTTGACGCCTTACATATTCCTTGTAACTAATATCGATCAGTTTTACGACAACAGCTATCAAAAGACCGGATCCGGCCGTCGTTAGAAACGAGAACCAGTTGGGATTGTTGAAGAAGGCGATCGCTTGCGGCATTACCCCTACGGTCGCGATCGCACCGGTTTTGAAATCAATCATATTCCTATTTGCGTCTGACACGCCTTAAAATCCTATTCCTGTTATGAATCACGATTTCCGACTTCCCTATTACTAAACCTAGTTCATCTCCTTTAACGAGACGGTAGTCGTTACCGCTTGGATGTTGCCGGTCTGTCCTTGGAATCGTTATTTTCCCGGTACTCCATATGAGGGGGATCCCTGGCTTAAACGGATGGGTGTGATAGATAAATCGAATTTTATAAACACTCCGGATTTGATCTACGAAGTCGCCGAATCCATTGAGGGTCTGAGGGACTTCGTCTTTGCGCTGAAATCGAATTGCCCGAAGCTTATTGTTCGACTCTACAATCACCCCGCCCTGCTCAATCTGATTGGACGCGCCGTAATTCGACCGTTCCCACGCCTCGTTTAGCACGGGCCTGATCTCTCTGATCTCACGAGCCGAATTGCCACAAGAAAAGAACGCTATCAGTAAAATTATCGCCAGTCGTCTCATTCAAAATTGTGCCTTTGCGCCAAACGCAGTTCCCACACCCAATCCAACCGCCCCGAATATCCAACGCTGTTTCTTAAGACCGGAGACACGCCGTTCAAGTTTTTCGATATATTGTTTGTCGCGTGCGAGCTGCTGTTTATAGACGGCATTCGCGGTCGTTAGTTTTGCGTTTGCTTTTTTTAGCTCCTCAATTGAGGTGCGAAATTCGGCAATCCGCGATTCCTGGATTTTGTCCGCCCTTTGCTTTTCAGACTCAGCGAGTCTCTGCCAGTTGTCGCTCGATCCTTTCCAAAAATCGCGCTGCCTTTTAACTTCTTTGTTTTCAGCTTTTAAGGCTTGATTTTCCGCTAAGATCAATCGAATTCGCTTAGCGTCCTCGGGAGTGACGGTCTGTCCATATGTAAAGAAGCCGCCCGAAATCAACATAAGAATCACTATATGTAAAGTTCGTTTCATTTCTCACACACCTCGCAAAAAGCAAATTTAATCCCTTGTTCTTTCGCCTCCGAGCATAATGCGCAGATCTGGTCCTCATCTTTCGTTTTCTCAATTTCGATCAGCCTTTTTCCAAAATCTTTGCCGATGCGCTCTATATTCTCTCCGGCTCTTCTCGTCTCTGTGTCCCCGGCTCTGCGCAACGCCTCGGCCTGTTTTTCGTTTTGCGACTTCAATAAGGCGTTTTGGTTAGCTAATACTGATTCTCGTTGGAGCGCGTGTTCTGCTCGACGTTTGAAGATTTCGGCTTCGCGCTCAGCTTCGTCTGCCTTCTCAATATGCACCTGGCGGTTTGACCAAAATGCCCAACTCGGATACCAGTCCGCAAATTTCTCAACGAGCAAAATCGCTCCAACAAGACACGCAAAACTGACAATTACCGTAAGCCAGTTCGCAACCAGCCAACCGTAAACGTTTTGTAACCAGAGTTTTATATTTTCACTCAACATCTTTATCCGTTGGAATCGTCTTCACGGTAAGCCACGAGATTCCAAAACCTATGACCGAGCTCGAAAATATAGGCGCGATTACGCCAAACGCTCTCAACGCATCAATAATTTCGCGCCCTTCGAAAAACAGAATCGACTGCAAAACAACCAATGCTAAACCCTCGACATAAAACCGGTAACGGTTATGAGCGATGAAATAAAACAGATCAAACTTGCTTCCAGCGTAATAAAGCGCCCGAAACAATATCGGCAGCATTGCCCCGAGAACCATAAATAGAAGCTGCAGAAAATAATCTCTCATTGCAAAACCTTCGCGCACTCAAAATGCATCCCGTCCTTCCGGTTTCGATAATGACCGCCCCAGAAAAAACCGAATTCATTAGCGATCGGCACAAAATCATAAAGGCAACCTTTTTCGCCTTTTCGAGCGGGCTCTTGTCCTAACCAATTCTCGGGAGCGTTCATATCCCAAGCCGTCGCCCATGAGTGATTTGACAGTCTTGAACGACTTCCGCGGACCATTCGAGGGACATAAGTGCCTGCCCATGAAAGAATCTTGGGTATTAAGCCCTCCTTCTCATACGTGGCGAACATCTCGCCGAACTGGTCTTTTATTTTGCGGTGAATAGCGATTCTGCAATCGGAAGGGACACCCTCGATCCCATTGAGCATCGGCAAATGAATTTGAGTGATGTTCTTTTCCGACCAACCGTCGAGGATCCTTATGTTGCCAAACCTGGTTATTCGCTCCCAACGGAACTTGCCAAACATCTTTTCCCGCTTGCGGTTGCTCGGCGAGCGTAAATCTTTTGGAACCGGCGGAAAATCATCGTTCTTTACGCCAGGGTAACCCTGCAAAAGTGCTTTGGCGTAGGATTTCGCACCTACAATGCCGTCGGAGGTTAAACCGTTTTTTTTCTGCCAGTCTTTGGTAAGCCGTTCCGTCGTAGGTCCAAAGTCGTTATCGATCGGCAACCTGTATCCTTGACCTCGCATAAAGGACTGCCAACGTCCAACGTATTTATTTTTACTTCCACGCTTAATTAACCGCACTCACGGAATATAAAAGATTCGGGAGCGTGTTGTTTTAGGCGAGATTTGGCTCAAAGAGGATTTCGGAATAAGCGTCCTCTGCGTTGTTACGAGGTACGCGAGTTTCTTTACCTTGATCGTCGGTTACAAGAAACTCGCCGAGAAAAAGTCCTGCTGTGTCGACGTCCTCAGTTTGCCAGTCATAACGAACCTGAGCTGCGTTGGCGTTAACTATCACGCAGGCCGCTTTGTCGACCTTCACTTCGCCTGTTTTGTAATTGGTCATCGTGAATTTAACCGTCGATCCGGCCGGCATTGGAATAGGGTCGCCGTTTCTTTTAACGAGCGTTGCGAAAATAGAGATTCCGGTGTCGCCAACTTTTGATGTAAAGGCTGCCATTGACGAAAGTTTACTCAATTTCGGCGCGTGTAATTCCCGAGTTCGTTAAGGCCATCGTCAACCCGCTTGAGGCTAAAACGGCAATAGTGATTCCATCTTCGAAAGGAAACGGCTTATCGCCGAACCAGAGATTTGCCGTTAAGGGTTGCAGTCGCAATTGTGCCGGGTTGCAAACCAGAACTTTTCTTAAGAAAAGTTCTGCATTAGACAAATTTACTCGGCCACTTTTTGGTAAACCCAACAAAACATAGATTTGCTCATATCTCAAGATCGCGTCTCGCGCCGTAGCGTTGATCGACTTTGCTTGGCTAGAAAGTAAATATTGTACCCTCAGATAAGCTTCATTCGGGCTAACACCGCCGCTTAGGAGTTCTCCGGATAAAGTTCGTCTTGCCGCAAGCGTAGCATTTCGAGGCACTGCATTGACGAATCTATCGCTCGCGAGGAGTATCGATGTTTTTAATAATCCTGCATTTTTTCCGTCAACTCCTAAGCTCAGCGCGTTCCCGAGCAATGTGTAAACAACTGCACCTGCGTTATACGTCAACGCAGCGTTGCGCGTGACCGCATTTGTTTGCTTGCTCGACGTTGTGAGTAACGACGATTTGAAAAGGATTGAATTGTTCAAATCCACAGAAACTGGACTTGAAACGCTGGAAATTTTATAGCGACTTCCCAGCTGAGCGTCACTTGGATTTGCTATCACACTTCGCGATAACGCCCCTATAGCTCGTCTGGCGTTTAGACCGCTATTCGAAATTGATGCGCTGATTTCTCCTACCAGAGATGTCAGGACGTGTGTTGTGAGCAAACTCGCATTTTCAGGCGTTGCGATTGCAGCTGTCGATGTTCCCGAAAGGATTCTGTTTGCGAATAACGATCCCGAGTTCTCCGCCGCGCCGATCGACCTATTATTTCCAAGCAGCGTGTAAACCATCGCCGCCTCGTTGTATGTAAGGACCGCGTTTTTCGTCGTTACTCCCAGTCCGATGGTTGAGCCGCTCGCGATCGACCTTTTCAGTAATGAACCTGCGTTCATCGTCGCGGTTACGATTCGGGAAAGTCCCGTAAGCGAATACTTTTGAAATAAGCTCGCGTTTTGGGTTAATGCAGTAATTGAATGGTTCGGCGCTTCAATCGTATAACGAGCATTCAAATTAGCAGTATTCTGCGCAGCATTTATCGTCCTGCTTTGAGCGATAAGCGCATAAGTTTTCCGCAAGGCCGCATCAAAAACATTTGCTTCGGTAGCGCGAACCGTTGCCGAAATAACAAATCGGTTTGTAAGCGAAGCGTTTCGTGGGGATGCATTTACCGATTGCGCGGTTCCAGTGATTTTTGAGTTTCTTAGAAGGGAGGCGTTTTTCTCGGATGCGCTTATCGATCGAGTGGTTCCGGTAAGTGTGTAAACCTGTCCGGCGGAATCTGGGACCTCAAATTCTGCCCAACTTATTGCCGAGCCGCGCCTAGCGCTTGGACCGCCAGCGCCGCCATCCGGCGTGAATCGTAAAGATAATGCGGAATAATCTGTAATCAGATTCTTTTCGCCGGTTGTTAAAATATGTGATCCCGAGGCAAAGGTGCTCCCGAGCGCTGAAATAGCAAATGATGCGATGAGCGTTGCGCCTTGATATAGGCCAACCGTTACATTAACAGCCGAGCCGCCCGAATCAAGAACGCCATTGTTGACCTTAGCGGCTCGAGCACGGATAGTTTGGGCTCCCGGATCAGGCGTGTCTCCTGATCCGAGATTAACTTCTAAGTAGTCCCCGGATGGTTTGTTTTGAGAGTAAGAAAAGTCCGCATCGGAAAACGTCGCCTCATCAATCGCAGTATGAGTGCCAGTCCAGTTCCCTTGTGTTTTAACCGACTCGGGCCGTAAAAACTGAGCCATTCATACCACCACCTAGACTGCGGTTAGTGTGAAAATACCATTTGCGCCGTCGAGATCTAGGTCCATGCTTTCACCATCGGCAATATTAAGCGTTGAGCCATAATCGTAAAAACCGATGAGCTCTTTATTTGTTGCGGTGTCGTTGTAAATCACAACGTATCGAAAACCCGCGATTGCACCGCCAGCCGCGGCTATGTTCAAATCAGCTATTACTAACTTGTATACACCTGCAGCTTGCGCTGACGAGCTTGTCGTTAAATCTCGAGCCGAGCAATTTGCGTACGATATCTCAGTAAGATCGGCTAAAACTGCGTCTGCAGACGCAGACGGAGCTATATTAGTTAGGGCTACTTTTAGTGAATCCGACCCTAAATTGTGTGCTTTTTCCGCGAGTGCTTCTAAAAAAGCCTCAAATAGTGTGAATGCTGATACCGGCATAATTTCTCTCCTTTACTTAGTCACTTCCTTTTGCGTTATTTATCTTTCAACATTTCTCTACTCGTTGTTTCTACGAACCGCCGCCTTGCCCAGTCCCCGGGATGAAAATTGTTATTTCGTTTGAATAGCCCGTGTCCGGCTGATGAAGACGAATATCGTACAACGAATCAAAGGTCTCCCGAACGATAGCCACGCTTCCCGAAGAACCCGAGGTCGTCAAAGTTCCAAATGCAGCACCAAACTCGTCTAAATCGGCAATCGAGTATTCGACGTTAATCGGATTGGTGCCGCCGTTATTGGCGTAAGAAGAGATATCAAGCTGATTGGCTCCGGAATTCCACGACGCCGACGTTAATGTCGGGGGGCTTGTATTTGCAGGAACTTCCACAACGACCGTATTTGAATAGATGCCGTCAGGCGTTGCTTGCTTCACTCGATACGTGAAACTTTGTACGGATCCGGTCTTAGTAATCGAATCGGATTTGCTCCCCGATGCCTGCGTACCAATGGAGACGTAAGTTGAATCGGATGTTCCCGTAACTTTACGCTCGAACGTGAAGTTACCACTTCCTCCTGCTCCCGCGACCGCAGTTAAATCAACCTCGTCGTTGTTCTCGTCCCACGTACCCGAAAGTGTTGGCGCCTGAGGAGTCGCCGGAACCGAAACCGTAGCCGTGTTTGACCAGCCCGTTATATCGTCCTGTTTTACGCGAAACTGCCAGTTTTTCGCAGTCGACTGCTTTGTAATCGAAACGCTTTCGCTTACCGCCCCAGTTGCAGGATCCGGAGAAACCGTTGTCCACGTCGAATCAGTATCGAGCTTCTTCTCAAGGGTTTGGGCTCCCGAGGGTGATCCTAGCACCCAGGTCAGGTCCGCTTCGTCATTTGTCTCGTTCCAAGTTCCCTGCAGATTGGAGTTTTGAGTTGATCCGGAGCCCCCACCGCCCGATGACGTCCCTGCAAATTGAACTGCGATCGACTCGGAAACCTCTCCAAAGGTTTCTCCGTTTGAGCTCGTAGCGATTCCAATATATTTCGTGTTCGCCGACGTCTGGGGCGACGGATTATTAACTATTTGTTCGGCATCAAAAATACGATTCGGGTAGTTTTCCGCCGTTACGATCGTTTCGACCGGGTTTATCGTCAAGGCTTCGTTATCCGCAACGATAATTTTCCGGGCGGCCGACTTGATACCGTAGTCGGCAATTTCAAGTTCGACATCGTAGGCAGTTGGTGTAGCACTACTAGGCTGGTTAACAGTCGGAGCGGTTTGCTCAACGTTAACCGGTGCGTTTTGAACAATCGGAAGCGGTATGAGTTTCTCGACGACCTGATCGTCGTAAAACCATCGACGGTATTTCCTAGCCACGATCGATATCTTTGGATATCCCCCGGAATCGTCGATGTCGAGCTCCTCGATCCGCACAGGCTCATTCACGAACTCGCCAGATCTATCGGTGACACAAATTACGTCGCCCTCCTCTAAGAGCAGGGCCTCGCCGTCAGATGTAAATCCGTGGAAAAGATCCCCCTCGCGCCAAATGTTGAGCATCTGATTACCGATCCGGCGCGCTTGGTGATAATTATCAATCGCGGCACCATTAATCTCTTTTTTGTTAGGTTTTTTAACTTTTGCCTGGTGCTTTCGATCGTTAATTACAAGTTTTGTTCGCTTAAAATCTTGCGATGAGTCGCGATAATCGATAATAACTTGATTGATTGAGCTCTGCCGCCCGCCCATTGGGTATTTGAAGGAACCTTTCACCATATTCGATCGCGTCAAAGCGGAGCGCGTCTCGGCTCGGTCTGTAAATGCCATCGCTACGTGATGGATCTCTTCGCTAGTCAAATTTGCGTAAGGCTCGATCGGATCGTCCTGCCTTGGCAGGGTTTCCTTTGAAAGAGTCCAGGAACTTCCATCGTTTTCTTTTGCACGATGGAGACGAACACCCTGCGGTTCGACTGAACAATACCAGTAGATTTCCTCCGCTTCTGGCGGCAGAGCAATCGCGCTAAACACTAGGTTTTTGCCTGCGGTTACTGTTACGGATTTAATCGGCGACGTGAGCGTCTCACCCGTCGGCAGCTTATAGCTGAACGCCGAGTGGTACGTTCCGGCAGCGAGTGAGCCGCCATTTTGTATAGAAACCGCCGGGGCGTTCGTAGGATCTGCGATTCCAATCTTATGTGCGTATTCGAGAGCGGAATCAAGCTCTAGAAAACCGATTCGCGAGGAAACCTTAAGCGTCGTATTCTCGTTCCACTCCGCCTTGATATATTTGTTTAAAATCTCGTGAGAATTTATCTGGGCCGCGATCTGAGCGGCAACGGTTGTAGTTGTATCGCCTGATTGAGCCGTATACTCGAGCTGATAGCCGTCAATGGTGACGGTTTTCGTGCCGGTTGCGGTTGAAACGGTGAGCGTTGCGTTTGGGGCAACCGAACTAGATCCGCCTGTAAGAGTTCCAGAGCTAGTCGATACTCCTCCTGAGGCGGCTATTGAGATGGAAACGGTCGCGTCGTACCTCGTTCCGGTGACCGATCTCACCTCGGAGGTAGAAAGATTCGCGCCGATCAGTATCTTCCCAGGGTTAGCAACCCACTTATTGATCGATCGAACTTTAATCTCGTCATCATTGACGGCCGACACCGCTTCCATAAAAGTAAAATTAACAGGGCGAGCGACGCGTATTGAGAGTTTGCCACTAGCCTTTTGAACCATAAACAGGTTTGCTGCGGGGAATAGAACGTCAAACAGGAAATCGATCGCCTCGGTTTCCTCACCGATTAAAACGTTTGACGTGTATCTTTTGCGGTAATTCGTAGGAGTTTCGCCGATGTTAAAGTTCGGCAATCCGATCCCCAAATAATCGTCCGAGTTATAAGGAACCCCTGAATAAAACTGATAATCGGACTCCCGCGATGCAACCTCATAACGCTCTATTAAATCAAGTTCGGCTTTCCACGTAATCGGCGATATGAATCCGGTTGAGTAGTAGTTTTTATATTGTGCTCCCGCAAAAGGTGACTGCGAATTATTCAGCAATACTTTCTCGGAATTAGATTGATCAACTAGAATGTGATCACAAAAGTCCGCCTCCTCGATCAGTTCCTCGTCGTCCCACCAGTTTTCATCAAGTTTCAGGTAATCCGCATCAGAAACATACCATCGTCCCTGGTAAATAGGATTATCCGACCAGTGTTCATCGGTAAAATCGCCGTTTGAATCCGGGACCGGAATAATCATCCCCAGAATTACGGCAACAACGTCGGGAGCCGGATCGTCTTCGAGTTTGTCGGTTCCAGTTGCCTTTAGCCGCAGATAGGCAAGGCGGGAATAAATAGCTGCCGCTACCCAGGATGGATCTGAATTGATCTGGTTCCCTGTTCCTCCTGGCTGTCCGAGTTTCGTGTCAACGATCGTGACCGGAAACCCCTCAGTCACACTTCTCACGTTCTCAAAACCGGCTATCGGACCGTCGCAGGCAGCTGAAAGCATCCGAATCTCAGTGCCAATATCCTCGGCGCCTATATGAGTGAGCAGGGACTGTACGCGGCCAAGCGCAACGGGTACCGGGGTCTCTGAGTCTAAATCTGAATAAGACGACCATTGCTTATATCGGGTGACCTTCTTTTTGAAGCCAAAGAACCCGGCGATACCGCCTCGTTTGACTTTCTCGGTGTAAGGAATTTTTCCACCACGCTGGCTAAACCGAAACCCTTCAAATAGCGGATCGGTTACGGCCCTTCCCTCTTTATCATCCGGCGTATATTTGCGCCTCGGAATAGGTACTTCCTTCTGATTTAGAATCTGTTCGGCCGAAACAGTAACTTGCTCGTTTGAACGTGCGAAGTCCATTGGCTTTTTACAGCGTCCTGTAAAAACTACGCTGGAATCGTCCAAATCCTCAGAGATTTGCCAATCAACAAGGCGAATTACGCAGATGAGTCCCTCGAAACCCGTATCGCGCTCAAACTGCGCGACCTCACGCGTTAAATTTGAAAGTGTGAAACTCGCTCCGGAGAGTTGTTTCTTAATTGTTCGCTTTGTTCTAGATGTTCCGGTGAGTAGTCTTTTATAAGTGCGAGTTCGATAAGAAAAACCGGCCTTTTTCGCGTAACCGACAATAAAATCCGAGCTTGCAGGATCGAAGCCGTCCGCGCCCGGGACAGCGTCCTGGTGGTAAATTTCAACAACTTTTGTTAAATGCTTCGGAGTGCCAATTAAAGCGGCTCGAAATTCGCTCGAAACGTCCTGCATTCACAGGATTCTAGGGATATTCGGGCAAGGTTGTTCTGTTAGACCGCTGTTAGACGGGAGCGCCACGCACAACGGCCAAAAACGCGAACAGCGAAAAACATTACATAAACTAGGAATCGGTTTACTCCCGAGGTAAACAGAGCGACCATAAACAGAGAATCTGCAATAATCCTGGGTACGGATTTCTTTTGGTATAGATAGTCGTGCATAACTGCCGCCTCTGAATTATTCCCCCAGACCGAAACAAATGGTCTGAATACACGAGGTACGCTAGTCCCATCGGTATCGACCCCAGCCGGAACCCTAACTTCAGCAAATTCATCAATCTGGAAGATCAAATCCTCGATTAAGAGCCAGCGAGTCTCACTAAACCTCTCGAGTTTTACTTTTGATTCGAATCTAATCATTGAGTACTACGGCCTCAATCCGGCTCAGAAACCCAGAGTTTGCCTTTCCGTACTGAATCGCAAATCCGATCAAGGCGGTTTCAAACTCTGGAAGCGAGTCTTTAAGCGCTTGGAATTCTTCAGGGTCGCTCACTACTCTTCGAACTGTCTGATTACCAACTCCCTTCCGCGTCGCCTCGCCTGTAACCGTGAGGGAGTCGAGATCAATTACGACTTCGGTTGAGTCATATTCCGTCGCGTCCACTCCTAAGAAACTGAGATTCTCACTGTGGATCAAGTCAACCGACGCCTGGTTCTCGGCGTAAAAATCATCGTAGAGGTTCGGTGGCACCCGGAGCGTTTTCAGGTATTCCCCGACGAGAGGGTGTTGGAACGTTTCAAAATGCTCAATCGACCTCCACGCCTTAAACTGAAGGCGAAAGTAGTTACCGAGGTGAATCGCGGCTGGGATGATAAATAAATCATCCATCGGTATAGCTGCTGGCCCTTCTCTGAATACTTTGTCAAAATCGACGACCGTTCCCTGAGCGGGAACTTTCGCCGTATAGCCTGGATAGTTTATATGTTGTCTTTTCATAGTTTTACTCCTACACGTTTCGTCCTAGCGAGGTCTGAAAATCTGTTATGGCCGTATTGAGATTTCCTAGTTCGGTACTCGTAAGGCCGT
This sequence comes from Aridibacter sp., assembly GCA_965216195.1. Lineage (GTDB taxonomy): Bacteria > Acidobacteriota > Blastocatellia > Pyrinomonadales > Pyrinomonadaceae > Aridibacter. Next base: position 789,696 of record OZ244151.1, on the reverse strand, counting down.
CACCAATGAAGGCGAAGGCAATATTTCTGTTTGAAAAATTGTCGGCTGTACCTGCGTTGTTTCGGGCTAGAATAAAGAAATCTCGTGTTTCTCTACCCGCACTCGATATCGTTTCAGTTGTGGGGGTTGCGTCTTTTTGAACAATATATTGGCTACTCTGAGTTCGGCTCACCGCAAAAAAGCCCCGTGAATCTGAATTGGAGGTTTGTCCGAGAGTACCCGTTTGCGCTCGACTCGTAATCTTATTCACATTTGAGCGCAGATTTAGCTGTGAACCATAATTTTCAATTACGCCGATCTCGGTGAGGCCGCCCTGTGAATTTGTTCGCGAATAAACCCCAAACGATTCATTGTCGGTTGCTCCGTCGTCGGTTTGATTAAATCGAGGTCTCGCGTGACCGTCAGTGCCGTTACCGGTTACGCCGTTTGCGTTGTGTGTGACCGTTCCATGCCACGTCAGCCTGAAAGCCTCGTTAGTATCCTGCGGGTCTTTGAGATTCCATTTATGAGCATTTGCTGAACCACCGATAAATGGGTAGATACAGTGGAGTTTGGCCCACAAACCCAACGTTTTGAGATCACCAACCAGATCGTAAATTGCGTTTTCCTGAGTAGTATCAAGCGCGTCGGAAAGCTCTACTTTAGCTATGAAGGCGGTGGCATCTGAATCCACACCTGACCAGGTAAACTGATCACTCACCGACCAATCAGACTGATTCCCCGCCGCATCATAGGCCGCTACCTCGACTGTGTAGTTAATTCCCTCGGTGATCGTGAGCCCTGAAACAGTTGGCGACGTATCGTTTCCGACATCGATAATATGATTGGTATAAATTCCTCCGTTCAGGCGGAGATTGTAGCCTGTTACTGCGACGTTATCTGTAGAGGCTGTGAAGCTCGCGTCAAATCCCGTAGCCGATTCATTTGAGATGGATAGGTTGGTAGGTACTGTAGGGCTTTCGAAATCAGTCGGCACAACGACATTGTATTTCGCAATTCTAAAAGACCTATCACGCTTCCATGATTTATGGCCCTGGTGATCTGCCTTAAAGCTCCCTTTGGAGATAAAACAATCTGCATGAACCTTTCCATCTTTGTCGGTATAGGTAAAACTTCTAGAGTACCAGTTCGCCTTAAAAAACTTATCGACCTCATTTGCGTTTTCAGGTGTCAGATTCTTGTAAACGTATTCCCATTCCTGAATAGTCGTATCGGAGTTTTCATTGAAATCGACTCCTCCGTCCTGGTATTCAACGTCTGAGGTGACGCGCTCAAGGTTGAGCGGCAGGACGCGGTATTTATTGGGAATTATTCCGTTGAATAAATGGCTAAAATCCATGTGCTACGTCTGCTCGGCTACTTTGACAACGAGTCCGTGCAGACCTCCTCTGTCCTCAATATCGTTTCTGACCACCTCTGTTATATGGGAATCTCGCGACCGAACCTCCACAACGTGGACGATCTCCTGCCGCTGAATACGGTTCTCGGTGAGTACGTTTGGGCCGTCGGAACCTGTCTGAGTAGCGCTTGCTACATGAGACGAGCTCGAGCCAAACGCACCCTGGGATTCTTGCTGGAAGGAGTTCCCCGCTACAGCTCGGCCGGCGATCGCGGTTGCTCCGGCGATTGCAGCAAATTGCCCTGCGGATAGGAATGCGCTGGCTGCTCCTCCGAAATCCCACTGCGCAAGCCTGAGAAACCCTAGCGCAGTTGCGTAAAGAGCCTGTATCGCTGCTTCTGATGCGATAGCCGCTAATCGCTGGGCAACCGCCTGTCTCATCGCATTGGCCAGCTGTTTCAGTACCCCAGTGCCCGTCTTCCCGTATAAAACCCACTGGCCAACGAGATCACCAACCTTGTCCGCTAGTGAGTCAAGCGCCGTAAATGCTAGATCGCTAACGTTCTTGACAATGCTTCCAAAACCCTTGAATTGCTCACGTGCATTTGTGATTTGCTCGGTGATCCGTTCGAGAAAACTGGGTTCTTCCAATTCGGGAGGAAGCGGCAGATCTTCGAGATCGGGTACTTCCGTACCGTCTCCGATACCAGTTCCATCCGGATTTCGTTCATGCCCGGGGATCCCCTGTCCGCCCGGAGCTCTACCGGTTAAGGCTCCGATCGCATCGAGGGCTCGTAGAAGACCGCCATCTGTCGACAACAGCGCGAATTCTTTGAATTTTTTAACGGTGATTCCGAGCGATTCCGCCATCGCCGCGATATGTTTTGCTAATGAGGCGTCGGAAAACATCGCCTGGAGTTTCTCGAAAAGAGTCGGCGGTTTTATTACACCAATTTCCAGCAAAACATCACGTAGACTGTTAAGTTTCGCTGTCATTGCTTCCACTGCGGTGACTTTTGCAGGTTTGGTTAAGCGATTTATGGCGGCGATCAACACGCTGTCAACGGCATCGGAAACGAGGCGCTCTGCGGCCCAGATACCGTTGGCGAGTCCTTTAGCAAGGTTAAGGCCGATTTGGTAAAAAACCTTCGACGGGGATTCAATTCCGAGCACCGCCTCGGCGGTTGAGATCGCTTTCGAAGCCATACTTGTAATCGCATTTGCAATCATCGAGGCTCCCGAACCAATACCATTGATGATCCCGCTGATTATCGCTTTTCCGATTCCGATCGCGGCGTTTCCGATTGCCGTAGCCGTTGCAATTATGTTGTTAAGAATGATCGAAAAAACGTTTTTCACGATCTTCCACAAACCGCTTAGGATGGACCCGATCGCGCTCACTGTCGACTTCAGGATTGCCTTAGCGGCTTCCCAAGCCTTCCCCCAGTCGCCCCTGATAACTGCGGCAACGAGTTTTATCAGATTTGCAATGACGGAAACACCGTGTTTTATCACTGCGGAGATAATGTCCCAGGCAGCTGAAACGATTGCTTTGATTTGAGTCCCGTTGGTTTTCCAGAAGTTGCGAATCGTGTCCAAATATCCTTTTACCACGGTGGCAATTGCCGAATAAACTTTCTGAGCTGCGGCTTTAATGTCCGCCCCGTTTTGCTTCCAGAACGCCCGGATATCGGCGAGCGTAGACGAAACAAAAACAAGAATTTTCCCCATTGCGGCAATGAGGAACGACTGGATCCCGGACCAAACCTCATTTGTAAAATCTCGAATCCCTCCAAAATTCGACTGCCATGCCTGGTAGAGTGCGTATGCCGCGGCGCCGGCGAGCGCGAGAACCGCTCCTACTTGCGCGACAACAGCCAGCACACCAAGGATTACGGGTCCAACGACCGCCAAACCGCCAATGGCTCCCCAGGCAGCTACAAAACCTCCAACGGCAACGATCACGGTTCCGAGAATGGCTAGTAAAGGACCGATCGCAGCGATTATGGCGCCGATGACTACAATCACCGTCTGAACTGCAGGGGAAAACGAAGAGAAAGTCTGTGCGGCACTTGTAACAAGCGGAACTATCGCCTCAAACGCCGGAACGATCGTTTGAAGGATCACATCTCCGATCGGAGCGAGGGACTCATTGAGCCGCTCCCAGCCTTTTCCAAGTTTTGTTGAAAGATTCTCCTGAACATTGGAAACACGGGAATCAGAGTTGATCGAGTCAGAAATTCCCGAGAGGAACTGATCGAGGGTGAGTTGTCCCGAGTCCTTCAATGCTTTGAGTTTCGCGCCGTCCGACGTCCCGAACGCGTTCTCAAGAAGCTCTTCAAAAATAGGAACATGCCCGATCGCTTCTTTGATATCAGTACGTTCAAAACCTTGTTTGAATATCTGATTAAGATTTTGGGTGAAGCCTTGCTGGTCTTCGATGTTAAAAGCAGCGTTTAATTTCCCGAGGCTTGGAATGAGTTTATTTATCGCTTCATCGGAAACACGAAGACCTTTAAGCTGATTGAAAGTCTCGCGCGCAGATGCCCTGAAAACCCCGACCGATTCATCCGCAATCTTGTTAAGTTCCGCCCATTTTTTCGTAGCAGCTTCCTTCGAACCGGTAAGCGCGATCATCTTCGTTCGCGCTTTGTCGAGCTCAAGACTGGATTTGATTCCGAGAGCAGCTAATCCGGTTAGCGGGACCGTTAGGGCTCCCGTAAGTGTCGCTCCAAGGGATTGCAATCCTCCGCCAAACGACTGCATCTTTGAGCCGATCTTCGTCAAGCGGGAATCAACCCGATCAAGCCCACCGGTGGTTTTGGACATATCCACGTCGGAGCTCTTCTCGATTTCATTGTGGAGCTGCTTAAATGCTTTTCGGGCGTCTTCGGTGTCTCCGTAGGCTCGGAATAGAAGCGAAGCTGTTTCCTGCGATATCACAAGAGGGAGTTTAGGTAGATTTGTAGGGAGTTATTTCAGCTTTACCACTCTTCAGCGTTTGATTCGTCCGGCTCCGGGTCGGTAATTTTTACGCCAAGCATCGCACCAATCGACTGGATGAGTATTTTCAGCCGGTCCGCATCGCGTTTATTTTCGTGACGAATCAAACGCAAACTGCAGGCGAGGTCAAAATTTAAGGCGGTATCGCTATCCGGAGGCAGGAAGATCAAGCTCGACGGTCTCTGGCGGAAGCTGCTCGCCGTCATCGCCAGCCACAGGAGCTCGTTGTCCTTCTTCACGAAAGTTTTCGAGCACTTTAGCTTCTTCACCCCCTGACATCGCCCACTGATATAGAAAATTAAAGTCTTCAGGCAAGATATCTTCCGGCGCGATCTCCTCTTCTCCCTGTGGATCTATCGAAATTTTCGGCTCGACGACGGCATATAGAAGTAAGTCGCGACCAAACTCAAGCATTTTAATCGTCTCTCCCGGAGAGAGTGTTTTCTGAGCCCGTTCTAAATCCACACCGCCCGATGAATCTTGAATACCTGTAAGTTTCTCAGCCAGGCTGGAGGGTAATCTGCCTGCGAGAATCCATTGTTGAGATGGCGGTCTTTTTACCTTGAAGACAGCACCCGAAGGAAGCGTAAGATCAAAAACGCCATCGGTATCTGAGGCTTTTGCAAGTTTTCTGTATTCTGAAGCTTTCATAGTGTTTATTGATTAAAAAGGAGGCGGGCAGCGAGAATGCGCCAAATCTCACTGCCCGTTTTGGCAAGAAGCGGTGCCGGACTCACCGCTCGTCGGAAACTAGATTTCTTTCCACCAACTACCGATTCGGTCATTATCGGCTCGTCCGGGAATACCAAAGCCAACGATTTCAACGGGAATTACGCCGCGATTTTGACGCGAAATCGGAGTCTCGAATTTCGACTTAAAGGAAGCCTTGTAAAGATGGAAAACGCCGTACTTGGTTGGATCTTCCTTAAGTGGAAAGATTACAGCGACGCCTGTCGTCGCGATCGGCGCCTCACCGAATGTGATCTTTTCCTTGCCGGTGACATCGTTGCGAGTTCCCATTCCGTTAAGGACATGCTCTAAAACATCGAAATCCATCACTTGAGACAAATTCGCGGTGATCTTGAGCGAACGCTGGTCGATCGTTTCCTCGAGAGGCTCCTCAAACTCGTCGAAGAATTCCTCGGTCGTTGTGGTTTCACCCATCAGCTTTGCACCGTCGTCGGTTAATCCCATATGCAAAGCGTTAGGGTTTTCGGTTCCGTCGGGTTCGCCGGCTGAGAGCGTCAGCTCAGCCCCGGCGCCGGGAATTGCGAGTCCAACCCAGATCTTACAGGGCTGCTTAGTGGTTTTTAATACGTCAAAATTGTCTGCCATCAATCATTCTCCATTTGTTAAACTGCGTACTACTTTACCGAGTTCAAAGCGTCGTTGATTTTCGCTTTTAACTTGGAATTTTTTTCCGGAATAGACAACGTCAACCCGTTTAGTTCCGATGCGTTAAAAAGACCAAACCCACCAGCTAGCGCAGCCGCTCGGAATGCCTCCGCAGCCTGTTTCTTCCCGAAAATCTCCTCGCATTTTTCGAGGGTTATAACCCGACCGAATTTCTTTGCATAGTCCGTATTTTTCGAATTTGTTTCTGCCATAGTTCCTCGTCGTCTGATTAGAATCCGGAATGCGAGCATTCCCACGTCGCCCGGATCTGGAATATCTGAATAAATCTCTTTTGCCGCTGCCCTAGAAGGTCAAACTCGACCTCGGTGTCACGCAACGTTGCAATAATCGGAATTATAGAGTTTTGAAAAAGGGTTGTTTCCGCCATATTCGCACACATAGATTCGATTGCGAGTGCGTACTTTTTAGCCTTTTCCGTCGTCTCGTCCTGTTTTCCGCCTTGAATCCCGCACTCGATAACGACTTGGAATTCGGAATCAACGCGATCCTCACCGCTTGAGCGATGGAATGATTGAAGGACGGATAAGGCAGGAAACACGGTTACGATCCGAGCTGAGTTATAGAATTTTTTGATATTTGGGAGCGAGGAGTCTCCATTTGCCCAGGTAAGGGCATCCGTCTGGTGCACTTCGAAAAAACCAAGCAGGTTTTCAACTGCCGGTGTTGCATCAAAAACGTGTCTTTTAGGTTCCCAAGCCATAGCTTATCTATCCTTCCTCGATGTAGACGTTTCCGCGTCTAATTTCGCGAATTAAGCCTCTTTGTATGGTTTTCATCATTCGGTGCTTTTGAGATCCCGAAAACGATATCGGCGGACGTGCCGGCATTTTTGAAGTACCACGCTGATGAAAACCGGAATACGGAACGTTTGTGCCAACGTGCATCTCCGTTTCGTTTGCCCGATAGACCGTATCTCCCGTTTGCCCGATCATCGAGCGTCTGAGCCTTCCTGTGCGTTCCAGGATCGGTTTAGCTCCATACATCTTCCGTTTTCGCTCAGCGTAAGTCTTTGAAAGCGCCGCCCAACGTCCCGAACGCCCTGCGGATCCTTCTGACGCAAATTGCTCTTTTTCAAACTCCCAAAACTGATCGCGAACATCGTCCCAGATCGGTGTTAAATCTTTCACCCGCGCATCGAGACGATGAAAAATGCGGTCAAACTCCGGTTTGCCGTCGACTTCGAGTTTTATCGGGACTTTTGCCATTCTAAAGCTCAGGTTAATGCGCCCGAATCTAATCGCAAAAAGGATAAAGCTTTTGTAATATGGTTATTTAATAGAGATGAGATGTTTGAAAGGATTTCTTCTTAATAAATGGAATGGAAAGTCGAAATATGAGACTCTCTCTTCAAAATCAAGGGGGAGTGGATTGTCTTGTGATTACACCATCTTTCGCCCATTTAGCTGAATCACTTCCCTGGGTCATGCGTCTCGCAAAAAGATCTTCCCTGGATAAATTATGGAGGACTGTCCCGCTTACAAATGCCCCTCCTGTATCAAAGAGATCGCCCGCGGTAGTATATTGATGGTTGAATTCGGCACTTGTGCTAAACCCTATTACGGTACGTCCGGGAATGAACGTAGACAAACTAGATAAGAATCTCGAACCAACTGGTCCCGCTCCCGCGAAACATGCAAAGAAAATTAAACTGCCCGATGGAACAATGTATTCCCGAAGAGATGAAACAAAGCCACAGACAATCGGATCTCGAAATATCGAATTCTGATTCATGACCGGGTCGGTCTGAGCGAGACCAGGGGCATTACCATGAACAACTATTGCGAGCTTTGAAATCTGACCTGTTAGCTCCCTCGCTCTTAGCGCACCAAGCAAGTAATCTATATTATTCTGTTCAGGTAGACTGACCACCTGATGCCAATTATTACCTGGTCGAAAAGCCCCAACCCGATACGCCCAAATGTTCTGCATAGGCTCACTATACAATATAGCCGCTAGTTTTCAAATAAAATTTTTGAGGCGCGCCAAGGGCATCATCAACCGGGAAGATAACCGCATGCCGCTATGCAAACAGGATTCGCAACCCGTCCCGGTTTCTCGCTAAACGACAGCGCGCGCCAAGCTTTCAGGCGAAATAGTCGAAATCCCCATATTTATTCCGATATTTGCGGGTTACAGCCTTAAAGGTTGGTGACAGTTCCTCGAGCAAAATACCGGATGAAACACCGGCGATTTCCGCAAAATTCAGGTCCTTCCGACGCCACATGTAGATGGCCTGTTCGACACACGCTTGCTTGATATCCGCAGCAACCTCCGGAAAGCCCCATTTAGCATTTACAACGACATCTGCTCGCTGCTCGACCGCTTCGTCAAAGACCAAATAAACAACGTCGAGATAATAGTCGTCTTCGTCCTGCGTCTCGCCATCAATAGTTATGCTGTCTATCGAATCCGGGACGATCGGAAGTACGCGAACAAACCTGGAACCGTCACCGAAGAAGTTTTTTTCCGTTGTTTGTGCATTTTCTTCGACAGCATCAAAAAAGTTGTCAGAGACCTCGACCGCTCGATCAAACAGACGCGAAACCGCGCTCGCAAGATCGTTCCAAACGGCATCAGCCGAAGCATCGTCCGCCTCGGCTTGAGCCTTAAGATCTTCAGCTGTTACGTAGTCCGCCATTTAGGGCTATTTCGATTTGTTTTCGGCCGGTTCTTTAGCCTTATTGGACTTAGCGGACGCTTTCTTTTTCTCAAGCGCTTTCGGATCAACTACACCCATAGTGATAGCGCGTTTCACCGAGATCGATTGACCTTTCCTCGCGACCAGGAGGCGTCGCTTATCGTTGGTTTCAACGAAAACGTCGGTCGTCGCCTTAAATAAATTGTTCTTGACCGTACCCTTGCCGATCACTTTTCTTTTTTTCTCCGCCATTTCAAAAAATTCTCCAATTTGATTAAAAAGCAGGGAGCCGGATAACAGCCCAGCTCCCTGTTAAGGAGGAAGAAGACCAGGGTTATACCTGATTGACAAAACTACCGTCGACGAACATTTCCGGTTCCGTTACCGCAAGTGCTGCTCTAAGTTCCGCTAGGATCACAACTGCGTTTCGAATGAAGAAATCCTTAACGTTCTCGCTCATTCGAACGGTCGCGTTCTCTCTCATAAAGAGAGTCGCACCCATTGCGAAATCACCCGCAATATATTTATCGGTTGCAAGCGTCTGGTTCTCTACGATCGCCGTTCTCCAGATTCTCTGAAGCACGGGATCATAGATGTTCATGTACTGAGAGTTTCCGTCTTTCAGAAGCTCAAGAGCCTCGGCCTCAACCGGGTTAAGCACGATCGCGTTCGCTTTACCAAACGCAAGACGGATATCCGTCAGAGCCCTGCGTAACTGATCAGCTTTCGTGTCGCCCGCGACTCCTCGGGTAGAGTCCTTATATCGGACCTGAATGTTCGGTGTGTTGACGATTCCGCGAAGATTCGGGTTTACGCCATCTCCGCCGATAACCTGAGTTTCGAGACGTCGCCTAAGGCCGGCAAGAAGCTTACCGTCGACCAAGCCGCGAATTGCGGGAACATCTGCCAGCATATTCCGGGACATTGCGAGCCAGTGAGCGACCGTCTGGACAGGCGAATTCTCTTCGCCAAACGTCAGGTCGGATTCCGGTTTAAGGCCGAAATCAGGCCCGGCCGGATCCCATTCAAGGACCTCAGCAGCGTTGTTCGTAAATCCGGTGATCGTGTAATACGACACGAGATTCGAGTTCGTACCCGAGACGTTGATCAGGTCAAGAAGCGTAGTTGCCGCGAGCTTCGCCCTATCGAGAATACCCGGCTGGCGATCCTCTTCAATCAGCACGCCGCCTGTCGGATCGGTAGTCGTATGAAGCGCCTTGACCTCAACTGCTTCCGTTTCCGGAGTGTTGTGCTTCTGTGCGCTCGCGAATGTCTTCGACTCGGTAAACGTCTGTCCCCAGGACTTTCGGCTTTCTGTAGGCGCCGGAACACCTTCATCAAACTTCCCTTTTTCCTCGGGATTGTTAGCGAAATCATCGAGTTCTTCAAGCTTCTTAAGCTCTTTGATTTCCTCGCGAAGCTTTTCGCCTTCTTCGATCATTTTCGAGAGCTTTTCGCGATTCTCCGTGGTCTGTTTTTCCTCATCAGCTTCCATTTCCGCATGGAGCTTCTTTGCGTCTGCCGAAAGCTTTTGGAGCTCTTTACCTTTTTCTTTGATTAAATCCGCCATAATTTCTCCTAATTAGTTAAATTTTCGATTTCCAGCGATTGAATCTTTAACCCCAGAGAAGAAAGTGGAGTGTCATTTTCGACGGCTCCGGCTTTGTCGTCCTCGGTATCGTTATCGCTTTGGTTTTTGCCTGACTCATCAGGTGCATCGTCCGACTTTGACTCACACGTCGCTCCGAGATTGCAGGCGGTTTCGTGGATAAGATCAATCAACTTCTGGTCGGAATCGGAATTCCTGCGACCTTCTTTTAACTGATCCTGAATTGCTAGAAAGTTTGAGTAAACGAGACCAAGCGGCAGTGGTTCGATATTGCTTTTCGCGCCGGCTGCCACCGTTGCGGAGTTCATTCCCCAATTAACGTCGGATGTATCAAACACCCGAAGTTCCCGGAGTTCACGGATTTTGCGTGTTTCTTCGGTTCCTTCGATCTCCTCGGTCGTTACATCGGAATTGATAATTTCAAAAGCGAACGACATCTCATTTACATCGCCTTTGTCGATCGCTTCCAGAACCCAACTCGAAAGGTCGTTTTTGTAGTACTCACGAGCTACGAGCAAGCCCCCTGTTGCGTCAGGTGATTTTTCGAGTACCTCATCGGGTAAATCGTCGCGGGAAAGCTCGCGCATTTCCTTGATCGTTGCTATCGGCGGTGTTCGCGAATCGTGATTCCAAAGGTGCCGAACGCGTTTCAAGCCTTCAGCTATCGTTTTCTTAAACGCTCCCGGCTGAATCCGGTCATTCCAGTCATCGATATTCCCGAAAACTGCGGCGATTCCCTTGCGGATTCGTCCCTCAGACTCCGATTTGATGTTCGTAAACGGTAGGTTTTTGAACTCTCTACTCATACGAGAGAGAGGTTAGTTTTTTTTGATCGAGGTTGTTTTTCGAAGTAAGATTGTAGATATGGATAAAGAGACGATAGAGCTTATCAAAGTGATCGCGCCCGTTGTAATTACGGCAGTTGCCGGACCGGTGGGCATTTGGCTTGGGTATCTGTTTGCGACAAAAAATCTTAGACAACAGTTGATTTTTCAAGATGCGCGACAAGACAAAACATTGAGGGTTCAAACCTTTCGAGATCTCGCGTCAGGTCTGGTATTACTGCGCAAGGAAGTATTTGCCTTTCAAACTGCGATTAATAGCCTTCACGCTATAAAGGATCTGAAAAAAGGCGACGATGAGAAGAGGTTTTATTTACGAAAAACACACGACATCGCCGAACAGATGGAGCAATACTTTGGCGACATCTTGTTTCTCGCAAACACCATTTTGCCAAGCAGTCATATAGCTAAATTAGAAAAGCTCGAGGTTCTAATAACCCGGGTTCACGTTGATGGGAAAAAGGGTCTTCACCAATCGTCAAACGCTGTTAGTGATTGCATTAAACTAATCGAAGAAATCATAGGTTCTGTTGCCCGACTCATACGAGAGGACATAGGTCTCAAACCACGATCCCAACTACAAAACATCGACAATTAGGACCGCCGTGGCAGTCCTTGTTCGGACATTCGGGCAGATCATCAATGTCTTCAGATTGGACTCCATCCCAGTCTTTGCAGGGCTTGCAGGTGTTCAGGTCGAGAATTGCTGAATATTCGTAAAGTTCCGCGTCTGAGTTTCGGAGCTCGTCGTCACGCCCGGATTGGATCCCTAAATTCGCCGTGTTTCGGGCAAGCTGCTCAAACGTTTTCTTCGACTCATCTTTAAGACGGCTTTCCAACTCTTCGGCGCTGAAGATTCCGAGTGAATAGAGCCAGACGACAACGTTTATCGCTCGATTTGTGATATCGGCGATCACCTTTGCGATTACAGCGCTTGCGAGTAAGGCTATATCGAAATCCCTCTCTTTTATCTCAAAATTGCCGTTCGATTTTTGGGCGTTAAGCTCCTCAATGACCTGAGCTCGTCCGGTTTTAACGGCGGCGTCCAACAATCTCTCTAACCGTTTTCGATCGCTCCTCCTAACTTCCAGTGAAAGCTTGTCTATCCCCTCGACTCCGAGCGCCTCAGCCTGCTCCGACGCTTGTAAAATGAGGCGTTTGCGGATATCTAGTATTAGTTTCGCGGTTTTTTGGCTATGTTTTTTGAGGTCCTCGACTTTGCCTTTGAGATTTATCGATTTTTCGAGCTCGTTGGGTTCGCGTGAAAGCTCTAATCCGTTCCACTCATAGGATTTAGACTTTTTTTTTACAGCTTTTCCATCATCTGCCGGCGGATCGCCTTCGGTGAGTTGCTTTGGATCCTTGTAAGCGGCAATTTGGTCGCGGACGATCTCACCTCGAAAACGGTCGCCGTCGTCGATCGGCGGACGTCCTGTCTCCTCACGATATTCATTGAGCGTTATTCCGCCCATTGTAAAGTCCTTTCGTGTGCGATCGTGAATCTTATCGAGGTCCTCCTGAAGGAAAGCTGCCTGCGAAATATCCCACGAAACCCGTATGTCGCCACGCTTGATAGCGTCAATGTCCTCGAACTCCGGTAGAACAAACCATGTGAGCCATTTCCTGAACGGTTTGAGTTCGGGCGATATCTTGTTTGCCCAAAAATCACGCAGAGCCTCTTTTGCTGAAGCTCGTTGATTTACCCAGCGCAATCCAACGTAAGCGCCTACGAGGATCGGAGGGACGCCAAAAACGCTGCAGATACGCGATTCCTGACGAGATGATATCGATTCGGAGTCAAGCTCATTCAATTTTGATCCGAGAGCCTGAAAATCTGCATTTTGATCGAGCACGGATATACCGCCCTGATTTGTACCGCCGCGACCGTAGCGCTTTCGCCACTTCTCCTGCAGCCTTTCTTTTTCCGTTTCACTCACGGTGCGATTGAGTACTTTCAGTATCCCTGCAGGTAAACCGCCGCCCTCAAACATCGCATCGATATAGGTTGTTAGACCTATATCTGAGTTGATCGAACCGAGCGCGACCGAGACCGGAGCAAGCCCGCCATACTGATTAAGAAGGTCCGGACGCCTCCGAATCAGCATATCTTCAGGCTTGATTCGTACAATCTGACCGTTTTGCTTCGTGTACTCGTAATAGAGAACCTTTGATCGATCATGATCGGAGCGCGGTGTTACACGTCCCGGATTCAAGATTGCGAACTCGACTGGTAAATCAGCCGCTGAGCGTTCCATCGCGATATAGGTGATCCCGGTAGTTTGCTCGGATTGAACAATTTTTCGCCGAAAATCTTCCCCAACGTCGACCGCGTTTGGTTTGGAAAAAAGTGCGGTGAGAGGATGCCCGACAACTTCCTCGTACTCACTGTTTTTAGTCCGTTTTTCGACGATCGGTTCCGCGTCGTTCATCACATCGGCGATTTTGTTTATGCAGGCAAAAACGAGCTCGTGTTGTCGGTAGGCTGTTTGCGGGCTACTGGTTGAGATGCGGACATCAGTCCGGCGAAGGAAATTGAAGAAATATCGGTCCCAAAGCGAGCCGTCGGGAGTCGCCTCAAGAAACGATTTTTGGTTGGTAGGAACGAGAGCCTGTTTGATTTGCTGCCAAATTGCCATCGATAACAGCGACTTTAGCTTTTTGCGTATAAGGTTATTTTGGTAAGTTTTTGAGCTCTCTCACCATTAGGGAAAGAGGGTAGGATTTTTTTTATTTAGTTGTTTTGGTATATGAGCTACGAATCACAATCGTGTCAATTCGGCTGAAATTGAAGTCAAGGGTCGCTGCACATTACCCGCCCCTTAGGTCTGCGCCGTTACTTCGCCGAAAAAAGATCGCATAAAACCCATTCCTACTCGCGCGCTCCTGAGTTATTAACGTTTTCAGAGTCGATCACATTATCGGTCGATTCTGGCTCGGATTTGATATCTTCCACAGCGATCGAATTAGTTAGATTTGCTTCGTCCAAGTTCGCCCGGCTAACGTCAACACCCCAAAAGTTCGCGCTCGAAAAGTCGCCCCCGACAATCAATACGCCATCCAAATTTGCTCCCTGAAAATCTGCCCGAATGAATGAACTTTGTGTTACTTGAGCGTCGCAAAAAGTAGCTTGCCGAAGATAACTGTTCGTAAAATCTCCACGTATGATCTTAGTGTTGTCAAAACAGGTGTAGGCAAAATTGACACCTTTTGCCGTTGTCTGATCGAGTAGCGATCCTTTTAAACTAGCATCAGCGAAAGTTGCTCCGTCCAAAGAGGCGCCTGACAGGTCGACAGCTTCGAGATCGGCCCTTTGAAGATTCACTCGGGTAAGATTGGCTCCCCGCAGGCTGGAACCGCTCAGATTTACGAATTGCAGCTGAAACTCTGCCAGGTTTGCTCCTCCGAGCCTGGCATTCGAAAGGTCGATCCTCCGAACACGGTTCTCCATTTCTGGCCACGCGCGGCGACCAATTACCGTCAACGCAGCTTGAATATCCACCGGTAAGCTGTCGTCAACTTGACCCGTCGCCTCCCCAGATAAGGGCCGATTCTCACGAACAAACGCGGTTAGCACCTCAATCACGGCCCAATAATCTGTTTTCGAGTCATTCGCAATCCTCTCAAGTGCGTAAACGCCTCCAACCCGAATGTCAACCTTGTCCGAATTTCCAAGCAACTCAATCGCTTTACTAAATCGCTCTGTCAGCTTTCCTTCCTCATTTACCTTGATTCCCTTCCATGTCAAATAAAGACCAAAAATTAGAACAAACCCGCCGATAATTTGCGCCAACGTCTGGCGAAACCTGTTTTCGGCATCAAGGAGATCTTGTTCAAATCGTAGTTTATCCTTTGCATTAAGTGAATTAACTGCCTCATGATCCAGCTGACGCTTAAATTGGGAAACACGCCACATAGGGAGCCATGTTATCAGCAGCGAGACAACGACAATAAATCCAACAATTGTTTTGCCAAGATTTGCCTTTATTGAATCGATTGCATCATCTAAAGAGGAATGGTGCGCCATAGTAGCCAACATTATATCTGAAACTCGGGTATATGTTTAACAATCTATCGCACTAGGCGAGAATCCCAATTACAAAAGGAGGGTGATTAGGTTGATTAGCAACGAACATGTGCGAAACGGAGTGAACTCGCTTACGACATTTTAAGAGAAAAAGTCCGAAAATTTGCAACAGTTCAGTAAAAACTTTAAATCAAAATCCCTAAACTATTATCCGTCATCACGCCATAGCGTCCGGAATCGTAGGCGTCATCGCCTCCGGTTCCGTGATCATCGGCATCCATTTTTAGAACATCCTCGGGCTTTTTTGGATTGTGCTGCATTGCCGGAAGCTGCTCGATCAGCACAGGACAACGTGTCGAAATCTTAAGTCGAGAGTCGATCCCCTTGTCTTTATCACCGAGAAGCTCCAGAAACTTCGCGGCGCCGTTGATTCTGTCTGTATTCGCGGGTGTAAGCCGAATTCCCTCTTTTTCATACTGATCTGCAATTGTTTCTCCGGAAGCAGCTCCGCGCTGGGCAAAAACGTCGGTACCGGCTGAGAAATTAGCCAGTTGATAAAACTTGACACCATGGCGCGAAAGCATCGCCTTAATTGCCTCTGCGTGAACCGGAACGGTCGTTTTCCGGGCTGAGTGTTCGTCTATGAAATAAACGGTTCCGTCAAACTCTGCGAGCAAATGGCAAACCGTAAAATGCGTAAACCCGTAATCCAGCGAGCACCAGACGGTCCAGGTATCCGGAATCGGATTCGGAAGTTTACGGGGCTCGATTACGTGATCTTCATAACTGAAAGTTGAAAAGTACTGTCCGGCGAAGATATCCCAGTCGCCGTCCCTCCATGCACGCCTGAGCCAACCAGTGAGACCGTTGAGCATTTCGACGTACTCCTTGTTTAGATATGGATTGTCGCGAAACGTAGAGGGAATAAACCGGGTGCTTACCTCAGTATTACGCCGATAGGGCTCGATAAATTTTTTCTTAAACCATGAGTGACCAACTCCTCCTGGATTTGTCGAATAGTACCGGCGTGGCTTCCAATCTGGCTTAGAAGTCCTTAGGCATGTTCCGATTTGCGCATTCTTACTTGCCGATAGCTGCGTCGCTTCCTCGGTAGCTATCACATCATACTCAAGCCCAAGATAGCGATTGATGTCGTTCTCGTTCTTGAAATGGCCGACGAGTATGCGCGAACCATTAGGGAATTTAATCGTAGGAACTGGACTCGCCGTGTATCTGTGGGGGATTTTTACGACTTTTGGTATTAGGTCTTCGAGAGACTCACGGGCCGCCACACCTACCTGCCTCAGGAAAAGCGATTTGAGTTGATCTTGGCGCTGACAATCATCGAGAGCAAGTTGAGCGAGCACGCCGTGAGATTTAGCCCCTCCGCGGGCACCGCCAAGGCCAACCTCGCTAACTGTGTTCCCGCCGCGTGTATCGCACTCGTGGGCGGCTGCATGAAAGTAAATTTGCTTAGGAAGCGGTAGATATTGTGCATTTGCGAACCGCTGGACGGTATCGTAGTCGAGACCGACTGCTGCGCACGCGCCAGCCATTGATCCATTTAAGGTGGCGTCACTCAGACTCTTTTTTTGCGATTGAGTCGTAACCACTTTTTAGAGCTTTTCTCGTTTCCTCACTGATATTTAATTCCACGTTTGCCTCGACTTCCATTTCGAGCTTATCTCGATAAACCTCCGGTCGTTTTGATTTCAAGAGAAACTGTAGATTCGAGTCGGAGAATTTGCGAACGGTACCGCATTTTTCACCCTTATAAAACTTTGGTTCAAGCGTTCCTTTAACCGCTCTTCGGTAGAGCTCGGCTTCAGCGTCTTCAAGTACGGCTTCAATGACATCTTCCCAGGCTTGATTAAATTCGGGGTCTTCCTTTTTACGATCGTAGGCAGCTTGACGAGAGAAACCCGCGAGACGCGCCGCTTTCGAAACATTACCGGCATACCTGCGGAGTCTGACGAGGAAGTCCTCGAATTGTTCATCAGTTACTTCTCTTCCCTGCATTCCCAATACTCCTTTATGGTAAAACCTCCTCAAATTCGTCTGAACAAAGCAGATCGTCAAGCTCCTTTGCTTTATCCCAAACTGTTTCGAGCACTCCCTCCAAGTGTTCGGTTTTCACATCTGGATCCCCGCTGTGAGATAATTGTTTTCTAAGCTCACGTAGCGAATCCAATGTTTCGTAGTAGTTTTGTTCTGCGCTCATTCCCATATTTTCACTTACCCCTCGACCCTGTCGTTTCTGTCGTTTTTAGACCTCTTCTCCTTCAATCGCGTTTTCATATTCCGGAAGTTGTTTTTGAACCGGAATATCCCAAGCAAATGAGCAACAGCTTCTGCAACCTCCCTGCTCACAACCGTCAAACAATAAATCGAACCCACGCCAATATATTCGGTGCGGTTGACATCACCGGAAGCGTTCAAAACGTCGACCCTAAGCAACTGACTTCCTCCGATTTCCGAATCAGTAATTTTCCCTGCGATTTTCCGGTGTCCCATCATTTCCACAATCGCGTATTCTTCGAATTTTTCGACTTTTTCGACTTTGTTGTTCATTTTCCCTCCTTAAATCTCGACGACCTCGATCCCATGAGTCGCTTTCACCAGTTTCTTTTTGAGTTTATAAACCGGTGTTTTCACGCCCTTAACGTCTTCAACAATTCGCTTTCCGTCTCTCTCGTACATAAAATCCGCGATGTAGGTGCAGATCTTCTGACCCTTTACCCTGATCCGAAATTTCGGCTGTAAAACAAGCTTTGTGATCATGCCGGCACGAAGCAGCAGTTTGAGCTCGGTGAAGCGGCTTGCTTCTTTCTTCGAATCGAAGGTGTATCCGTCGACCTTGGTCTTTACGTTGCTGTACTTTCGGTATGACATCAATTTTCGCTTTGGTTCATACTAGATAATCGATTTCATCGACTCCCTTCGTGTAAATATCGTCCATTTCACCGGAGTCCGTGCGGTTAGATTTCCACATGTAGTACTGTCGATCGGAACCCGGAATAAACTTAGGAACGCGATACAAAACCTCTTCTTTTTCGAGTTCGACGAGGACCTGCTCAACATGCTTTTTCCCGATTCGAGTATCGCCTGATATTTCCGTTGCGGTTGTCGCACCTTGCCGTTCGACAGAAAACAGAATTTTTTCACGAAACTTTTCCTCTTCAGCTCGATAAACGATGCGAATCTCATCGATCGCGGCTTTGATAACAGGCTCAAACGCATTTTCACCCAGACGATTGCGAAGACGATAAAGAGCCCGTAGAGCAACTCTGGCATCACGTTCCCGAACTTTTTCAAGCGTCGATCGTTTGACACGCGACTGCTCGAGCTCGGGGAAAAGATAGGGTTGTGAGATAGCCTTTTGCACACGATCTAAGCAGCCTCCTCCGATCTCCATTCTTCAAGCTGATTCCACTCGTAATTCATTTTTCCGACGCCAAAAGGGTTTGATCTGAGCCAGTGTCTGCGGTTTTGGGTAAGCATCACGTCGATGGTCTCGGAACCCATCTGTTCACCAATGTCGACAAACCGTTCGATCTCGCTTGTGTAGTACTTGAACGAGTTTATTTTCTCGAAATTTGCCTGAATCTGAGTTTGGATAACTCCAAGTTCGATAAGACGCAAATCGATATCGTTGTACTTTTCACCCTCGACATCATCGTTTTTTCTCCAGCGGATTTTTTTGTGAAAAAATTGTTGATAGGCTGCGTAGATTTGAACTATGCTTTCGTCGGTTTTCCACAGCTCTCCATCATCCTTTGATGATGATGGTTCAATATATTGACGGTTCTTCTGATGGTTCAATCCTTTTAAAGGAATGTCAGCTGAGCTTACATTTGATGTCATCTGAGCTGACATTTGAACGGCTTTGATGTCAGCTGAGCTTACATTCGGAATGTCATCTGAGCTGACATTTGAATCAGAGTTTTCCACAGGTGGATTTCCGTAAAGATGAGAGTCAAGATCCTCGAAATTGAGCTTGTAAATATTGTGTTCTTTCGTCCTTGTTTTTACGATTTTCCGGTCCGCTTCGAGTTGGTTAATGATCTTGGAAACGGTCGGGCGTTTAACAGTGGTTTTTTCGGCGATAGTATCCTGTTTGGGATAGCAGAGTCCCTCATCGTTGGCGTTGTCGGCAAGCTTGAGCATCACAAGCAGCTTCGCCTTGCTCTCGACCGGCGTTCCCTTCTTGTTTAGGGCAATTTGTCCGTTTTCATCGGTTTGGTATTTTGCGTACTCCGAATCCCAGACTTTTCCCATCAGCTTTACCGACATTCGCTCTTGTACCCCTCTTCTTTCTCATTTGTTTTGTTAGGTTTAACCCTTCCACTTTCCCGCAGATGTATAGCCGCTCTTTCGATCATTTTTACAAGCGCATTCCTCATTTCCAGCGACATATTCGGATCACCGCGGATCATAATCCCGGGCTTAAGTTCAAAATGGATATGTTTTGACCGGTTCATCGAATATTTGATATTGGGGCGTTTCTGCTTGACGTCCGAATACCGCAACGTATCCGGCGAAAAAAGCGGTCCCGAATTACTGCACAGGTACGATTTCCGCCCGTATGAAACGCCCCAAAATTGGAATTATTGATCTCCCTCTACCTCAACCGGCTCGCCTTCGTCTTCCTTTTCCTGGATTACCTTGACGTTTGGTTTTTCAGTGAGTTTCACCTCGAGGCCGTCGAAAGAATAGACGGGTACGCGATCGCGCTTCATTAAAGCAATGAGCTCATCCTTTGCCTTTTTCTCATCGCGGCTTAGACCGATTCTTTCATCGCGCACCTCTTTATACCGGAGAGCGGCCGCTTCGATCGGCTTATTACGCGGAACCTCGTGACCGGGCAGATACCGGTTACCGTTGTTATCTTCATCGACAACTTCCTCGCCGTCGCCGTTTTTGCGGAAATTCTCGACTGGTTCCTGACCGTCTTCGTCAACCTCTACAACTTCCCCGTCTACGATTTCTTCTTTCACTTATCTTCCTCCTTTTTTGCGTTCAGGTGCTCTTCGGTAAGAGCCTCTTTTAGTTTTTGAGCCTGACGAATCACGTCGTCGAGCTCACTCAATTGTTCCGGCAGCGGTTTGTCTTTGATCTGAGAACACAAAAACTCTGCGTTTTCCGTGACGAGCTTTGACGCCTCGGTCTTACTGCATAAATCCTTGATTTCACGCAGTTTGGATAAATCCCGGAACCTTTGAACCTGCTCAAAAAACTCGTCTCCGCGGTTCGTATCCACACGATCAAGCGCGCACTGGATCTGCAGAAACCCATAGGCGTAAGATTTGCGCTCATCGTGCGGGTTCAACTGAGAGCTCAGATACTTCTCGCCGATGCCGGTGTTTATAGAGATCTCGCGTATATCACCATGCTCGATGATGTCCCGGAGTGCCGTTTCAACTTCTTCCTGGGTAAATTGCAGCGCCATATTAGAAATCTGGTTGTTCCTTTAAGAACTGTTCCCTTTTCCTTAAGCCGAGCCGACCTCCGTGAACGTTCGAACGCCTCGGAATCTCAAGTTTGGACAACTCCTTATGTCGTTCTCGATTAGCTCTTTTCTTTTTCTCGACCTTCAAAGCACTCGCTTTTTTCAGCTTGTTTTGACCGATGTCATAAATTGGATTGACGGGCTTACCGGCGCCGTCAACCGCCGTTCTGACATGAGTCTTATCCGGCGTCGTCTTAAAACCGTGTCTTATTAGGAATTCAGCCATAGTTGTATGGAATTTAGTTCGAAGTTCCCTCTATCTTTTGCCCTCGCTTTCAACCACACTTGAAGACGTGGAGCCGTTAGTTTTTGCAATTCTGGTGTCAATTTTTGGATGGCTTTCGAGTAGTTGGGCGATCGTGTATGAAAGCGATCTGTCGTCATCCAAAGCAAGTTGCTGCAACACGACTTTCACCGATTTCGGCACTTTTGCCGATACGGTGGTTAATTTTGAATTTTTCTCCCCCATATCGAAATGATTATAGGTATATATAGTATACCTGTCAAGAGGATATATTTTTTATATACGGTGAAATTTATATGAATACTTGCTATACCTTAGGCATGTTGCTTTTTGAAGGAAAAAAAACTGAGACTATTACGCTCAAAGCAAATCGTCGCGAAAAAGAAATTTTTGAAGAGATTGCTGCGACTACTGATAGATCCTTAAGTTATGTATTTCGTGCTCTTGCGTTACGCGGACTCGTAGAGTATTTGGAAGACGCTAGACTTCAACTTACTAAAGGAGATGTAATACGAGCAACAAAACGGCTTAAGGAGTCGTCAGTAGAATTGCCCAAAGGCAAAACCCCGTTAATTGAAATAGGAAAGAAGAAAAAAAAGAGGAAAACTGGATAAATTATGAAATCTTCCACGCTTGTTTGTGCTGTATTACTAATTGGTCTGATCGGGGCTTGTAAAACCGAGACCGAGATGGTGGTAGAACCGAAGTCACCGACATCTGAAACTAAACCCGTTGCAAATTCTATCTCGATTGCTGATGTGAAGTCCGCATTTGAGAAAGCGGAATTACCTCTTCACCGTCTCGTAATTTACACTGAGGATACGGACCCGAATTCCCTGCTCAATCGCCCAAATCAATACATAGGAAAACTGAGTTTTGCGCATGAGAAGGTGAGCGACGCCGAGTTTGGTGCACAATCGTCGACAGTTGAGATATTCAAAACGAAGGAAGATCTTGAGAAACGCAAAAAATATATTGAGGCGGTGACGCAGTCCGTTTCCCCGCTTGCGCAGTACATTTACGAACACAAAAATGCGCTTTTGCGTCTGAGTCACAAGGTAAAGCCAAAAGAGGCAAAGAAATATGAATTAGCTCTGAAGTCGCTTTAACAAAGAGGAAGTTAAAAATTATGTTCTCATTCTCCCAACCGCTCAAAGGTTTTAATGCTCAAACAAAAATGTTAATGGGTTCTCTGCCGGCAGGGACAACCCGGGAGCTATTCGACGAATGCGAATGGGTCGACCTGGACGATATCTTGCGAACCGGAACCGGCGAGATGATCTACGCCCGTGTCTCAGGCTTTTCAATGATTGATGCAGGAATCAAAGACGGTGATCTCTTAATAATAGAGCTTAATGACCAACCGCGGTCCGGCGAGATCGTTGTCGCAAATCTAAACGGAGAGACTACCGTTAAGCGCTGGAACGATGTTAAGAAGTTTCGACGGAGAAGACATCTGCGGCTCGTTCCCGCGAATGCAAGTCTAAGACCAGTCACGGTAAAAAAAACTGACGAATTAAGAATTATCGGCATTGTTCGTCACATAATAAAAAGCTACTAACGAGAAATTTAGCATGGCGATCGAAAATCGACTCAAAACTTATAAAGAAATTGAAAAATTGCGCGGCAATGCGTTGATCGTGTACGTGACCTCTCAACGTCCCGGGGCTCCTGGGATTATGGGCAAGGATGCGGTGAGCGAATTTATTCAACAACTTGAGACACTTAGAGGCGACGAGCGGGAAACGGTCGACCTGCTGATCGAGTCCGACGGCGGCGATTCTCTTGTTTCTTGGCGGGTAATTTCAATGTTGCGGGAGCGGTTCAAGAGGGTCAACGTGCTTGTACCACACGCCGCTTTTAGCGCGGCAACGTTGTTAGCTTTGGGCGCGGATGAAATCATAATGGGACCTTATGGCGTGCTTGGTCCGATCGACCCGCAAATCACTGTGTTGCAAAAAGACGGATCGACGCAGAAATTTGCCTATGAGGACATCGTTTCCTTTCTGGATTTTGTCAAAGACGAAGCCGGAATCACTGAACAATCTCATCTCAAGGCAGCTTTTAACCGTTTGGCAGAGGTTGTTGAAGCGACTTCACTAGGATTTGCAAAGAGGTCTTCCTCATTGTCGGTTTCGATGGGCGAGAAAATGTTGCAAATGCATATGGCTGATTCCGAGCTGTCAAATGCCAGGGACATCGCCTTAAAACTCAATAAGAGTTTTTTCAGTCATGGACACGCCGTAAGTCGAAGCGAGGCGCGGGATATTGGGCTGAAAGTCACGGATGCAGAAGAAACTCTCGAACGCCTGATATGGTCGGTTCATATTGATGCAGAGGAAGAGTTGAAGGCAAATAAGCCATTCGATCCGCTTTCTGAGTATTTAAGAGACCCCAAAGCAGAGCCACTTCTCAAATCACCCCCGCCATTTAATATTCCGCCTGGTATTGACCCGAATACTGTGTTACAAGCGGTTCAACAATATCTAAATCAACAACTTAAAACGGAACTTCCCGAAATGGAGTTCGAAACTAAGCACTTATTGCTCGAAAGTCCAAGACGGTGCGCTTGCTATATTAACCGCGGACAGCTCCTAGTTAAGCGCAATTTTGATTTACAGTTTGACGCGAATTTCATAAGATTAGATATAGGGTGGAAGAACACAACGCCTACAGGAACAGAGGAATCAAGAGCGTCGGAGGAAAAGAATGAGTCAGGAGAAACCAGTTAACAGGTTTATGGACAGCCCTCATCGTATCCAATCCGGTGCCAAGTTTAATGTCCAAAATCGTATAGTAAGAAGCTCTACTAAGATTGGGTCGTCAGCGAACACTACCCGGATTAATAGAAAGCTGTCCGGGTCGTCGCAGATAAGAATTGGAAAAGGATTACCGCAAAAGGGAAATCAGCGGAAAGTAGGATAGTTTTCACTCCTTGTTAGAAAATCCAGAACTTAAAACATGTGCTCGTTAAAATCGTTTGTGAGTTACTTTATTCCTAGCTCAAAGTATGAATGGTACATGTTTCACCGTTTGGGTCCGCTCGCCTTGATTGGATTTGCCTTTTTGTATTACTGGTTTTTTAACTAATTGGAGTAGAAATATGAGAAAAACAATACTTCCCTTTTTGATCTTGATCTTAGTATTTCACGGTTTTGGGCAAGAAACAGATAAAACTGACCCTAAATCGGCTGCGACGCCAACTAAGTCATACCTCCAGATAAAAAAGCAAAAGCGAAAATTCAAAAATAAGAGCCAGTATATTGTTAAGTATGACAAGTTTGAGGATATTACGCTGGTTCGATATACGGGCTTTCAAATGCTCGGGGCATTTGAATCCGTGGCTATTGGAATGACACAGTCCCGAGGACGCACAACTCTTCCAAGTCTCCTATTCGGTTCCGGCTTCTTTTTTGAGACGGAAAATCTGTCCGATCCGATTATTGACGATTTCGCAATGTTTTTTACGTGGAATGGTAGCAGATGGCTCTTCCTCTATAACTCGAAACTGATTGCCCTTGCTGACGGAGAACGTATTCGATTTGGCGAAGGAGTACGGTCGTCGCGGATAAATCTAGGAGGGTTAAAGGAAACGGTTTATTTCAAAGCTTCACGCGAGCAGCTTACGAAACTGGCAAACGCTAAGAAACTCGAGATAAAGGTCGGGTCGGTCGTGCGAAAACTCAAACGTAAACATCAAATGATGCTTAAGAATATGCTTGCACTTTCCGACCCGAAAATCATGCCGCCAAAGAAAAAACGGTAATCTTTACTAAATCGCAATAGGTAGAGCAGGCTCTTTTTCGCCCATCGCTTGATCTGCATCGTAACCATTGTAGACCACCAAATAACACTGATGGTATAGGTCCATCAGATATTTTCGAGATCCTTCATCTCGGGTATTCCACTTCCCTTCGAGATCAGCGATCCGATTCATCAGGTCATAAGCGACTCGATATCGACTGCTCTCCTCCAGATTTAGTCTATGATCGTTATTTGCCATTTGAGTTTTCTCCTTCCGGGCTGGCACCCGAGTCAAAATTAAATTTGACAATGGCAAACAAAAAAGACTAGACTCCAAAAAGCTTAAGCTTTTGTTTGCCTGTGATGCTACTGCATACATGTCAAACGGTTTTAGTGAATGCCACGCACGCCAGCGTGGCATTTTTCATTCTGCATTTAAAATCCGCTAAGTCAAGATTTTTAAACGCCTTATCTCGTAGTCTCATCCTTTCTACCTACATCATATTGTATAATTTTCCGCTTTTTGATTCCTTCTGAATCAATTTGACGCCTACAGAGGTATTTTTCACTTGACAAGGTATATCTTGTTTACCTATACTCATTACTAGAAAGTATACTTTATATACTTTTCCATAAGAGTTTAATTTTTATGAAAAATCAACACTTAACTTTAATGCAGAGGGTATTCGTTGAAATAGATCAGAACGAGTCATGGTACCTGCTCGACGCGGATTTAATGGCGTCATTCGGACGTGCCCTCGCTCGTGAGATGAAGATCAATGACACATTCCAAGGCGATGACGGAGTCGTCTACCAACTGCGTTTGATAGACGTAGAACGCTCTCTCTACAGAGTCGCCCGAACCCGCCGAATAGATTGGGGTGAGGCGCAAGGTGAACTTTCTATGGCTGAGGCAAGAAAGCTTGGTTATGTCGTTGAAGGCAGTTAAATATGCAAAACCAAACAGACAGCCCGGACAAAAAAGAAAAGCGAGTAACACACTGCCGCAGTTGCGGAGCTCGAATCATCATGTGCGTGAACAACAACACGCAGAAAGCAGCTCCGATCAATGCTTCGCCGGACCCGGAAGGAAATATCACAATCGACTTCCCTGAGGAACTGCACATAGCACCAACCTACACGGTTCACGTCGGCGAGGAAAAGCTAACCCACATTCGAAACCTAAATACGGTTTACAAATCGCATTTTTCTACGTGTCCGGAAGCTAAGAAATGGAGGAAAAGAAATGATTGAAGAGCGCGACCTGCGACCCGGAACACGCATGGTCAGAGAGAAAGGACAAAACATCGGTATATGGGAAATTCAAGAACTCAAAAACGGACTGGTGATCGCCCAACACGTTCTGAAGGGATATACAAATTCCTTTTCGGTAACCGAAATCAGGTGTTACTGGCGAACGAAACAAAGATTTTCAATATAGGAGGCAAGAAATTATGAGATGCGCAGGATGCAGCCGGCCTTTAACGGACCCGGTATCGATCGCAAAAGGAATCGGACCCGTTTGCGAAAACAAACAAAGAGGCGTGATTCACGGAAACGCCTATGAACCCAAGGTTGTCCTGATATCGGGGCGCCGGATCGATCGCCGAACATGGCTTGTGATCGATCACGAGAAAACGCAGGTCCATATCTTCCCGACTGATGAAGGCAGAACCGCCGCCTGTTTAAACGAGAAATGTATCGGGCGCGGAGTCCGTTGCCGGCACATTGACGCTGTTGCCGATGTAGATCTTGTTCGGTTTAGCGAGCCCCTGCAGGCTCAGGCAGCTTAACTTTTCGGACTCCGACGTAGTGGGAGGCGTCGGAATTCGAAACGAGCGGCGGAAACACGCCCGTGAGTTCGCCGCTCACCTTAAAGCAAAAGGAGGCATATGCAAAACGAACACTTATCAGAAGCGCAAAGACTATTCATCGAGCTCGACAAAGAGAAATCGGATGTCGTGAAGTTTTTTGATCGATATCAGGAAATAGTCAAAGCACTCGAAAACGAGATGACCGTCGGCGACCACTTCCAGGACGATGAAGGAACGGTATACCAACTCTCAACGAGAGAAGGAAAATTCGTCCATTTTGAGCCGGTTGTTGTTAATCGCACACGCCGGCTTTTGGACGAGGAGACCAAAGGAACGCTCTCGCTTACAAAAGCGCGGGAGCTCGGATATGAGGTGGAAGGAAAATAATGCAATTAGACAACTTAAACATCGGAATAAATTTCACGGTCGACACTCCCCAGGAAGCGATCAAAATACTTTCTTTTTTTCGGGAGCTTCCGCGCACCTGCGGAATCGAAAACTGCGGCGGTAAAGTCGGTTTCCAACACCGCGAAGTAGACGAGAACGACTTCTACGAGCTCGTTTGCTTAGAAAATCGCTTTCATACCTGTCGGATTGGAGTAAAGAGGAAAGGTGGAATGTTCTGTCGCGGTGAGTGGGAGATCTACAACGGTAGATCTACGAATGGAAACGGCGTCCCCAAATCGTCGCAAACATCGGAGAATACCCCTGCGAACGGATCCCACTGTCCCGGGAAGAAGGTCTTTGAAACCGGTATCTGTGAGGGCTGTGGAACCAATGTAGCTGGCATCACATGACGAAGCATCTATGCGAAAACTGCGGACAAAGACGTGCGATCTTCATACGGCGAGTTCATAAATACAAGGGACCAAAAAACAAACTCAGAATTCGCTCGGATAGAAATCACACGCTTTGTTTGCAATGCCAGGACAAGCAGTTTGAAGCTATGAAACAAAGACGAAAATTTAGAAAGAGAAAATGACCTACAAAGAAAAATTGATCGAATTATTAACCGAAAAGGTAAAAGAATCTGAGGATCTCTCGGGTTTGATGGCAGATATCGCTTCGGCAATGCTGAGTGAAGAAAATCACCAGTCGCGGTCCCGTCTGTTGAGCACCCTCGGTAAGCTCTCAAAGAAGTTTGCGGTGCTAAATCAAGAAATTCTTTTCCTCTCGATAGTTTTGAAAACTGAAAACCTGAAAGAAGAACAAAGGGAGGCGGCATAGATGTCCAGATACGCAGAAAATACGTCAGTTTCGGCCGATAAGTCGAGAGCGGAAATCGACAAAACCTTGACACGCTATGGAGCAGATCAGTTCATGTACGGCTGGGAAGACACTCGTGCAATGATCGGTTTCCGTATGGAAGGCCGACAAATCCGATTTGTACTTGAGATGCCGAAAAAAGAAGAATTTCGCTTAACTCCAACGAAAAAATATAAGCGTTCCGACGAAGATACTGTGAAGGCTTGGGAGCAGGCTACTCGACAAAAATGGAGGGCGCTTGCTCTCGCTGTGAAGGCGAAGCTCGAATGTGTAGAATCCGAGATTTCTACGTTTGAGGAGGAATTTATGGCTCATATCGTAATGCCCGATGGCAAGACAATTTCCGAGCACCTTACACCTCAGATTCATGAGGCATACGCGACTGGCAAAATGCCGAAGATGTTACCGGCGTTTACAGGTGAAATAATTTAGAGGTAAGTCTATGAATCAGGAGATGGAACGAGAAGCAGAAAACCATACATTGTCTTACCAAGATTTGTTTGACTATTTCTACGATGAACACAGTTTGCAACTCTTAGAGAACGAAATACACGAGATTATCAGACTTGTTAACGAGGTGAAAATCAACAAATGACAGTAGCAGTTTTAGACGAAAAAGACCTAAAGCAGTTCGCGGAAACGGTTGCGATTCAAACCATTGAGAAGTTTGAAATCAACCGTGAGAAAAACGAAAAGCCGCTCGATATTCACGGAATTGCGGACTATCTCGGTGTTTCGGATAGCACAATCCGGAGGGAGCTCGCGAGTGACTTCCCTCCTCCATTCGGATTAGTCCGCGGCGAGAAACGATTCTACAAAAATGACGTCGACAAATGGTGTCGGCATAAGGGAAAGAAATATGCAGCGCGCAAATGAATGGAAGACGTGGCAAGAAGATTCTGATCCGCGCCGTTTTCTCGAATCGGATGAGTCCCAGTAGGATTTCAATTAAAAATTCTCTTGACTTTTCATCTGCCAAAAAGTCACTCTCAAAATCTTATGGCAGTTTACAAAAGATACGACGGAAAGAAGGTCAAACGCGGCGATAAAAGCTACGACAAAGCTACCTGGTATATGCGCTTTCGGGTTCGCGGCAGATCTATCCACCAATCTATTCCCGAGGCTCAGACCTTGAAAGAAGCTAAGCTCGCGGAGCAATCTGTAAAATCTGCAATCTTTTCAAGAAAGTATGACGTCCGGCGTTCCGAACGGCTTGATCAATTCGTGAAACGTGTTTACATTCCATACGTTGAGGAAAAAAATAAAGCCACAGTCACAGACCGTAAGCTCCATTTAAAGAATACGATACTCCCAAAGCTCGGTAATTTCCTTATCGAAGAAATAACTCCAAACAAATGCCGTGAACTTCGCAAAGCCTACAAAAACCAGCCGACAAAATTTGGAGAGAGAGCTAATTCTACGGTTAACCGAACGATGGCAACGCTTTCGAAAATCCTGTCACTAGCCGTCCAGGAGAATTTGATCGACCGAAACCCAGTACATTCGCTACGGCCGCTTACAGAGTCTTTGCCTAGAAACCGCATTCTTACAAATGATGAAAAACTTAGGTTTTGGAACGTGATTTCCGATGACGTGATCCTATTTCGGCTTACAACAATCGCGATTCATACAGGCTTAAGACGAGGACAGATTCTAGCGATCAATGCAGATGACATTGATCTCAAAAACTATTTGATTTACGCCTCAGCTTCAAAAGGGCGGAACCGCCGTCCAATTCCACTCAATCAAACTATGATCAGTTTGTTTTCGGAAATTCTTCGAGAAACTCCGACCGGGGAAATCTTTCCTTTTACGAGTTTTAGAACGCGTTGGGACAATGCTTTGAGGAAGGCAAAAATAGAAAATTTTAGATTCCACGACCTCAAACACGCCTTCGCAACCGCCCTGTTTAATGCCGGAGTACCACGAGATCGAATTGAATTTCTCTTTGCTCATTCGTCTCCGGCAATCACAAACCGATACATCAATCCTGACATGCGTGCAGCGTTTGACGCTGTGAATCGATTAGACGATAATGTCGAAGTTGTTGAAAAATTGCAGTAAAAACGCGCGTTGCGTGTCCAACCTTTGACCAACTCGGTAAGCCACACAACAAAGATTAACTGCTAAGTTGTTGAAAACAAACCATATGCTGGGGTGGCGGAATTGGTAGACGCACAGGACTTAAAATCCTGTGTCCCTTGTGGACGTGCGGGTTCGACCCCCGCCCTCAGCATACCCCAAAAAGGTCTAAAACCTATTCCATATAGTCAACCGACTACACGATTTTGTCTCCTAAATTTCCCGACCACTCCCGAATAACTTTGCGAAACGCTATAAACAGGTAATAATATCCAATATTAACGTTTGTATCCCAATTGGCACACACATTGCTTTAACTCGTCGCAGGTGTCGTAAAAACACTTGCGAAGACGGAGGTCAGAAATGTTTTCTCGAAAAAGATTGATCTTAGCCTTTGCGTTAGCAACCTTGTTCTTTGGAAATTTAGAATCTTTCATCGCTCAGACGTCGAACAAATACGAGCTGAAGCCAGGAACCAAAATCCGGCTTCAAATGGATAACGAAATCAACTCGAAGTCGTCTAGCGTTGACGACACCTTTACGGCAGTTGTCTCAGAGCCGGTCCGTACAAAAGGTGACGTCGTTTTGCCTGCCGGTGCCGTCGTTGAAGGACGAATTACTCGTGCGGAAAAAGCTTCGGTGGGAGGCAAAAACGGGAAACTCGAGGTTGTTTTCGAAAAACTCACCTTTGAAGATGGGACTGAACGATCGATCGAAGCCGTTTTAGTAAATCCGATCCGACTCAAATCTTCGCGTTCGAAAAACATTCTCGCGATCATTGGCGGAACCGCAATTGGCGCTGTGATTGGTGTAGTCACAAAAGTTGAAAATGGTGCGCTGATAGGTGCTGGAATTGGTGGCGGAGCCGGAACCGGAGTTGCGCTGGCTAGAAAAGGTAAAGAGGTGAGAATAAAGGAAAATCAAAAATTTGAGATTGAATTGAAAAAGAAAGTTACCTTGCCGGTAGAAGGATTCTGAAAAAACACAAGTTTGGTCGTTGGCGAGAGAAACCACGACCTTAAGAGAAAGTCTGATATGAAGGGGAGAGCATATCAGGCTTTTTCGTTTTAAATCGTGCAGATTTGCCTAGACGCCTTTGCTCAACATACAATTCTTCTATTCCACAATTTACTTTGATAAGTGAGTTTGAGCCGGAACCGATTAGCTTACGGTTTAACTTATCCAAATACGAGGTTTACGATGACGATTTCTCGGCGCGATTTTGTAAAAACAACTGGAATGGCTCTTGGCGTTGCCGCTGTTCCGACCTGGGTTTATTCGGCAAATTTGCGGCCCAATTCCCTTCCTGTTTTTGATAAGGACACGTTGGCAGACGTCGCGCTGACAATCGCTAAGCGATACGGCGCAGACTATGCCGATATACGCATTAATAAATACAGAGTCGAATCAATCCGCACACGCGAACGTCAGGTTCAGGCAGTTGCAAAGGGACAGAACTACGGTTTTGGTGTCCGCGTCCTGTACAACGGAACCTGGGGATTCGCAGCTAGCCCTCTGGTGACAAACGAGGAAGTTGCGCGTGTAACAAAAGAGGCTATTGAGATCGCGAGGGCAAACGCAGTTTTTCAAACCAAGAAAATTGAACTGGCTTACGCACCGGCGGCTAATGGAAAATGGAAAACGGAAATGAAACGCGATCCGTTTGATGTTCCGATCAATGAAAAAACCGATTTCCTTTTGAGTTTGAACGAAGCTGCCTTGAGCGTTAAGGGCGTACGCTTTGTAAACTCGTCGATGGCCTGGGTAAACGAGCAGAAGTACCTTGCTACTACGGACGGAACGAAGGTGGAGCAATATGTGGTTCGTGGCGTTCCGAGTTTTAGCGTTACCGCAATCGATACTGCAAAAGGAGACTTTCAAACCCGGAATTCGCTGGCTCAGGGACGGGGAATGGGTTGGGAGTATACTACCGAGTACGATTGGATTGGCGAAGCAAAGCAAGCTGGCGAGGAGGCGGTTCAAAAACTGAGTGCTAAGCCGATCAAACCCGGACGATACGATCTTGTACTCCATCCATCGCACCTATTCTTAACAATACACGAATCGGTTGGACACTCCACGGAGCTAGACCGAGCGCTCCTTTGGGAAGCAAACTACGCAGGGACGTCCTTCCTCACGCCCGATAAAACAAACAAACTTCAATTTGGTTCGAAGATAGTGAATTTCTTTGCAGACCGTACCCAAAAAGGCGGGCTTGCAACAATTGGCTGGGACGACGAAGGGGTGCCGGGACAAAAATGGAACATTGTTAAAAACGGAAAGTTTGTTGGATGGCAAACGACAAGAAGCCTGGCGCCGTTAATCGGCGAGAAGAGATCTAGGGGCTGCCTTCACGGAGACAGCTGGAGCAGCGTTCCGTTTGCGCGCATGCCAAATCTTTCGCTCGCCCCGTCTAAAAAAGATGTTTCAACTGAAGAACTCATTTCCGGTGTCGAAAAAGGAATTATGATCCACGGTCGCGGAAGTTACTCGATTGATCAGCAGCGCTACAATTTTCAGTTTGGCGGACAAACTTTCTGGGAAATCAAAAATGGAAAGGTCGAAGGGATGCTAAAAGATGTCGCCTACCAATCCCGAACCACAGACTTCTGGGGGGCTTGCGACGGACTCGGCGGAATATCCACTTACAAACTTCCCGGAACTTTCAATGATGGTAAAGGTCAGCCTGGGCAATCAAACGCCGTTTCGCATGGCTGTCCGACGGCCCGTTTCAGAAATATCAATGTATTAAACACTGCGGCCAAAGCGTAACGGAGAGAAAATGCTAATTAATAAAAAAGAAGCCAAAGAAATTACCGAAAAGATTCTTTCATATGTTAAAGCAGACGACGCCACGGTTTCCGTAAGTACGAATAAGCGCTCACACCTGCGCTTCGCGAGAAACGCTTTCTTGACGAGCGGAAATACGGTTGGACGCGGCGCAGATATCACCGTTTGGATCGACAAAAAACGCGGGTCATCCTCAACCAGCAGTTTGGATGATGAGAGCTTAAAAGCAATGGTTGAAGAGGCCGAGAAGATCGCGAGAATTTCGCCCGTCGACCGACAGTATCTGCCAACGCTGGGCGCTCAAACCTACAAAAACTCCAATGGTTATGCCGAGTCAACCGCAAACATCTCGTTAAAAAACCGTGCCAGGCAGGTTTCGGAAATCGTGAAAAGAAGTGCCAGGGAGAGCGTGATTAGTGCGGGTTTTCATGATACTCGAACGTCTGCCGGAGGATTTGCAACGAAAAATGGCAACTTTGGTTATAACAAATCTACCGTGGCGAGCCTTTCAATAACCGCACGAACGCCGGATGGTAAAAGCTCGGGATATTTTCAAAGAAGCCACTTCGACATAGACCGCTTGGACACCGAGCGAATTGCCCGGGAATCGATCCGAAAAGCAGCTGATGGACGCGGAGCTCGAACCATCAAACCTGGGGTTTATCCCGTTATTTTGGAGCCGCAGGCGGTTGGCGATCTTTTGGGAAGGCTTCGGTTTCAATTTGATGCGCGTCGAGCGGAAGAAGGACGGAGCCCCTTTTCTGCGCCGAACAGGAAAACAAAACTTGGACAGAAGGTTTTCGACACGAAAATCAACATTTATAGCGATCCGTGGAATTCCAAGATTCCGGCCTCTCCAGTGGCTCAGGGCGGACTGCCTGCTGAAAAGGTTTATTTAGTTAAAGAAGGGGTTTTGGAAAACTTGATTTATTCGCGTTTCTGGGCAAAAAGGCGAAACATGCAGCCGACGCCGGGACCGGTAAATACGATTGTCGATTCGAGCGCTAAGACCTTTGCACTGGAAAAAATGATTGCTGAAACGAAAAAGGCTCTTTTAATTGGCCGTTTTTGGTACATCCGGACGACCGACGCAAGAACAGCGAGTGTTACCGGATTGACGCGCGACGGGGTTTGGATGATAGAAAATGGCAAAATAGCTTATCCGGTAAAAAACTTCCGTTTCAACCAGTCGTTAATAGGCATGATCGCGCGGGGGAATGTCGAGATGGTTGGCTCGCCGGAGCGGGTTGGCAATGGAACTTTAATGCCAGCGCTCAGGCTTCGAGAGTTTAATTTTACTTCGCAGTCTGAGGCTGTTTAGTTTTGTGCCAAAAAACGGGTTTCTTCTCGTTTTCGGTGATCGCCGTGAGTCAGGTTCTTTGTTGGTATTATTTTTAGCCGCTTGATTCAGTGTGTGGGTTATAAAGAAGTTCTTTTTGCCCGCTTTTTTGGGCCTATAGATCGGGGCTCAAGCCGCACTTGTAAGAAAGAATCAGAGATAAACCGAGAGCAGTTCTACAGGATGCGGAAAGTCTCTGACTTCCGGGAAAAGATAATAAAAAATATGAGGCTGAGCCTCATTAGTTTTAGAAGGCCCAAGCCGGAAGGTCGTAGACCTTCCGAACTAAACATGGCCTTTTCGCACTTACCGATCGATCTGAAAGATGATAATCACTTCGCTACGACTTTCCGGCGATCTCTAGCAACTAACTCTCTTACTTCCTTTGCCAGAGTCGGTGCGTGGAATGGAATTCCATCTTTAATGGTCCACTCAATTCCGCCCGCTTTCACGACCTTTCCGTCGATAACAGTTCTGGTTCCGGTTGGATATAGCACCTTGAAATCCTCCAACGGATTTCCGTTTACAACCAATAGATCGGCCTTAAACCCAACCCGAATTCTTCCGATTCGGTCTTCGGCGCCCAAAATCTTCGCGTTGTTGCCGGTTGCGTGTTTGATGACCATTAGCGGACTAAAGCCTGCTTCCTGATGTAGTTCGAGTTCGCGCAGCAAACCGAATCCGTATACTTTGTAAATAAATCCGGCGTCTTCGCCCGCCCCAATCAGGCCGCCGCGGCGCTCGAATTCCATCAAAGCCTTCATCCAAATTCGGTAATTTTCTTTCCAAAACGCCTCGTCGGTCGAAGTCCAGCCAATGAAATACGAACCATGATTAGCAGGGTTTGGAATAAAGAATTTTTCGAGTGTTGGATGTAGATAATCCTTAAAAGCCGGGTCGGTTTGAGCCCTTTGCAAATCTCTTGACGCCTCGTAAATGTTGAGAGTTGGGTCCCATGCGACGCCATTTTCGATCATCGCATCAAAAACTTTCATTAGACGTTTCCAATCCGCTTCCCGCCAGAGCCTCCCGGCGTATCTAAAACGATCGACCTCATCTTGATAATTGTAATCGGACGGGTAATTCTGACGCCCGTTTGGTATCGCAGCTTCCGGAATTCCATACCAGTGTTCGATACTCGTCGTTCCAAATTTTATATCATCCCACGTGTTTGTTTCTTCTACCCCCGTATGATGGGCGACGCGAAGGCCTAGCTTTTTAGCTTCGTCCATCATCGCGGCCATGATGTCCCGATCGACGCCAAAAAGTTTTATACCGTCGTAGCCTTTTTGCTTTATCTCGCGCACACGTTGTCTCGCCTGTTCTCCGCTCACAGCACCCGGAAAAGTCGCATACACAAACATACGAGGTGCGGCGATTTCATTCCTATCGCTTTGCTCCTTCCACATCAGTGCTTTTCGCGGCGCCGCCAACTCGCGAATGGTAGTTTGCCCTGAAGCAAGCCAAAGCTTTTGGCAGTATTCGACCGGCATCGGAATCCCGCCCCGTCCCTCGTGTGTGTGTCCGTGGGCATTGATTAGCCCGGGCATAACGTATTTCCCGCCCGCATCGATTTCCACGTCTCCTTTCGCCGGTCGCCTAGCGGTACCTGCTTTTACCGCAACCGGATTTAGGTTTGCGATTTGAACAATTTTGTCGTTCTCGATAACGATATCTTTTGGTCCGGACGCTGGAGTTCCGTTTCCATCAATAACGATTGCGTTTCTAACAACAACACGTTTGTAACGTTTTCCCGAGATTTCAGCGTTTGTTTGTGAAAATACGGGAAAAGCCAAAAGACAGATGATTGATACAATGAAAAGTAATTTCTTCAACATAATTTTTCAAAAATTCAGATAATCATATAGGGACCAATGAATACATAACAGCGTCGTGCGGAACGTTATGAAGAATAATTCGGTTTCTTAAAACTCCCTCTCGCAATGCCCCTGCGTTTTCTGCAACCCTCTCGCTCGCTACGTTTCCGACCGCAATCACGATTTCAATTCTAGTTAAACCCAGTTCCTCAAAACCGAATTCTGAAAGCAACCGAACAGCTGCCGTTGCTATGCCTCGGTTTCTTTGACCGGATCGCACCCAATAACCAAGATTGGCGAAGTTGTTTTGCAAACTAATTTGATTAAGACCGACACCGCCAAGAAACCGATCACTGGATTTTTTGAAAATCGCGAAGGCAAATGTCGTTTTATCCTCCCAAGCCTCTTCGCACTTAGAAATAAACTCCTCGCTGTCGTTCAAAGAATAATCTGGATGACACCAAGGCATCCATTTAAACATGTCGCTTTGAGATTCGATAGCAGCCTCAAAAAGCATCGGGGCGTATTCCTCACGATACCGCCGAACCTCGATTAAATTGTTGGATAGTTTTGTTCGCATTTCTCCTTTCTAGAGGTGTTCGTAGTTTAGCTGTTTTCACCTTCCGACTTTTCATCAGAAGAATTCTGTCTGTTTTGCCGTTTTTAATCAACTATGACAAAATATGCCTTCCGTATTTAGCACAATAATTATTATCAAAAGAGGGATATCTTAGAATGGCTGGAAGACATAAAATTACGGTTGTGGGCGCTGGAAATGTAGGCGCAACTGCAGCTCATTGGATCGCGAGCAAGGAACTCGCAGATGTTGTATTGGTTGATATCGTTGAGGGCACTCCGCAAGGAAAGGCGCTTGATTTAGCTCAATCTGCGCCGATTGATGGCTTTGATGTAAAGTGCGTAGGCTCAAATGGTTATGAGGAGACGGCGGACTCGGATGTCGTAATAATCACGGCCGGACTTCCGCGCAAACCGGGAATGAGTCGCGACGATTTGCTTAAAACAAACTCGGACATTGTCGGCTCAGTAACGGATCAGGTTGCAAAATATTCGCCCGAATCGTTTATTATCGTCGTTTCCAACCCGCTTGACGCGATGGCTCAGGTTGCTTTGAAGCGTTCGGGTTTCCCGAAAAACCGTGTGATGGGAATGGCTGGAGTTTTGGATTCGGCGCGTATGCGTTGCTTCCTCGCGGAAGCTTTGGACGTTTCGGTCGAAAACGTTACGGCATTCGTGCTCGGCGGTCATGGTGATACGATGGTGCCGCTTCCGAGGTATTCAACCTGCGCCGGTATTCCTATTCCCGAGTTGCTGCCACAGGACCAGATTGATGCAATTGTTGACCGCACGGCAAACGGCGGAGCAGAAATCGTAGGGCTTTTGAAGACGGGTTCAGCATTTTTCGCCCCATCGCTCGGCGCGGTCGAAATGGCTGAAGCAATCTTGAAAGATAAGAAAAAGATTCTGCCGTGTGCGGTTTATCTCGAAGGCGAATATGGCGTAAACGGTTTGTATGTAGGCGTTCCGGCAAAACTCGGTAAAAACGGCGTCGAGCAGATTATTGAAATCTCGCTGACGAACGACGAACGCTCGGCACTTCAAAAATCAGCCGCAGCGGTTCAGGAATTGATTGACGTTTTGGGAATGTAAAACAGCTGTACGTCAACCGTGACAAGAAACAAGAAGGGACGGCTCGAAACAAATCTGGCCGTCCCATTTATCTTACTCTCGTCACTTGTCCCTATTCACTCGCCCCTATTTTTTCAACCATCCAAACAGTCCGTGAACCGTAACTTCCCGGTTTGTCGAATAAATCGCTTTCGTCAATGGTAGCTTCATCGGACAAACCTGCACGCAGTTTTGTGAGTTACCGCAGTTAGTGATTCCATCGTCTTCCATCAGCGCCTCCAGGCGTTCGTCGCGATTCATTTCTCCCGTCGGATGCATATTAAACAGACGCACCTGCGCAATAGCTTGCGGGCCGATATAGTTATCATCCGCAAATTGTGGGCACGCTTCCAGACAACAGCCGCACGTCATACAACGCGAATAGGCATAACGCTCTTCTTGAACCTCCTGTGACATCGTTGGACCCGCACCAAGGTCATAAGAACCATCAAGCTCAACCCAAGCATGTACCCGCTTCAAATTGTCAAACATCTGCGTTCTATCTACTTGCAAATCGCGAACATTTGGAAACTTCGACATCGGTTCGAGCGTGATCGTGTTTCCCCCTGTATCAAGCAGCAGATTATCCACTAAAGCCGAGCACGACTGCCTCACGCGGCCATTGATCACCATCGTACAGATCCCGCAAACTTCTTCCAAACAATTCGAATCCCAAACCGGCGGAGTCGTTTCCCGACCGTTTTTTGTAACCGGATTCTTGCGAATATCCATCAACACCGAGATCACATTCAGATTTCGACGATACGGGACTTCAAAAGTTTCCGTATATTGCTTCGAATCAGGATCTTCACGCCGCTTGATATTTATAACAATCGTCTCGGGCGGATTTCTCAAAACCCTCTTTTCAGTATGTCCGTTTGTTTTGCTCATTGTTTACTAATCGTTGTCTTTTTTCTCGTCTTTCTTTTTAGAGCCACTTCCCTTCGAATAATCGCGCGCGCGCGGTTCGATTTGCGAAATATCCACTTCCTCGTAACTCAAAACCGGAGCCTCTTCCGAGTATTCGGCAATCGTTGTTTTGAGCCATTTCTCGTCATCACGATCCGGGAAATCCGGTTTGTAATGCGCACCGCGGGACTCGTCGCGATTAAGCGCACCCAGCGTGATCACACGCGCAAGCTGAAGCATATTCCAAAGCTGTCTGGCGTGCGGCACGGCTTGGGTCGCCCATAAATTCGAGTCGTTTATCGAAATGTTTTTGTATCGTTCGATCAATTCGAGAAGCTTATTATCGGTTTCTTTGAGACGGTCGTTGTAACGCACAACCGTTACATTCTCGGTCATTGTTTTGCCCATCTCTTCGTGAATTTGGTACTGATTCTCAGTGCCTTCGTTCTTGATAATCTGCTCGTTAATCGCTTTCTGACGACTCAACTCTGCGTCATGAATACCATTTGTCTCGGTGTTTCCGCGCTCTAGATTATTTGCATACTCCATTGCCGAAGGCGCTGCAATAAACCCACCGTAAACACAACTAAGCAAAGAGTTTGCACCGAGTCGATTCGCACCGTGGATCGAATAATCGCATTCCCCCGCACCAAAAAGCCCCGGAATGTTTGTACGCTGCTCGAAATCAACCCACATTCCGCCCATCGAATAGTGAACGCCGGGGAAAATCCTCATCGGTACGTGTCTCGGATCGTCTCCGACAAACATCTCGTAAATCTCCAGAATTGCGCCGAGTTTCCTTGTTAATTCGTCGGCATCAATATGCGTCAGATCCAGATAAACCTGATTGTCGCCACCAAGTCCGTGGCCATCCAAACACACCTGGAATATCTCGCGTGTCGCGATATCTCTTGGCACGAGGTTTCCATACGCCGGATATTTTTCTTCAAGGAAATACCAGCGTTCTTCGACCGGAATGCTTTGCGGGCTTCGAGTGTCACCTTTCTTCCTCGGTACCCAAACTCTACCGCCTTCGCCGCGCGCGGATTCAGACATCAAACGAAGCTTGTCTTCACCCGGTATCGATGTCGGGTGAACCTGTATAAATTCACCGTTTGCGTATTTTGCGCCCTGCTGATAGCAAGCCGATATCGCGCTTCCGGTACAAACCATAGAGTTTGTGGATTTACCGAAAATAAGACCCGGTCCGCCGGTTGCCATGATCACCGCATCAGCCTGAAACGCTTTTAATTCAAGCGTTTGCAAGTTCATCGCAA
Organism: Aridibacter sp.; assembly: GCA_965216195.1. Taxonomy (GTDB): domain Bacteria; phylum Acidobacteriota; class Blastocatellia; order Pyrinomonadales; family Pyrinomonadaceae; genus Aridibacter. The sequence continues at coordinate 750,348 of OZ244151.1, read as the reverse complement.
CTAACCCACGACAAACCTGATGGTCGTCCAAAACCAACGAAAGCATTTCCCAACCTTCGTATTTGTTTACTTTGCCGTCGGATTCATGTTTGCGAACCTGCTCATCAAGGGCGTATAGGAGTTGCTGTCCCGTTGAAGCACCGGCAAATGCAGTTCGATGATGAAGCGTGCCACCAAAGCGCCGAAAATCAAGCAAACCTTCCCTTGTCCGCGAAAAAGGAACGCCCATTCGATCAAATAAATAAATGATCTGCGGACCCATATCGCACATCTGCTGAACCGGTTTTTGGTTCGCTAGAAAATCGCCGCCGTAAACCGTATCGTCAAAGTGTTTGTACGGAGAATCGCCCTCGCCCTTCGTATTCACCGCGCCATTTATACCACCCTGCGCACAAACTGAATGCGAGCGTTTAACAGGTACGACAGAAAATAAATCCACATCGTGCCCGGCCTCGGCAATTTTCATTGTCGCCGCGAGTCCCGCAAGGCCTCCGCCAACGACAGCTATCTTCATTCCATTTTTTGATGACATAATCTTTTGTTAGAAAAACAGGTTTCCTGGCAACGCTAAAATCTTTCGGTTGGTGGTTTTTGCTCAACAGTTTTCGTGCTTCCAGCTTCCTCGCATAAAACCTCGGGCATCAAACCGCACGGTCTTACAAAAGAAAACGCTGCGTTTGTTCCGAGCGCAAAGAGCGCAAATGCAACTGCTGCACAGGCGTAAAGCGCAAACTTTTGGGCCTTCTCGCCGATAACGATTCCCCAATCCACTGCAAATAAAAAGAGTCCGTAACCTAAGTGCCAGGCTGTCGTTGCGACGCCTAAAATATAGAAGACTAAAACTCCGACGGACTGAAAATCGGCAGCAACAATGGCAAACGCCTTGTCTGCGTTCCCGGCCACAGCGACATCAGTCAGACCAAGCCCGGCGAACAACCCCCAGCGGAAGTGAAGTAGGTGAAATAGCAAAAACACAAAGAGGAAAATCCCGGTAACACGCTGGAAAACGTACATTACGTTTCGTCCGTAACCATATTTGACTGCGCTGGCGTTCGCCTCAGCGGAAATGAAGATTCCGTAGACCGAGTGATACAAAAGCGGCAAGAAAATACCGAAGATCTCGATAAACAGGAGAAACGGCATGTGGTGTATGTCCGCCACCGCCTTGTTAAAGATCTCCGCACCGTTCATCGCCTTTGCATTCGTAAACATATGTACGAAAAAGAAAAGCCCGAGCGGCATGATGCCCGTGATCTGATGTAATTTTCTAAACAGAAAAGTCCTGCTAAATTTTGACGCCATTTTCCAGCCTCTTTATTGGTTTGTTACGTTCGGAATTAAGTTAATTATATTTGCGGAACACGTATAAAATCAAACGATTAACGTTAAAACCCGTGAAGCCACATTGATTTAATATAGCGCAACATTGCTTCTTTATAAAAATAAGGTTGAATTAAATATCTTCCTGCTATTGTGTAGTAAAACTAATTCTACGCTTGACATCTTCTCAGCCACTTTTATAAGATAGATTTACTAATTGGAGCATTAAACGTTAGTAAGATTAATATATTGTTATGCATATTGAAACCCTAAAAGTTTTTTGTGATCTCGTAGAAATGCAGAGCTTTTCGCTTGCGGCCGAAAGAAATTTCGTGACTCAATCTGCGGTGAGTCAGCAGGTAAGAACGCTCGAGGACAAATTTAAAAGGAAACTGCTTGAAAGAGTCCGTGGGCGACGCGAAATTCGCATGACGCCCGCTGGCGAGGTTTTTTACAGTAAGAGTAAAGGTGTTCTGGATTCTTATGGCCAACTAAATGAGGGCATGAATCGTCTCGTTGGAAAGATTAGCGGTGTCGTCAAAGTGGCCACCGTTTATAGCGTTGGACTACACGAACTGCCGCCGATCGTACGTGAATTTATGTCGAAATTCCCTTCGGCAAAAATCGATTTGGAATATCAGCGCACAACGAGAGTTTTACGGGATGTACTCAAAGGTGTAGTCGAACTCGGAATCGTTTCGTTTCCCGAACCGCGCCGCGGGCTTGAAATTGTACCGATGGCAAGCGACAGGCTTGTACTTATATGCCCACCCGATCACGATCTGGCAAAGCGTAAAGTGGTCAAGGTAACTGAGTTAAAAGGACAGGATTTTGTGTTATTTGAGCGGGATATCCCGACACGAAAAGCGACCGATAAAATTTTAAAGTCGCATGGAGTCAGCGTTCGAAAAGCAGCGGAATTCGACAATATCGAGACGATAAAACGCGCGGTTGAAGTTGGATTCGGAATGGCGATCGTCCCCGAACCAAGTGTTCTAGACGAACAAAGAAACAAGCAGCTATCTGTAGTGAAATTTAAAGAAAAAGATTGGAAACGTCCGGTAGGCGTGGTTTATAGAGGCGACCGCGAACTTTCACTTGCAGCGAAAAAATTTGTAAAACTTCTGGCAAAAACGAGCGATAACTAAAGATTTAATGTGCTGCTACAAAAGTTAAAGGTTTTGTAGCAGTCATTCCATTGAGGGCCTGTTTTATAATCGGAACAAGTCCTTCGGCTTCCATAAACTCCCTTCCGAGCATGCGTCGGTAACGTTTTCGTTTGTCGCGCCCGGTCAGTTCTTTAAGCATTCCATTACAAAAAGCGGTTACTATCTCCGGTGCAAACTGGCTTCCGGAGTTTCGTCTTAAATCCTCAATCACTTCATGGGCAGGACGGCGTCGACGATAAGGTCGATCAGTTGTCATCGCGTCAAACGAATCCGCGAGGCTTACGATCTTGGCAATATATGGAATTTCTTTATCTGTCAATCCATCCGGATAGCCGCGTCCGTCGAGGCGCTCGTGATGGTACTTTGCAGCGAGCGGTACATCTGTATAAGGATGGTGTATGGGCATTAGAATTTCATAACCGATCGCCGGGTGCTTGTTAAGTTCTGCCGATTCTTTTGCATTAATTCTATATGGGGCGTTGATAATACTTCTCTCTACAGAAAGTTTGCCGACATCGTGTAGGTATCCGGCTATTGCCACGCCTTCAACTTCCTCTTCGTTCCAGTCGAGTTCTTCAGCAATTATTTCCGAGTATTTTCCGACCCGAACCGAATGTCCTTCGGTGTATTTGTCTTTACTGTCAATCGCATTAGCAAATGCCTTAACGGTATCGGTATAGGTAAGCCGCATATCGTCATAAAGCTGCCGATTTTCATCTGCACGCCTTTCGAGCTCAACCATAAGATTTCGCTGATGGATCCCGACACCAATATGGCGCGACATCGCCCGAATTATGTCTCTATCAGCGGACGAGAACTTTTCCCCCGAAGCTTTTTCGCCAAGGAATATAATCCCGACGAGTTCGTCACGAATGATCAGGGGCATTATTATCTCGATATTTTTGCGTTCGAGAATACGTTGATATCGCTGAAAAAAGACGAGCATTTTTGCCTGACTTACTTCGATTTCGCTCATCCCCGTGTTTAGGAATTCCTGCTCGTCGGAAACATCGATCGCAGCGCTGAGCGGAAAATCATCCCCGAGTCCGCGGGCTGCCAGGAAGTTTAACTCGTGTCCATAACGCGAATAGCGAGCAATTCCACCTCGCATAATCGCAAGCGAGCCGAGCAGCAAATGCAGCGATGTGCGGATCATCTCTTGGAAGTTGTTTTTGTGTGCCACTTCTTGTCCTAATTCTGCAAGAGCGGAAAATGCATGGACTAGTTTTTGTTGGTTTTCGAGCATTGCTTTAATTGAACGGGAGATGAAAGTGGAAAGAACTAAGAGGAGAGATCAAATATCGGCTAAGCGGTTACGGCAACGCGATTGGTCAATCCGAGCATTTCAAAAAGTTGACCAGTCTCCTCGCTTACAGCGGAAAAAACTACCTCGGTGCCGGTTTTGGCCGCTGCATCGATCACGCCCAACAGAATCGAAACTCCAATACTATTAACGATTTCTGTGTCTTTGAAATTTACAACAAGGGTTTCGCAACCGTCGTCGATCTGGCGCCGGCATTCACGCTCAATTTTTTCGCCGCTGATTTTGTTTAAATAGTCACTCGCAAAAACGATTGCAGTTTGACCTTCGTTTCGAACAGGTATGTCAAAATTTGTATTCACGTTATATTTTCCGTTGGAATTTGGGTTGTATTTAGAGATTCGAAAAGGTGAGAAAATTGCTTTCTAACCCCGGGGGACATTCAAACAATCTCTAAACAGGTCTTTAGATCACGCAACCTAAAGTAATACTTTAAGGAATATTTGTCAACCGGATTTTTAAGGTGAGAACGGTAGAAAATTACAATACAAATCCCGCCTTGTGTTCCGGGTCCTCACGTTCCCAGACAAACGCGATCTTCTCGATAACAACGTACGAAACGCGCTCGTCTTCGTCACGCAAATATAAGATGCCGTCCTTCACGTCGACTACATCTCCGCGCACAACAGCGCTCGTCCCGCACGAAACATCAATCTTCTTACCCATCAACTGTTGCAAGAATTCTTCCATTACTGTTACCTCTGTTCTGCTAAAGCCTGTTTCTATGAGATGCCAAGCGTCCCGACATCGACCATTTGCTCGGCAAACTGTCTGCCGCACTCTTCATGGCCTTCTTCTTTTTACTGCTATCCGAATAAGCTAGCGCTGCCGCAATAACTGCGATATCCCGGTCTGCTTTGCCTGGTTCTTTTTGTTTTCGTCGCTCGTTAAAAACTGAAATAAAGCCCGTATCAAGATCGCCTTTTATGAAAACCTCATCCTCAATAATTTCTCTAAAAAATGGAAGAGTCGTCTTTATCCCGCCAACCTCATATTCGTAAAGCGCTCGTCTCATCCGATCGATCGCTTCGGTGCGGTTTCGCCCAAATGCGCAGAGTTTTGAAATCATCGGATCATAGTAGATAGAAACTTCGGCCCCTTCATAAACACCGCCATCGTCGCGAACCCCGTTTCCCTGCGGCAAACGCAGACGCGTTATCTTTCCGGGCGATGGAAGAAAGTTATTTTCCGGGTCTTCCGCATAAACCCTGCATTCGATTGCGTGCCCGCGAATTGAAATATCCTCTTGCGTAAACGAAAGTGTTTCACCGCTTGCCACACGAATTTGTTCACGCACAAGATCAATTCCCGTAACGAGTTCCGTGACCGGATGCTCTACCTGAAGCCGCGTGTTCATCTCAAGGAAATAGAATGATTTATCTACGTCCGATAGCAGAAATTCAACCGTTCCGGCTCCGACGTAATCCACGGCTTTGGCTACCTTCACGGCTTCCGCGCCCATACGTTCGCGCAGCTCGACGTCGTTTATTGGTGACGGAGCTTCTTCGACAACCTTTTGATGGCGCCGCTGAATTGAGCATTCGCGTTCGCCCAGATGCACGTGTTTGCCGTGCGAGTCGCTCATTATCTGGATCTCTATATGTCGCGGTTTAACAATTGCTTTTTCCAAATAGACAACATCATCGCCAAAACTCGCCATCGCTTCCGAACGTGCGTTATCAAAAGCAGATCTCAAATCTTCTTCTTGTTCGACGAGCCTCATTCCCTTTCCGCCACCTCCAGCCGACGCCTTAAGCATTACCGGAAAGCCATATTCTTTGGCAATTTCCAAGGCCTCCTCAACCGATTCCAGCGGTTTGTTGTTTCCCGGAACGACCGGAACACCCGCATCAATTGCAATCTGCCGCGCCGAAATCTTTCCACCCATACTTTCCATTGCTTCAGGAGGTGGACCGATAAATGTAATTCCCGCGTCGGTTGCAGCACGAACAAATTCTGCGTTTTCTGACAGGAATCCGTAGCCCGGGTGAATAGCTTCGGCACCCGATTTCTTAGCGACTTCAAGAATCTTGTCTCCGAGCAGGTAACTTTCGTTTGAAGGGGCTTTTCCTACTAAATAAGCTTCATCCGCCTTACGAACATGGAGCGCGTCCTTGTCAGCGTCGGAATAAACCGCAACCGTCTTTATGTTCATCTCGCGGCAGGCGCGTATCACACGAACAGCAATTTCTCCACGATTTGCGATTAGAATCTTTTTGAACATATTTGTCGTTTAATGCATAAGTGAGAAACGCGACCAAAAAAGTACCATTTAGCATTTAGCATTTAGCATTTAGCATTTAGCATTTAGCATTTAGCATTTAGCATTTAGCATTTAGCATTTAGCATTTACCGTTTACCCCTTACCATTCACCGTTTACCATTCTTTCTAAACCAATATGGAATTGCCGTGGTTTCTCGGATCAAACCTTACAGCTACGCTCGCTCCCGGCGCATATTTAATGCGGTCTTTTCTCTGCTCAGCAGTAAGCAATTCCGAAGATTCAAAATCAACCCCGTGGACACTATAGACATAATGAGCGACTTCTTCGTCATCGTCAGTAACTTCGGTTTCGACAATAACTGCGTCCGTGATGCGCCCGTATTTGAGCAGCGTGTTCCGACGCGCTTCTGGAGAATTGTCAGGTTTTTTTCGCTTGATGAAGTTTAGAAATCCCATATCAATCCATTATCAGGGGCGGTTTATTAAATCTCTGTCTCAGATTGTTTGCGGCTGAGAGCACACTCGGACGTTTGATGATCCACGCTTCAAGCGGACGCTTTCCCGGAATATCGAGCATTATCAAACCGAGAAGAATCGTTAGAATTCCCTGTCCGGGAATACCGGGCAATGATAAGACAATGCCAATCAAAATTAGCAATACCCCCAAAATGTTTTTCAAGATCACCGCTCCCCAGCGAACCAGCCAGGGGCTATTTGGCATAAAGTCCTCGTTGTAATGAGAACTAAAATACTCCGCAGGAATCTTCACCATCACAATCGCGATCGCCGCAAAACTCAAAGTAAGTGAAAGTAAAAACAATCCAACGCCGAGCAAGATGCTGCTCAAGGTTAACGATTGCCAGTAGGCGGAAAGCCACTCCATAAAAGTCGTTCAAAGGTAGATCGAATCTAAATCCCAGCGCAAATCTAAGAGTTCCCGTCACCCTCAAGCACCCGAAACTCCTTCCACGTATGATACATACGGTGGATAAATGTCCAGGTTGAGCCAATCGCTAAAACCCAGAGCACCTGCGGCATGCGGTTAAACAAAAAGAAATCCGAATTCCAATCCCAGGTAGACAATGCCCCGATTATCAGGAGCACAATACGCTCTGGTCGCTGTAGAAACCCTACATTTGCCTTTACACCCAAGCTATCGGAGCGCGCCGCGGTGTAGCTAACCATTACAGAACTCATCATCGCAAGGCACCCAAGAAAGACGTTTGTAACGGATCGCTGAGGCGTGTTGCTCGCGTAGAAAACGATGATTCCAATAAAGGCGATCATATCTGAAACGCGATCGAGCGAAGAATCGAGAAAACCTCCAAAGCGCGTAACGTTTCCCGTCAGACGCGCAACGCTTCCATCGAGCATATCGAAAAGGTTTGCAATGAGCAGGACGATGCCCGCGTAGAAAAACTCCCCGATTCCAAAAAGGAGCCCGCAGGTTACGCTGATAAGAACACCGATTACCGTTAGAACATTGGGATGAACTCCGCCATACGCCAACCATTCGACCATTGCGTCGATGATGCGCTTTGCTCCTCTTCCAATGCTTGCTCCAAACATCTCTTTCGCCGTTCGGATTTTAGAATTCGGTGCTCAGAGCTTTAAGATTTTGCCATCCAACCCTGAACTTCGAGCCCTGAACCCAGAACTTATCTTTTCTGCTCGTGAATGGTTTCCAACCGTGCGATTTCAAAGTTGCGCCAGCCCTTTGGTGTTTTCACACGCACCTCATCGCCCTCTTCTTTTCCGATAACAGCTTGTCCAATTGGAGATGACGTGGAAAGCAAACCTTTGTCCGGGTCGCCTTCTTCCGAAGTAACAAGCTTGTATTCGATCTCATCTTCACGATCAAGATCAAACAAAACAACGTTTGATCCATAAGCAACCCTGTCCGTCGGTAATTTCGAAATATCAATTGAATCAACCTCATCAATACGTTGCATCAATTGGCCAATCCTTGCTGAAACAAAAGACTGTCGCTCCATAGCGGCCTTGTATTCAGCGTTTTCCTTCAGATCTCCAAATTCTCTCGCTTTTTGAATCTCCTTCGGGAGCTTGTTGTGGAGTTCGTCTTCCAATTCGCCAAGTTCTTTTTTTAACTTCTCACGTACATCTTTCATATTCGATAAATTAATTTATTAGTTCCTACTAAAGATCTCCTTCATTCGGCGAAGCAAATGAAATTCCGATATCTCGAGCGGTTCTTACCAGTTGCCCATCAACATTTACAGACTTTACGTTGGCGATTGCGTCCGCAAGGGGTACGGTCGAAACCTTGCCGGATTTTAGTGCGACCATCTTTCCGCGTTCGCCATTTGCCAAAGCACGAACTGCGCAAGCCCCAAACTGCGTCCCAAGCAAGCGATCAAACGCATTTGGACTTCCGCCCCGCTGCAGATGACCTAAAACGACACATCTCGATTCCTTCCCGGTAATTTCCTCCACTTTTCGCTTCACATATTCACCGACGCCGCCTAAACGCAATTCGCCCTCATCAAGATAAATCTCCTTTCTTCCAACCTCCAGCGCACCTTCGGCAACGACAATGTTTGTAAAAAGCGATCCTCCTTGTTCGCGTTCGTAAACCTTTTTGACAATCGAATCAAATGAAAACGGGATCTCTGGTATCAAAATCACATCCGCACTTCCGGCCAGACCAGCTTCGAGTGCAATCCATCCCGAGTTCCTTCCCATCACCTCAAGCACCATTACGCGATCATGCGAAGCTGCAGTTGTATGAAGTCGGTCAAGTGCCTCAGTGGCGATATCAATCGCGGTTCTAAAACCAAACGTAAGCTCGGTAGCAGAAAGATCGTTATCAATGGTTTTCGGAACGCCGACCACGGGAAAACCCCGTTGATGAAATTGCTCCGCAATCGCCAGAGTTCCTTCACCGCCGATCACAACGAGAGCTCCGACTTTGTTCTTCTTTAGATTGTCAAAAGCCTCATCGATGGGCATGTCCGGAATTATCATTTCGCCATCGACAAACTTGCAAAAACTTCCCTTATTTCTCGTACCTAAAATCGTCCCGCCGCGAGGAAGTATCCCGCTTACAGTGTTTGTAGTAAGCTTTGTTAGCTGCGTCTCTCCGAGCACACCTTCGAAACTGTCTTCGATTCCTATACACCGCATATTGAACTCGCCAATCGCAGTTCTGACTGCGGCTCTGATTACAGCATTTAGTCCCGGCGCATCTCCGCCGCCGGTTAATATCCCAATCTTTTTGTACATAAGAAAAGAGTCCTTAGATTAAGAAGTTATTTTACTCTAAGAACTCTGGATTTCTAAACTGTTAACTATCTATTTACCACCCACCCTCGAAGGCTCGTGATATTCACCGTATTCCGGATATTTTTTTGTTTCAACGCTGCCGGGTCGCGTGTTTTGCGTCAGTAATTCGATTGCATCTCTTAAAACCTTTCTCTGCAGGTCTTCCATTCCGGGTTTTCCAAGCGAATTACCAATCTTAAAACCATCCGGATAAAGTGCTCTTGGAGGACGCATCTGAGCCGAGACTTCCGGGCTTACAGTAATCAAAACCGTAGGTGTTCCGCGCATTTCTATTTCTCTTTGAACCGCGACGACCGTGCGATGACAAACGTTCGGTCAGCCACCGGTCAATATTACGGCATCTGCGCGAGAACCTCTGTCAATTTCATCCGCAATTTGAGGCGCCGTCTCGTCATACATTTGTTTAAGGCGCATCGTGTACCCCATATAACCTATATGCTTGCGCGCGACCCCACCAATAAAATCTTTACCGACAAGCTCTCGCAAACGATCAATTGGGAATACGACGTTGATATCTTCATCGGCGTCGGAATGGTCATAATGATGATGAGTCACCTTCAAATCAGATGCCTGAACCTCTTCGTCCATTAGACGATAGGTCAGATCGCCCAGATCGTCCTCAATGTTAAATGGATCCTGATCATTCCTGTGAACACCAGCCGCCGTTACGATTGCAATATTTGCCTTGCCGAGATCTTTTTCAAACGGAGTAAAAGGCACACATTTACGAGAAAACTTTGTCATTATTTTTTCTAATTCCCGTTTTTACCTGCTATTCCATAAGGAATCATGCCAAGCGCGACGCCGAGTCCTTCACCCAACGCACCACACAGCAATCAGGCTAAACCCTAAAACATCTCTGATTATAACCATCCCAATCACCACGCCAACGGCGATACAGATCACCTGAACCAGGTTGATTCCTTTCTTTTCGGTTATTTTTTGTCCCTTTGAATATTTTTAAAGCCGCAAAAGAACGTCGAATTACAAATTCGTTTTTGTTCAATGTGCGGCCTTTTTAATCTTTATCTATAAATTTTTAAGTACGTCAAAAAGCTCTTCGTTGTCCGGCTGATCCGCGATATCGTGAATATCGACGTATGCGATCTTGCCTTCCTTATCAACGATAAACAGAGCACGCTCGCTGATTCCATCAGCATCACGCCAAGCACCGTAGCTTTTAGCAACTTCTCCCTTTGGATTAAAGTCCGCTAAAAGATCGTAGCTTATTCCACCCAAAGATTTCGCCCAAGCAACATGGCTTGGAATTGAATCGACTGAAATGCCCAAAACTTGAGCATCATATCCTTCGAAGCGTTCTCCATCAGCTTCGTAGGACGGCATTTGAATCGTTCAAACGGGCGTCCAATCAAGCGGATAGAACGCAATTACAACATTTTTGCCCCGTAGAGCAGAGAGTTTCACTTTCTTGTCATCTCCTAGATGTGAAGCCAACTCAAAGTCTGGAGCCATATCTCCAACGTTTAACATTAGATACGTTTCTCCCTATATTTTGAAATAATTAGAACAAATTAAGATTATATTCTGTGGACTCTAAACTCAAGTCACTACCGGTTCATGACCATCACCGAGTCTATGAGTTTTTCAGCTTCGGGAACGGCTTCGACTGCAGACAGCACTTGGGGATCATTCTCCAATAGAACCTGGACACCTGCTTCGCCGGAGTATTTCGCGGTAGCAAGCTGCTCGCGCAGACGCGCTTTTGCATAATCGGCACGGCTTAAAATGTTTGCCCTTGTGAGTCCATTCTTTTCATCCTTTATCGTAAAGGAAACAAAACGTTCGAAAAGCGAGTCGTTGATTTTAAGGTCATCTTTCGGAATGCGTTTCTCGAAATTCTGTTTGGCCATCTTGAATGATTCAAAACCGCCAATTTTTCCCGCTACGAGTTCGCGAGAGAAGAAAAACGCTGCTTCAAGCAATCGATACCGGAGATCGTCAAATTTTAAAGGTGGTGCTTTTAAATCGGGTTCGATTCCGCGCCCACCGTAATAAGTTCTGCCGCCGGCTGTCTTTACGGGCTTACCTTCCGGTTTCTTTGCTTCTGCTTCCTCTTCCGGCAAATTCTCATCACGCCCATTGCTGTGGGTGAAATACTCATAGATTGATCCGGCCGAATAATCTCGCTGAAGCGAACGCCCGTAAGGCGTATAGTATCTCGCTGTAGTCAGGGTTAAGCCGGTACCGTATGGAAGAGGAAAAACTTTCTGAACCAGACCTTTCCCGAAACTATCGCTTCCTACTACCAGGCCGCGTCCGTAATCCTGAACCGCACCCGCAACAATCTCCGAAGCCGATGCAGAGTTTCCGTCGATCAAAACAACAAGCGGAAATTCGTGAACCGATCCACCTACTGCGCGCAAATCCCTCGACCGTGAAAACCGTGAGCGCCCTTTTACCGAAACCACAGTTTGCCCGCGGGGGACAAATTTGCTCACAACCTCGATCGCTTGCGGAAGCAATCCACCTCGATTTCCCCGCAAATCCAGCACGAGGCTCTTCATTCCTTCCTTCTGTAAATCTGCAATTGCCTTATCCAACTCCGATGAAGTCGTCTCCTGGAAACCACCTGAAAGCCCTACGTAGCCGACGTTGTTTTCAAGCATGAAATAGTTGCGGATTGAAGGAAGCGGAACACCTCCGCGGAAAATCTCGAATTCCAAAGGCTCCTTCGAACTTACTCGCTCGACCTTCACCTTCACAGGTTTCCCTTGTTCGCCGCGTACGTTTTTCGAAACTTCGGCGCTCGACCATTTCTTTGCGCTTTTACCATCAACACCTACGATTTTATCTCCGTAGCGCATTCCAACCTTCTCTGCCGGTGTTCCCGGAACAACCGACTGAACATAAACCCCGTCTCGGTGTTGCAAAATCGAAACTCCTATCCCGTAAAACTGGGATTGTTGCTCTTCGTAAAGTTTTTTGAACTCGGCGCGAGTAAAAAAGGATGAGTGTGGGTCAAGAGTCCAAAGCATACGTTGGGCAGACGTTTTTAAAACTCGCTCGCGATCGACCTCCGAAACGTAGCTGCCATCAACCACATTTAGCGCTTCGTGAAAATCTTCCGAAATTGATTCGGACGTTAGCGAAGCTTTTGCCGAGGACTGATTCGGTAATCTGCCAAAAAAGCCGCCAATGAGCGTGCCAAGTGCCACTAAAATAAATGCTATCCCTGCAAAGGTTTTGTTCATAACAAACGCTACAACGCCCTAAAATATAACATATTTAGATCACATTTCCGCAGCTTCGGGTTGCTACCAATCCCGATCCTGCAAAATTTACAAAAACTTGCCAAGCATTTAACATATAATACTTTACAATGAGCAATGCCCTCTCGATTATTGTCCCCGCCTACAACGAAGAAGCTCGGCTTGGCGATACCGTTCGCACAATTCTCGAATTCGTCGAGCGACGTAATCTTGACGCTGAGCTGATCGTCATCGACGACGGTTCGACCGATTCAACAACGGATGTCGCAAAATCCGCTTGCGCTGAGTTTCCAAAAACCAAAACAAACGTTATACGTTACGACGAAAACCGGGGAAAAGGATTCGCGGTAAAAACCGGGATGGCCTCAGCCGAAGGCGATATCGCGCTTTTTAGCGACGCCGATCTTTCCACACCAATTGAGGAGTACGAAAAACTCATCGCTCCAATACAAAACGACGAATACGATGTAACTTTCGGTTCGCGAGCACTTGACCGAAGCCTAATCGGAACTCACCAACCATGGCGACGCGAGCAAGGCGGCAAGGTCTTCAACCTTTTCGTCCGTGCGCTCACCGGACTTCCTTTTTGGGATACACAATGCGGCTTTAAAGCCTTTCGTATGAACATATTCCGTCCTCTGCTTGATCGAATGACCATTGATCGTTTTGGCTTCGACGTTGAATTTCTTTACGTCGCACATAAAAACGGTTTGAGGCTCAAAGAAATTCCCGTTCGTTGGAACAACGATGAGCGTACAAAAGTAAGCATCTTTCGAGACAGCATTAGGATGTTTAACGAAGTGCGCGAGATTAGGAAAAACTCGCGAAAGGGAATTTATGAAAGTTTCCTAGCTTCGTGAGTTGCTATCGTGGACAGGCGGAAACGCGACCGCGAGGAACGTGCGAAACCCGTTGCAGTACAACTTGAAACTTAAAACCTAAAACTCGATACTACTCATATGACTGCCAAACTAAATGTAAATATCGATCACGTCGCCACCATCCGTGAAGCTCGGAAAACGATTGAACCGAGCATCATCACCGCTGCGGTTATCTGTGAACAGGCAGGCGCAGACGGCATTACCGTACACATACGCGGCGATCGCCGACATATACAGGACAAAGATATCTCACTCCTTCGTGAATGCGTTACTACTTATTTAAACGTTGAAATGGCGACGACCGAAGAGATGCTCAAGATCGCACTTGAGACAATGCCGGATGCCGTTTCGTTGGTTCCCGAAACCGACAACGAGGTTACAACCGAAGGTGGACTCGATGTTGTAAAAAATATTTCACCGGTTCGGGCGATGGTCAAACGTTTGCGCGACGCAGGTATTTTCGTTTCTATCTTTATCGACCCGGATGAAAAACAGATCGAGGCAGCTCAATCAATCGGTGCGCAACAGGTCGAACTATGCACGGGCGAATATGCCGAAACCACGATTGGCGCAAAGTCGGCTCACGGCGAAGGTGCTATGAAAGCGGCACACGAAGTTAAAAGAATTCACGATGCTGCTGTTCACGCAAGCGGAATGGGTTTGAAAGTCGCTGCCGGTCACGGCTTAACCTATCGAAACGTCGGCGCCTTGGCGGAAATCTCGGAGATTACTGAATTTAATATCGGTCACAACATCATCTCGCGAGCAGTTTTTTCGGGTTTGTACCGGGCCGTTGAGGAAATGATTGAGGAGATAAGGCTCGGAGCACGAAGTTAAATTAACGGGCAGAAACACGGCCGCAAAGGAGTGTGTCTTCGATTAACTTAGATTTCCCACGCTCAGAGCAGGTTCAGTCTCTAACCAATAATACTAAACTTTTGACAAACCCACAGCCTGCAAACTATTCTCAACTCAGCATTTCTGACAGATAGATTAAACCAAATCCTTATCGAATCTCGCGTCTTTTTCGTGTTTTTCGAGGGTAAAACTTTATGAACTTTGGCTTTGTCATAGACAACCGCAAATGTATCGGTTGTCACGCTTGCACGGTGGCTTGTAAATCGGAGCACGACGTTCCAATCGGCGTAAATCGGACTTGGGTAAAATACGTCGAAAAAGGCGAATTTCCCGATACACGCAGACTTTTTAACGTGATGCGTTGTAATCATTGTGCCGATGCTCCGTGCGTTGATATTTGCCCGACCGAAGCTTTGCACACGAGGCAAGACGGCATCGTCGATTTTGATGACCGCCGTTGTATTTCCTGCAAAGCCTGCACGCAAGCCTGTCCGTATGATTCGATTTTTATAAATCCCGATACAATGGTTGCTCAAAAATGCAACTATTGCTCGCATCGAACGGATATCGGTTTAGAACCCGCTTGTGTTGTCGTCTGCCCCGAACACGCAATTATTTCGGGCGATATAGATAATCCAAAGACAGAAATTTCCCATCTGCTTGCACGCGAAACAGTTTCCGTCCGCAAACCCGAAAAAGGTACGAATCCGAAACTTTTTTATATAGATGGCGACAGAGTTTCGATAAATCCGACAGCAACCGAAGTCGAAGACGATTACATGTGGTCAAGCCAAGCAAGCGGAGTTGGGAAATATGCAAAATATGCGGAGCAACGAATCCGACGGAACGCGGGAAGTAACCGGAACGCGGACACTCCTGTCCGCCCGGATGCGTCTTCTGCGTCCGAAAAGGTTGGCAAAGAAAAGCTAGCGGACAAGAGTGTCCGCGTTCCAAAGGCAAAAAGGGTTTATGACGCACCATCGAAAGGTGTGCTTTGGGGATGGGAAGTTTCGGCTTACGTTCTAACAAAAGCAATCGCCGCCGGTGCATTTTTGATTCCGATAATCGCAGGCTTTTTCTTTTATCAAATTCCAGATCTGCTAAAACAGATCGGCGCACTCGTCGCATTTATCTTCTTGTCGATTACGGGAATTTTGCTCATCAAGGATCTCGGTCGTCCCGACAGGTTTTTGTATGTATTGCTTCGCCCTCAGTTCAAATCCTGGCTTTCACGCGGAGCATACATTATCACCGCTTACGGCGGACTTTTAACAACCTGGCTCGTCGCTTCGTTTACGGGTTATACGGAATTGTTGAAATTTATTGAGCCGTTTGCAGTCTTATTCGCGTTGCTTTCGGCGGTCTATACGGCGTTTCTTTTCGCACAAGCAAAAGGACGTGATTTTTGGCAGTCGCCGATGCTTGGAGTTCACATGATTCTGCATTCGTTGATGGCAGGATTAGCTGTTTTTTTGCTCGCCGGGTTTTGGGTTCAATACCACGTCGGTCTTCAATCTGTACTCGTTTTTGTAACCATCGGAGCACTCGCTTTTCACTTGATCACACTCGCGATCGAACTAACCACGACGCATACAACCGAAGATGCTCATAAGGTTATAAAAATAATAACTAAAGGACATTTTTCGGGTGCATTCTGGTTTGGAATGATCATCGTCGGAAATTTTATACCGTTAATCGCGTTGCTGACAACGGATGACCTAGACGCTACTGCGGCGATGGGAGCATTGATCTTGATAGGTCTAGCGTTCGCCCAACACATATGGGTTAAAGCACCGCAGCGGATTCCGTTGAGTTAAAGTAGAACAGACTGTTAGTCTGTTCATTATAAACTCAGAAAATTATCAAGCCCGCGGCTTGTTTTACCAAAGATGGAATATAAACAGTTTTACAGACGGAAACTTCCGCATATGCATTCACCAGGTGCTGCGCTCTTTCTAACGTTTAGGTTGGCGGGTTCGATTCCGAAAAGCGTAATTAATCTTTGGAAACAGGAAAAACTACACTTAGAACATCGCTACAAGAGATTGACCAAAACTGAAACTGCAGATGAAGAACGAAAAAAAGCGTTTCTTGATTTTCATCGTCGCTGGTTCAGAAAATATGAAGATGTATTGCACAAAGAAGAGGCGGACATTGTTTGGTTAAAAAATGAAGCAATCGCCGATATGGTTGCCGAAAGTTTGAAATACCGACACGATAAGGTTTATCGACTGATCGCGTTTTGCATTATGTCAAATCACGTTCACGTAGTATTTAAGCCATTGCTCGATGAGAGATCACTGACAGAAATAAAGTACTCGAATCCACTAAGATTTGAGAGTTCCGAAGCGACTTTGGGCGAGATAATGCAGTCTTTAAAAGGCTACACGGCTCGACAGGCTAACAAAATGTTAAATCTCACCGGACCGTTTTGGGAATCTGAAAGCTACGACCACGAAGTTCGCAACGCCGAAGAACTCGCTCGAGTGGTGAAATACACTTTGAATAACCCCGTCAAAGCCGGACTTGTCAGAAACTGGCAAGATTGGCGATGGAGTTGGCGTGCAGATAAGTAACAGACTTTCAGTCTGTTTACTTAAAGTGTGGTTAACAAACTAACAGCGTGTTTTTTAAGCGTAGAACAGACTGTTAGTCTGTTCACAACTTACAAAAATGATTTAAAAACAGGCTAACAGCCTGTTTTACAACTATGAAATACAAACCAACATTCATCGAGGGTCTAGCCGAAAAGCTCGGTATTATTGAAAACCTTCATCCTGAATCTGCGGAAGCACTTCCCCGCATCGAAGAGCCTGGTGGACTTACCAATTATCCGCCGCCTGAGAAGTGGGATGATTGGACAGAGTATGAAGCGAAAAGCGGCTTAAAGCGTGAGAAGAAGAATTATCAGATTGTGCCGACGACTTGTTTTAACTGCGAATCGGGCTGCGG
Source organism: Aridibacter sp. (assembly GCA_965216195.1). Lineage (GTDB taxonomy): Bacteria > Acidobacteriota > Blastocatellia > Pyrinomonadales > Pyrinomonadaceae > Aridibacter. Next base: position 733,090 of record OZ244151.1, on the reverse strand, counting down.
TTTGTTGAGCTATATTGATAAGGAAACGATGAAAGTCCGCAAGTTTGAGGGGAATCCTTATCATCCGGGCAGTCGTGGAAGGAATTGTGCGAAGGGCCCGGCAACGATCAATCAGATCAATGATGTCGACAGAATACTGTTCCCGCAAAGGCGCAAAGGGGAGCGCGGTGCCGGAGAATGGGAGCGGGTCTCGTGGGACGAAGCGTTGGACGATATCGCCGGAAGAATTCGCAAAGCGTTAAAAGAAGACCGACGCAACGAGGTCGTTTATCACGTTGGACGTCCGGGACACGAAGGATTTATGGATAGAATCTTGCAATCCTGGGGCGTTGACGGACACAATTCGCACACGACGATTTGCTCTGGCGGTGCGAGATTTGGCTACGCAATTTGGCACGGTGCGGACAGACCTTCGCCCGATCACGCCAACGCTAAATTTATGCTGCTCATTTCCGCACACCTCGAAGCGGGACACTATTTCAATCCGCACGCCCAACGCATCATGGAGGGCTTGATGAACGGTGCAAAAATGGCTGTGATGGATCCGCGACTTTCAAACACGGCTTCGATGGCGGATTACTGGATGCCAAGTTATCCCGGTTCTGAAGCGGCTGTTTTGCTTGCAATCGCAAAAATCTTACTGGATGAAGGCTGGTATAACCGTGAGTTTCTTTACAACTGGGTGAATTGGCGTGAAAGTTTAACGGAGTTGAGGTCCTCAGATGATCGTGTCGGTAGCCCAAGCGTGAGCGCGGGCTCATCTGAACCATCGGCTACTGCCGACGGTACCGACCTGCGATTTGATGATTTCATAGACGAACTAAAGAATCTCTACGCCGAATATACACCCGAGTTTGCAGAAGCTGAAAGCGGTGTGAAAGCCGAAATGATTCGTGAGGTCGCTAAAAAAGTTGGCGAGGCAGGAAGCCGTTTTGCGACACACAACTGGCGTGCGGCGGGTGCAGGAAATCTCGGTGGCTGGGCAGTTTCGCGTTGTTTGCATTTTTTGAGCGTTTTAACGGGAAGCGTTGGAACAGTCGGCGGAACAATGCCTTCGGCTTGGAACAAATTTCATCCAAAACCTTTTAGCAAACCGCCTGCACAAAAATTCTGGAATGAACTGCACTTCCCTAACGAATATCCGCTCGCACACTACGAAATGAGCCAATTGCTTCCGCATTTCCTAAAAACCGGACGCGGAAAATTAGACACTTATTTCACGCGCGTTTTCAATCCCGTTTGGACTTATCCAGATGGGTTTACTTGGATAGATGCCCTGTCTGACAAAAACTTAGTCGGGCAACACATCGCACTCACGCCAACTTGGAACGAAACCGCATATTTTGCCGATTACGTTCTTCCAATGGGACATTCATCCGAACGCCACGACCTAATCTCATACGAAACTCATTCTGCCAAATGGATCAGTTTCCGCCAACCCGTTTTGCGTGAAGCATTGAGAAAACAAGGTAAAGAGGTCGAATACACATACGAAGCAAATCCGGGCGAAGTGTGGGAAGAAGACGAATTTTGGATAGAACTTTCGTGGCGAATTGACAAAGACGGCGATCTGGGGATCCGCGAACATTTCCACTCGCCGTATCGAAAAGATAAAAAAATCACGATTGACGAGTATTACCAATTCATCTTTGAAACCACCGCGGGGCTGCCAGAAAAAGCCGCAGAGGAAGATTTAACGCCGCTTGAATATATGCGTAAATATGGTGCATTCGAGGTTGAGCCTTCGACATATTTGGTTCACGAAAATGAATTATCAGCCGAAGATTTGAAAGATTCTGAAACCGACGAAACTACGGGAACCGTTCGCAAAGACGGCAAAAATATCGGCGTGATGATTGACGGCGTTGCCCATCAAGGTTTCGGAACCCCTTCCCGTAAACAGGAATTTTTCTCGCAAACGTTGGTCGATTGGAAATGGGGCGAATATAAATATCCGACCTACATCAAATCGCACATACATCCCGAAAAACTCGACGAATCCAAAAATGAGATCGTTCTAGTGCCAACATTCCGTTTGCCAACGCTGATTCATTCACGTTCTGGAAACGCCAAATGGCTCGCCGAAATTGCTCATCGAAACCCGCTTTGGATTTCTGTCGAAGACGCAAAAAAATGGGACATCAAAACAAACGACCTCGTTCGTGTAAACACAGACATCGGCTATTTTGTCAACAAAGCTTGGGTAACGGAAGGAATGAAACCAGGCGTTGTTGCCTGTTCGCACCACATCGGACGCTGGCGTAGAAAACAAGACGCAACCGCCAACCGTTGGGCGATCAACCAGGTAAGAATCGACAAAGACGCGGAAGGCAACTACAAAATGCGTGTTACCGATGGAATCCGCCCGTTCAAATCCGACGATAACGACACATCCAGAATCTTCTGGTCAGACGGCGGAGTCCACCAAAACATAACCTTCCCCGTCCACCCCGACCCAATCAGCGGAATGCACTGCTGGCACCAAAGAGTCTCCGTCGAAAAAGCCAGCGAAGATGACAAATACGGCGATGTTTTCGTCGATACAAACAAATCTTTGGAAGTTTATGAGGAGTGGTTGGCAATGACTCGCCCAGCTCCGGGACCGAATGGATTGAGAAGACCGCTTTGGCTGGGAAGACCACTGAGACCAGATGAGGAGACTTTTTATATTTAAATAAAATCTTTTTAGAACTAAGGCAGGTTGAGTTGATCAACAACTCGAACTACTTCTTTAATAATCAAGCAAGTCTGATCTATTTCGGTTTTTTTAATGTCTCTGAGAGAAATTTCCTTTCCCGACGTTTTCAATACAACATCGGACTCGTGAACAATTTGATTTCTCCTTCGAGAGATTTTGGTTATCTTGTTTTTTATTTCTTCCGCAGTTTGAACTGGATTCATCATGGGACCAACCGTGTTCCACAAATTTGAGATGCCCAATATCGCTGCTGCTGTCTCAAGACTTCTCACACTTTGAAATGAGTAGTTACGGTGCAGCATCTTTTGAAGTTCCGCCTTAATTATCGTGTTGGGACGGGATCTGGGTTTCGATCTAAGTTTTTCCAACGCCTTTTTCGTTACAAGAATTGAAAGATCTAGACTCTTAAATCTAGAGGGCATTTCAGCCTCGCTTTTCCCCAAAATGCGTACACAATTCTCAACAATTAAGTCGTGAAAGTATCTGTCCATAGCCGCAACGGAAGATGAGAATGCCGCTCTCAACAGCTCAGAGACATAGTCATGTTTGAATTTTTCCGGAGTTAAACCCACGTCAGCCTTTAAAAGGAGTATCGAATTTGTACCTTTGCCATCAATCCTGTAGAAATCAGTTGCTTGGTTCCAATGCATCAATCTACGAAACTTATTTTTCCAATCTTGGCGACCTCGCCTAGTTCTAGAATCATTCAAAATATCGTAAAGAGCGATATAATGCTCAGCCCTTTGGATTGAATAATCGAAGATTTCTTTAGCAGAGTGTCCCATAAAGTTATATTAAAGTCCTAGTTTTCTGAATGCCAGGTTTTAGTAGGCTAACTTATTGAAGTACTAAACAAGTTTGGTTTAATTAAAAGCTAGTTTAGGTGGCAAATGTACTCTTTTACAATCCTATTACCCTATTCCAATCGCCAATATACATGTAGATTCGTTGAAATTCACTCGGTAATAGCATTCTGTTATGAGCAATAAAATTTCGTGCTTTTTCTAGCTCATCCATTCTCTGTTTGAGCCAATGTTGTGAGGGAATAAGATTACTAAAGAATTCCCATTTCTCTATCATTATTTTTGAAAGCATACCAAAATCGACAAACCCGAGAAGATCACTTTTTTCACCCTCTAACCACGAATCTTTTAGAGCTGTATTTTGCCTGTCTTCTGCGTGTTTCTTCATTTTGGGCGGTAAGTGATCCCACCAATCTAATCCGATATTTTCAATTAAAGTCTCTCTAATAAAGTCTCGTATTTCGTTTTCAAAACAGTTCAATACCGCGTAAAGCCTCGCCATTTCAATCGCGTTATTTCTTCTCGTGATTCCAAACGGAGACAAGGCTTCAGCCAAGAGTTGCTCTTCTGCGTAGCTCTGATTCGCTCCGATCTGAATACCAGCTCGCTGAAAGTCTGAGGCTTCAGATTCAAACATTAAACCACGGAAGAAAAAATCTCTAATATCTTTCTTGCTACTCAACTAAATGCTCCTTTATCGCCTTAAATATTGAATTGTATACCTCAATATCTTTTGTCGCAGGAAGATGAATCTGTATATTGTAATGCAATCCCAAATCCGCAGCTTTGGACAAACCCCCTAAATATTGGACAAAAGTGTCAACTAAAAACTGCTTCTCTTTGAAGCAAAAAACCGTTGGTAAGGGAGGAAGAATCGAGTGCTTCCTCAAGGTCAAAAAGTTTCATATCAGTGCCTTTTCCGAGCAGAAATTTGTACGGCGATTGATATCCGACTCCCGAATGAATTCTCTTAAAGTTATAGAATCTGACAAACCTATTCAAGGTCTCCTGGAGTTCTTCGAGCGATTCGAATTCGTATTTTTGGCAAACGATCCGTTCGAGTATGCTGTGATAAGACTCGATATGGGCGTTCTGCTGAGGCGTTGCCGGTTTACAAAACTCCTGAGTAACGCCTCTTTTTTCAAAATACTCCTGTACCTTTTGTGCTTCAAACTGACCGCCATTATCGTTTCTGACGTAGAAATGTTTCGGCAGAGGATACACGTCAAACAGTTGGTCAAAGAGTTTGGTAACGGTATGTTTCGAGATACTCCACTTCGCAATTTGCCCCAACACCCAACGCGTTTGAACGTCGATCACCGTTAGCAAAAGGGCGTTTCTGTTCTGCCCCGCGATGTAGATATATTTGATGTCAAACTCCAGATAATCAAACGCTTCTTCAGTCTTCGGAAGCAACTCCTTGACCCAGTTTCTGTTGTTCCTTTTGGCTTTTACAAACTTGTTCAAAAGCCCTTCTTCAGCCATTAAACGATAGACTTTCTTTGGGTTTATAAGATACCCCTTCTCCTGACGAAGCCAATGTGTCACCTTCAGATAACCGTAATCCACAAACTCCTCTGACAGGATTTCCTCAATGTCCACGACCACCAGCTCGTTTGAAATAAGCCGCCCGCCCGTTGTCCATGTGTGTGTGCTTTTCCTTCTTCCCTTACGCCCCTTCTTTATCGCAGGTCGATAGTAAAAACTGCTTCTCGGTACTCTCAAAACTTCAAGCACCAGTTTCTTCGGATGCCCCTCCTTGATGAAATCCGATGCGATCATTTCCCGCTCCTCCCTCGTGGGTGGCTTTTTTTTAACATCTCTTCCTGAATCCGTAAACGCAGTTCTTTTTCAGCCACGAGCTTTTTTAGTTGTTCGTTCTCGCGACGCAGCCTTTTAAGCTCTATCGAGCCGGAACCGTCGAGCCGCTTGTTCTCAAGTCCTGCCTGCCCCTCTTCGTCAAACGCTTTCTTCCACTTGAAAATCGATGCCGTCGATACCTCAAACTCCCGCGACGCCTTCGCTGCTCCCCACTCGTTGTAATAACTCAAAATCTCAAGTTTTTCTTCAACATTCCATCTTTTTCTGTGCTTTTTCATCTGTTCACAAACCGTCTACTTAAAGTATAAATCCGTGTCCAGTTATTTAGGGGGGTGGAGGGGCTTTGCCTATCGACGACCCAACTTCTGGCTTCCTCTTTTCCACTTTTACGTCCTTCCCATCATCTTTTTCTTCGTCTTTTGGTTTTTCTGAGCCATCCAAATCGGCTAAGTCTAAAAGAGCATAAAATGTTTTAGTCATTAACCCCGCAACATTGTCACTCGCATTGTGGTAGCTCTTGAACTTCCCCTCAATCAATTTTTTATCATCCTCAGTTGGATGTTCTTTGATAAGGAAAAGGTCAGAATATGCCTCTTTTAATGCGTCTCCCATTATCTTTTTCGATTGAGCATGATTTCGATAATCATGATAACGATTGGTTGGAGTACCATCAGCAGAAATGAATCCCAAAGCCTTCATCAGAGGTATAAAAGGTCGGTGATTGTTAGATTTATAACCTAAATCTTTGAGAATCTGATGAGTAAACTTTTCAGGTGCCTGAGCGTCACGAAGTTTCCCAAAAAACTCCTCAAGATGTCCATGAGACTGAGTATAGGTGGAAGGTAATGACATATTTTAACTCCTCTATTTGTTTTTGGAGAATTATAAAAGGGAAAGTAACTCAATACAACACCCTACCGCAGTTAGTTATTCGCTCAACCAGAAACCCGATTCGTCAAAATCTCAAACAACTTCTCGTTAATATAATAATTCCCCGTTCCGAGTTTTGCTTTTTTTAGTAGCCCATCTGTTTGCAAGCAAGTTTAGATATTTGGCAGCGGTGATTCGTGAAACGCCCATCTCCTAAAATAAACTCAATATTGTGGCTTACCGAATAACCCCTTGTTGATAATAAAAAGCAATTTATTTACCAAAAAGGCTTTTCTATGATAAAAGAATCGGGATTTGTTATCAGCTGGGTTACGATTAACCACGCTGTTTACATATGTTAAAATGCTCTTCAACTTTATAAGTTTTAATTAATCCATCGAATTCGATCTTTTTCGAATCTAAAATGCTGATGAATAAAATTTTAGCAATTTGCACGTTTGCGTTTTTGGCGTCGTTTTCTGTTTATTCACAGGATTCGTCTGTGATTGTCCAGCCTGGAGCTCCGGGACAAGCGACCAAAGTTCTGCCGGCTTCTACTAATGCAAAATTGCCACCCGTTACGAAAGCGGATGTCGAGTTTATGCAGGGGATGATCCATCACCACCAACAGGCAGTTGATATGGTGGCGTTGATGAAGGACCGGACGACGAATGCAAAACTTTTGTCGTTTGGGGCACGTATAAGTCAAACGCAGTCTGAAGAGATCAAGTTTATGGAACGCTGGCTGCGGATGCGCGGGCAAAAGACCAGGATGGAAATGCCCAAAATGGACAAGATGAAGATGCCAAAAACGGGTAGTATGAAGGTCGATAAGATGTCTAAAGAGAAGATGTCCGATCATAAAGATCATAAAAATCATCAAATGCCGATGATGCCCGGAATGCTTACGCCAAAGCAGATGAAAGAATTAGCAGCTGCCAAGGGAAAAGAGTTTGACCGTTTATTTTTGACGGGAATGATCCAGCATCATGAAGGTGCTTTGGTGATGGTTGATGATTTGTTCAAAACTCGTGGGGCGGGGCAGGATCTTGAGATGTTTACGTTTGCGACTGACGTTGACGGCACACAGCGAGCTGAGATCAAATTGATGCAGGGGATGCTGGAAGAAGGTAATAGGTAATTGGTAATACGTAATTCGCGAAATAGTTCGTTAGTAGGTCAATCGCGAGGTACACTTGCCATTAGCTTGCCAACTACCTATTACCAACTATTTATTACTTATTACCCATTACGAATTACGAGTTACGAATTACTTATTACCAACTACGACAAAACCGATGAACCGAATAAAAATTATTGCTGACCATTTATTAATCTCCCTTTTCGTTTTGAGTTTCGCGATTGCCACTTATGCACAAAACCCGAATGCTGCTCCACCGGCTAAACTACCGGAAGGAATGACCGGTTCGACGACGAAGGATCCGCGTTCGCATCTTCCCGCGGGACTATATGATGCAGGCGAAGCTTCGCTTGGAATGAGACTTGTTAAGTTGCTCAAAAAGCCGGCGGCGTTTCAACTCGGAACGGACAAAGAAAAACTTAAAGCAGCTTATCGAGCCCTTGGAGTTCCCGATGGTATTCAGCTTCCGCCTTCTTTTAACGCAACGGTTGCTCAACTCGCGTTTGCAAATTCCGATCTTGCATTTCAAGGCGATAAACTATTTCTCGGTAATTTTTACGGCGTCAACATTTACGACATTAAGGATCCGAAATACGCCAAGTTGATTACTTCGATGATTTGTCCTGGCGGGCAAGGCGATGTTTCGATTTACAAGAATTTGATGTTTATGTCTGTTGAGGCAACAAACGGCAGACTCGATTGCGGCACGCAGGCGTTTCCCGTCGCAACACCGCAGCCAGGACAGCAGCCTGCACCGCCGGCAGCCGAAAAAGATCGTTTTCGCGGTGTGAGAATCTTCGACATTTCAAATGTTCGGCGTCCAAAACAGGTTGGTGCAGTGCAGACCTGCCGCGGTTCGCATACGCACACTTTGGTCGAAGCTCCGAAAGATAAAAAGAATGTTTACATATATGTTTCGGGAACATCGTTTGTGCGTCCGGATGCGGAGTTAACGGGTTGTAAAGATGGCAAGCCTGAGGAGACACCGGATAGTTCGCGTTTTAGTATTGATGTGATTAAAGTTCCTGTAAGAGCACCGCAGAAGGCAAAAATTGTCTCGAGCCCGAGACTTTTCGGCGATGCGACAGGCAAAATCAACGCCCTAAACGATGGCGGTTCGCATGCTAGTCAAAGCGGAAAGCCCGCAGACACGGATCAATGCCACGACATCACGGTTTTCGAAGAGATAGGACTTGCCGCGGGAGCTTGCTCAGGCAACGGAATCTTGATCGACATCAAGGATCCCGCAAATCCAAAACGCATACATCAGGTAAACGATAAGAATTTCGCCTACTGGCATTCGGCTACTTTTTCGAATGATGGCAAAAAGGTTGTGTTTACGGATGAATGGGGCGGCGGACTCGGTGCCCGTTGCCGAGAAAACGACCCGAATGTGTGGGGAGCAAACGCTCTGTTTACAATCGAAAATGGCACGCTCAACTTCCAAAGCTATTACAAATTACCCGCGGCACAAAGCGATTCAGAAAACTGCGTCGCCCACAATGGTTCTTTGATCCCTGTTCCGGGTAGGGATATCAAAGTACAGTCGTGGTACCAGGGCGGCATCTCGATAATGGATTTTACGGACGTTAAGAACCCGAAAGAGATCGCATATTTTGACCGCGGTCCCATCCATGCGAAGAATTTAACGATGGGCGGTTCGTGGTCTGCCTATTGGTATAACGGTTACATTTACAGCTCGGAAATCGCCCGCGGTTTGGATATTTTGGAGCTAACGCCGACGAAATATCTTTCGAAAAACGAGATCGACGCAGCAAAAGCAGTTCGTATGAGTGGATTTAATGTCCAGACTCAAAAGCGTTACACGAACAGGCAAGGCATTGCGGTAACGAAGGCTTACGTTGATCAACTCGAGCGTTCTAAGGCGTTATCTGTAAAACAGATTGCTGAACTCCGAAAGTCAATTCGAAAAACGGAAAACTCAGATATACGAGCAAATGAACTGAATAAGCTTAGGACGTTTGTAAAGTCGCTAAAGAAAACTCTGAAGAGCAGTAAGAATTCGGCCGCCATAGCTCGATTAACGGCTCTCGCGGAGATTCTGAAAGAACCTGCCGTATAGCGTTTGTAGGTTTCGGAACAATCGAGGATCCATTTGGGATTTATTTACGAATTTGACCAGCAAGAAATCTTCAATTCCGTGTCGGGTTTAAGAATGATTCGCAGACTGTTTTTATGCTTAAAAGTCAAAATATGGCCGAGGTCTCTGCGCTCCCAACGAAAATTGAGTTCTAACCCTTATTTCTGCTATCATTTAAGAAATTCTTAAATCGAAAGCTACACCTTATCCCCCTACTAACACGGGTGTTAGACGTTTTTTGGAGCCTATAGCTTATGGAAGATGTTCCACGGTCAGATCCGATTGTATCGACCGACATACTTGATCGAAAATGGATTGATGTAAATATCCCTTGCCAGTCTGCCTGCCCGATTATGACCGATATTCCCGGTTATATTGAGGCGATCATCGATAAAAATTACGAAGAAGCGTATAAGATCAATCGCTTGGACAATGTCTTTCCGGGTGTTTTAGGACGCGTGTGTCACCGCCCGTGCGAACCCGTTTGTCGGCATGGACGCGAGGGACTTGGCGACTCTGTCCAGATTTGCTTTTTGAAGCGATCGGCAGCGGATTTTGGGATGAAACCGGTTGATTTGGACATAAAGTCGAATGGCAAAACGATTTGCATAATCGGTGCCGGACCATCAGGACTAACGGCGGCTAATGATTTGGCGATTCTTGGTTATGAAGTAACGGTTTTCGAGCAATATGAAGAAGCCGGCGGAATGATGCGTTACGGCATTCCGGAGTTCCGACTTCCATACGACATCGTTCGAGGCGACATTAAATCGATCACCGACCTGGGAGTACAAATTGAGACAAACACGCGAATCGATTCCTGGGATGAGCTCGAAAAGCTCAAGAAAGAATACGACGCGGTAATTATTTCTGGCGGCTGTATGCTCGCGACGATGTTTGATCTTCCGGGCAAGGATGCAGACGGCGTATATTGGGGCTTGGATTACATGATGCAGGCGAATCGCGGCGAACTCCATCTGAAGCCAAAAAACGTTGTGGTAATCGGCGGCGGTTTTACTGCGGTTGACTGCGCGCGGACGTCTTACCGACTCGGAGCCGAAAATACAACAATTGCTTATCGAAGAACCCGCGAATATATACAGTTTTCGGGCGAAGAAGAACTTGAGCATCTTTACGAGGAAGGAATCGACTTGCAACTTCAAATGTCCCCGGTGCGTGTCGTAGAAGAAGATGGGAAAACGGTCGGAATCGAGTTAATCAAAAACGAAATTGGCGAAGGCGGAAGGATGACCCCGATCGAGGGTTCGGAAACGATCATCGAAGCGGATACCGTGATCCTCGCTATTGGACAAAAGGCGGAAGACCTTGAAGGCGTTGAAGATAAGAAATCTTCGATGCCCGACCATACAGGAAATTTATTTCTCGCCGGCGATTTCAGAAATGGCTCGGGAACGGTGATTGAAGCCTGTGCTGACGGCAGAAAAGTCGCGCAGCAAGTGCATGAAAAGCTTGCTGACGTTGAGTTTCAGGAAATTGTTGAGATATCTGAAGTCAACGTAAAAGAAATGCCGCGAAAGCGTGAACATGATTTTATACAACCGGAAAAAATGCCGACTATTCCGGTATCCGAACGAGATCGAACGGCCGAGGTCGAAATCGGTTTGATGAATGAGCAAGCAGTGACCGAAGCGCATCGCTGCTACCTCTGCCATTACAATTTCCAGATCGATCTCGACCGTTGCATTTACTGCATGAAATGTATTGACGTAATGCCTGTAGATGATTGCATCAAGCTCGCAAAAAATATCTCGGTCTCAGACGAAGGCGATTTGATTTACGAACCTACGGAAAACTGGAGCGAAGTAGAGGCGATTTCCATCGACAATGACGATTGCATACGCTGCGGAAACTGTTTGAATGCATGTCCCGTAAACTGCATTTCCGTATCAAAATACCATTTCAAGACGGTCGAGCAACCTGTCCAAATCACTCGAAACAAACAAGAGGAGGTTGCGGCATGACTCAAAAAGACATATCGGTAAGATTTTGCGGAATTGCGGGCGACGGAATTGTCACGTCGGGAAAAATCTGGTCGGGTGCTTGCGCGCAGCTCGGACTCGATTTGATGGTCAACGACAATTTCAGCGCGGAAATTCGCGGTCTTGGCAAAAGCACGACGGACATACGCGTTTCGCCGGACAAAGTTTTGAGCATGGGCGATGGAATCGATGTTCTCGTTGCAATGACCGACGAGGATTCGATCATCGAGCTGAATGACATCAAAGAAGGCGGTTTTGTAATTTACGATTGCGAAAACACCGAGGAAGCTAAAGCTGAGCACGTCTTAACAGAACGAATACCCGAACGCGTTAAAGCCTATCCTGTTCCGCTTAAGAAATTTTCCAATCAAACTACAGGATCGAATATCGGACGTAATATCGTCTCGATGGGCGCTTTGAGTTATTTGCTTGGGCTACCCGCGGATATGTTTCTCGACTTGATCGCCGGGAAACTTAAGAAAAAAGGTGAGAAGGTTGTGCAGATGAACCACGATGCCTTCAACCTCGGCAAGAATTATTGCAAGGAAAATTACGGGCAGCACACCTCGATGAACATTCCCGAAGGGCTCGACTCGAAAACGACCATTACGGGTAATGCAGCGGTCGCTCAAGGTGCTTTGGACTGCGGTTTGCAGTTTTTCGCAGGATACCCGATCACTCCGGCGACAACGATCATGGAAATCGCAGCGCGGGAGCTGCCAAAAACCGAAAATGGATGGATGCTTCAGGCGGAAGATGAAATCGCTGCGATTGGTGCCGTATTGGGAGCGTGGTTTGCGGGAAAACGTGCGATGACCTCCACCGCCGGTCCTGGTCTCGCGCTTATGAGCGAGATGATCAATATGGCGGTAATGTCTGAAGTTCCGCTCATTATCGCAAACGTCCAGCGGGGCGGTCCTTCAACAGGTTTGCCAACAAAGGTCGAGCAAGGCGATTTGAATATCGCTTTGTACGGTGGCTCCGGAGATTCACCTCGCGTGGTTTTAGCTCCTACGACAACGAAAGAATGCTATTCGGGAATTCAATTGGCTTTTGATCTAGCCGAAAAATATCAAACTCCCGCGATCCTTCTAAGCGATCTTTTCCTTGGGCAGCAAACGGTGGTAGACAACATCGATCGAAAAATCGATCACGAGCGCTCGACGAGAATCAAGCCGGATGAAGATGCGTTAATGGACTATAACCGTTTTCAATCGACTGAAAACGGCGTTTCGCCATGGGTTGTGCCAGGCGAAGAAGGTGCGTTTTATTCTGTTACAGGTTTGGAACATTCCGAAACAGGAAACCCGAATTTCGATGCGGGTGTTCACATACGAATGCAGGAAAAACGCTTCCGGAAGTTTGAAGCGATGAAAAAGGATCTGCCTGCGCCGAAGTTGATCGGGGATCAACAGGCTGAAATCGGCTTGGCGTGCTGGGGATCGCCGACCGGTGCGGTAATCGAGGGAATGGAAATTGCTCGCCGGGAGGGCGCTTCATCCAAGTTGATTACGTCAATTATGATCAATCCTCAACCCGAAGAAGAATTTCAAAGATTTTTCGATTCGTGTCGCAAAATAATCATTCCGGAAATGAATCATTCCGGGCAGTACGCCGCGTTGATGAAATCAAGATATGGAATTCGCCCGGTAGAAATGAACTTTCCGAGTGTAAAACCGGCGAGTCCGAGGCTTGTCGCCGACAAGATAAAAGAGGTACATAATGAGCTTATTACAGAAACGCCACGTCTTGCAGTCGTTTGAACGCGCCAAGGCCACAAAAGCAAAATCTTTTCGCGACACACTTCCGACCTGGTGTCCCGGCTGCGGACATTTCACGCCACTTCAGGGTTTATACGAAGCCGCAGAGAAACTAAAAATTGCGCCAAAAGATTTTGTGCTTGTTTCGGGAATCGGATGCTCGGGTAGATTTCCGTTTTTCATAAAAGGCTTCGGGCTCCACGCACTTCACGGACGCGCGGTGCCGATCGCAACGGGCGTAAAACTCGCAAATCCGGAACTTAGCGTTGTCGTTGTCGGCGGTGACGGTGATGGTGTTGGTATCGGTGGGGGACATTTTCCACACGCGGCACGCAGCAATTTCGACTTAACCTACCTGCTTTTAGACAACGCAATTTACGGACTCACAAAAGGACAAACTTCCCCAACGTCGCCGATGGGAATGGTTAGCGGTACATCCCCCTACGGAAATATAGCTAAGCCTCTAAATGCTTCAACAATGGCGCTTACATACGGCGCTACATTCGTAGCACGTGTGTTTTCGCAAAACCGCGATGAAGTAACCGATCTGATCACACAAGCCATCGCACACAAAGGCTTTTCGATCATTCACGTGCTTTCACCGTGTATCGAGTTTCACAAAACGGTCACTTATGAATCGGTTGAGGAACAAGTAGCAGCTCTTCCGGAGGATTACAAGGCTGATGATCGAGTAGAAGCGCTTGTATTATCCGAGAGCACGGAGCCGATCTATACGGGTTTATTTTTGAAAGAAGAAGTGCCGTCCTATACTGATCGCGTGAGGGAAACGAAAGAGAAGATCAATGAATCAGTATTGACTGAAGCCTAAGCATCCCTGCATTCATTTGCACAAATTCGCGTTTATTCGCTGGCTAAAGATCTAATACTTCCCGCCTTGCAAAATTTCAGCCAATATGTTTTTATCTATTAACTTGATGAAAGCGTTTACCACAAATCACCAACTTCATCATCATCGGCATGACATCCACGCCGGCTAGTCTCAGTTTATTTAATTTCAGATAGAATTTAGTTACGAAGCGTGAAACAGGAAAAAGTTTCAGGCTTTTTTGCGTTTAAATATGGATAAGAAACTAAAAGTTGCGGTTCAAAAATCGGGACGTCTTAGCGAAGATTCAATAAATCTGCTTAAAAAATGCGGAATAAATTTCGGTAACGGTTTGGGCATGCTTAAATCCAAAGCAAATAATTTCCCGCTCGAGATTTTCTTTCTTCGAGATGACGATATCCCGGAATATGTAGAGGATTCGGTAGCCGATATCGGTGTCGTCGGCGAAAATGTTTTAGCTGAAAAAGGCTGCGAAGTAAAAATAATCGAAAAGCTCGGTTTTGGACAGTGCAGACTTTCGCTTGCTATGCCGAAAGCATTTGAATACAAGAATTTACAAGATCTACAGAAGAAAAAAATTGCTACTAGCTATCCGTGTATCCTCGGCAATTTTTTGCGGCAAAATAACGTTGAAGCTGAGCTACACACAATCAGCGGTTCGGTTGAGATCGCTCCTTCGATTGGCTTGGCGGACGCTGTTTGCGATCTTGTAAGCTCAGGGAGCACACTTTTTACAAACGGGCTCAAAGAAACTCAAACGGTAATGAAGTCCGAAGCCGTTTTGATAAAACGAAATGATCTTGAAGCTGACTTACAGAAAATTCTTGATAAACTTCTTTTCCGCATAAAAGCCGGAAAATCAGCGAAGCAAAATAAATACATTTTGCTAAACGCTCCAAACAAAAACTTAGAAAAAATCGTTGCGATGCTGCCGGGAATGCGTAGTCCGTCCGTTTTGCCTTTGGCAGAAACTGGCTGGAGCTCGGTGCATTCGGTGATTGATGAAAATGATTTTTGGGATGTAGTGGAAAAGCTAAAAGGTGAGGGAGCGGAGGGGATTTTGGTTCTTTCAGTCGATCAGATGATTCAGTAAATGGGTAATTGGTGATTAGTGATAGATGCGAGAAACGTCGGAGTTTCCTGGTCCAACAAAAACAATATTTTAGAGATGAAAATAACAAAATTTCCCAATAAAAAAGATTGGCAAAAAATTCTTGAGCGTCCTGTATTTGGTGTTGAGAAGATTGAACCCGCAGTAAAAAAAATTCTTAAACGAGTGGCGGAAAACGGTGATCGGGAGCTGGCTGAATACACAAGAGAATTCGACGGCGCCTCGCTGAATGACTTTAGGGTATCCGAAGAAGAACTCTGTGAGGCGGAAGACCGTGTTTCAAACGATCTGAAAAATGCAATAAAAATCGCAAAGTCGAATATCGAAAAATTCCATCGCGCTCAAGTTGAAAAACCAAAAAAGCTCGAAACAACCGAGGGCGTTTTTTGTTGGCAAAAAAGCGTGGCGATTGAGCGAGTCGGTCTCTACGTTCCGGGTGGCACCGCCCCTCTTTTTTCAACCGCTTTGATGCTTGCCATTCCTGCACAAATCGCCGGATGCGGCGAAGTAGTAATCTGCACTCCTCCAAATTCCGACGGGTATGTTAACGATGTAACTCTATACGCAGCAAAGCTTTGTGGGGTCACACGAATTTTCAAAATCGGTGGCGCACAAGCAATTGGTGCGATGGCATTTGGAACGGAAACGGTTCCCCAAGTTTACAAGATTTTCGGTCCGGGAAATCAGTTTGTCACCTGCGCAAAGCAAATTGTTTCGCAAAGAGGAGTGGCAATCGATATGCTCGCCGGACCTTCCGAAGTAGCAGTTTTTGCTGATGAAAAAAGCGTTCCTGAATTCGTCGCATCAGATTTGCTCTCACAAGCGGAACACGGACCAGATAGCCAGGTTGTGCTTGTTTCGACCAATGAAGGGATTATAAAAAAATCATTGGAGGAAGTTAAAAATCAGTTAACCGTTTTACCACGAAAGGAAATTGCAAAAAAGGTGCTTGAGAATTCAAAAGCGATTTTGGTCAAAGATGAGCAAACAGCCATCGAATTATTGAATGAGTATGCTGCCGAACATTTGATTTTAGCGGTTGAAAATGCAGAAAGAGTAGCTGAAGAAATCACGAATGCCGGCTCGGTATTTCTGGGAAATTATTCGTGCGAATCGGCTGGCGATTACGCTTCAGGCACAAACCACACACTACCGACAAACGGTTATGCGAAGACATTTAGCGGCGTTTCGCTCGATTCGTTTGTAAAAAAAATCACGTTTCAAAGGCTGAACGAAACTGGGATTAAAAACCTAGGCAAAGCGATTGAATTGATGGCAGAGGCCGAAGGTTTAGAGGCACACAAGAATGCGATTTCAGTTCGCCTTGAACAAATTGGAAAAAGGACATGAACCTGGATAAAGGGGTATGAGCAACGATTTATTCCATCCCTGTTTACCTCTATATCCTTGTTAAATACTTTAAAAAAGCACATGACACTACAAAATCTAGTTCGTGAAAATATCAAACGTATGACGCCCTATTCATCTGCCAGGAACGAGTTTACGGGCAAGGCAAATATTTTTCTTGATGCAAACGAAAACAATTTTGGTTCGCCTTTGACCCGAAATTATCACCGGTACCCCGATCCTCTGCAGATGGCGGTAAAGGAAAAAATCGCTGAGTCAAACGGGATGAGACCAAACGAAATCTTCATCGGCAATGGAAGCGACGAGGCTATTGATTTGCTTTTTCGAATCTTTTGCGAGCCCCAAAAAAACAACGTTCTAATCTGTCCGCCAACTTATGGGATGTACGAAGTTTCGGCAAACATTAATGATGTTTATATCAGACGTGCAAATCTTACCGAAGATTTCGAGCTCGATTTGAACGCGATTGTAAAAACGATCAACACCGAGACTAAATTGCTTTTTATCTGTTCGCCGAACAATCCAACGGGAAATCGCCTTGATCGAAAAAAGATTTTGGAATTAGCGGAGACATTTGGAGGTATCGTAGTGGTCGACGAAGCCTATATACATTTCTCGCGCGCCGAGTCGCTTGTCAACGAAATCGATAATTTCGACAACCTTGTAGTTTTGCAAACGTTTTCAAAAGCCTGGGGAATGGCAGGGCTGCGGGTTGGGATGGCTTTTGGAAATGCCAAAATTATTGAGCTTTTCAACAAAATAAAGCCGCCATACAACGTTTCGGAAATCGCCCAGGAAAAAATTCTAAGCGCATTTGAAAATAAAGAATTGGTCGAGCAAAGAATCGCCGACACCATTTCCGAGCGTGAAAAACTAATCGAAAATTTATCAACTTTGAAGAAAATCGCAACAGAGATTTATCAATCAGACGCGAATTTTGTCTTGGTAAAAACTCCCGATGCAGATGCGATTTACAGATTCCTGGTTGAGGAAAAAATCATTGTGAGAAACCGCAATAACGTTGAAATGTGCGAAGGGTGCTTGCGATTTACGGTGGGAACGCCGGAAGAAAATGAGAGCTTAATATCGACACTAAAAAAGTTTCCTTAAAAACATCATGAAAAAAGTTTTATTTATAGACCGTGACGGAACGCTTATTTTCGAACCCGAAGATTTCCAGATTGATTCGTTCGAAAAGCTGGAGTTTTTGCCTTTTGTTTTTAAGTACCTCGGCAAAATCGCCGACGAGCTTGATTTCAAATTTGTAATGGTAACCAATCAAGACGGCTTGGGAACGGATTCTTTTCCCGAGGAAACGTTCTATCCGGTGCAAAATTTTGTAATGAAAACACTCAAAAACGAAGGAATCGAGTTTTTGGAAGTTTTAATCGACCGTACGTTTGAGAATGAAAACGCCCCAACCCGAAAACCAAACACGGGTCTTTTAACGAGCTATCTCGAGGGCGATTTTGATTTGGAAAATTCGTTTGTTATCGGCGATCGGTCGAGCGATATGAAGCTTGCGGACAACCTCGGAGCAAAAGGCATATTTATCAAAAACAAATATTTCGATCCATCTGAAAATGTTGAAACAAATGAACTTATCGTGAAAAACTGGAAGGAGATTTACGAGATTTTGCGTTTGCCTCAGAGAAAAATCTCGCATCAAAGAACAACAAAAGAAACAGAAATTCTGGTTAAGTTAAATTTGGATGGGAATGGAGATGCTGAGATTTCCACGGGCATTTCTTTTTTTGATCATATGCTTGACCAAATTGCAAAGCACGGCGAGATTGATCTGAAAATTCTTGCAAACGGCGACCTGGAAGTAGACGAGCACCATACGATTGAAGACGTGGCAATAGCTCTAGGCGAGGCATTTAATCAAGCTTTGCAAGACAAGCGTGGAATGAATCGATACGGTTTCTGCCTTCCAATGGACGATTGTCTTGCACAGGTTGCAATAGATTTCGGCGGTCGGAATTGGTGCAAATGGGATGCTGATTTTAAGCGCGAAATGATAGGTGAAATGCCAACGGAAATGTTTTTTCATTTTTTCAAATCGTTTTCCGATAAAGCATTGTGCAATTTAAACATAAAGGCGGAAGGCACAAACGAACATCATAAAATCGAAGCGATTTTCAAGGCGTTTGCAAAGGCTGCAAAAATGGCGATCCGTAGAGAGGTTTCAAGTAATAATTTGCCTTCGACAAAGGGGAAAATCTAGCGATTTATGAAAGTTGGAGTTGTTAAATACAACGCAGGAAACACCGCATCGGTGAAAAACGCTCTTAAACGTCTCAATATAGATTCGTTTGTTTCCGATGATGCGGAAAGCCTGCGAGCAGCAGACAGAGTGATTTTTCCCGGCGTAGGGGAAGCGTCATCCGCAATGAAATATCTGCGCAAACGGAATTTGGATGGTGTTATTAAATCCCTAAAGCAGCCTGTTCTGGGCATTTGTTTGGGAATGCAGCTTTTATGCGATGCCTCCGAGGAAAATGACACAAAATGTCTGGGGATTTTACCGTACAAAGTAAAGTTTTTTGAAACGGAAAATCTTAAGGTGCCGCACATGGGTTGGAATCGGATTGCGAAGCTAAAAGGCAATCTTTTCGAAGGCATCAAAGAAAATTCTTACGTTTATTTTGTGCATAGCTTTTATGTCGAAGACGGAGAGCAAACGATTGCAACGTGTGATTATAGTCTGCATTTCTCGGCAGCGATTAAATATAAAAATTTCTACGCGACACAGTTTCACACGGAAAAATCGGGCGATGTAGGAGAGCAAATTTTAGAGAATTTTCTCAAGCTATGAATCAAATGATCGAAATAATTCCGGCGATTGACGTTATTGACGGCAAATGCGTCCGTTTGACCCAAGGTGATTTTGCAAAAAAGAAAATCTACAACGAAAATCCTTTGGAAACGGCTAAAGAGTTTGAGGCAAACGGCATAAAGCGTTTGCATATCGTGGATTTGGACGGAGCAAAATTAGGGAAAATATCCAATCTGAAAGTGCTTGAAGATATTGCATCAAACACAAATCTGGAAATTGATTTTGGCGGTGGAATCAAAAACGACGAGGATATTGATTCTGTGTTTAACGCCGGCGCGGCAATGGCAAGCATCGGAAGCGTTGCGGTAAGAGAGAACGAAAAGTTCTTTGAGTGGATCGATAAATATGGAAGCAGCCGAATCTTGCTCGGAGCCGATGTCAAAAATCGCAAGATCGCGATTAACGGCTGGCAGACTTCAACGGATCTAGAGATTTTGTCATTTTTGAAAAAGTATTATGCGAAAGGGATGCGAAAAGTTTTTGTTACGGATATAAGTAAAGACGGGCTCCTCGAGGGTTCTGCGAGGAAGCTTTACACCGATATTTTAGGGGCTCTGCCAAGGCTCCACTTGATCGCATCAGGCGGAGTAAGTTCGCCCGAAGAAATCACAGAACTCGAAAAAATCGGATGCTCCGGAGTGATCATCGGTAAAGCGTTATACGAGCGGAAAATTGACTTGGTGGAGCTAGCCGGCAAAACCAAAGCAAGGGAGAGCACTTAACAAAAAATGTTAGCAAAGCGAATAATTCCTTGTCTTGATGTTAAAGACGGTCGAACAGTAAAGGGAACAAATTTTGTAAACCTGCGGGATGCCGGCGATGCTGTTGAACTCGGCAAGCTTTATTCCGAGCAGGGAGCCGACGAACTGGTTTTTCTAGACATAACGGCGACAAACGAAAAACGCAAGACCTTATCAAAGCTAGTAAGGAAAATCGCAGCTGAGATACATATTCCGTTTACTGTTGGCGGAGGAGTAAACACGCTCGAAGATATCGAGATTTTATTGGAATCGGGCGCGGACAAAATTTCTATAAACACCGCAGCAATAAAAACCCCGCAGATTTTATCAACGGGAGCAAAGAATTTTGGTTCGCAGTGCATTGTTTTTGCAGTTGACGCTCGTCTCGTTGGAGATAGCTGGAACGTGTTTTTGAACGGCGGACGAATTGAAACAGATTTAGAGGCAATTGAAACGGTAAAGCGCGGAGTGGATGCCGGAGCGGGTGAAATATTGCTGACCTCGATGAATGCCGACGGTACAAAAAAAGGTTTTGCGGTTGATTTAACGAAAAAGATTTCCGAGATTGTGAACGTTCCGCTGATTGCTTCCGGTGGAGCGGGAAAAGAAGAACATTTTGTTGAAGTGTTCACCGAAGGAAAAGCCGACGCAGCGCTTGCAGCCAGCATTTTCCACTTTCGTGAAATTGAAATTCCAAGTCTTAAAAACTACTTAACACGTCGCGACATCGAAGTGAGAATTTAGCGCTTTTGCTTGAATAACAGTATGAAGATTAATTTTGATAAATATGCCGATGGGCTGGTTCCAACAATCATTCAGGATGCCAAAACTGCGAAGGTTCTGATGCTGGGTTTTATGAATCGTCGTGCATTAAAACTAACCGAGCAGCGTGGGGATGTAACTTTCTTTTCTCGCAAGCGCAAAAAGCTTTGGACAAAAGGAGAAACCAGCGGGAACTTTCTTAAAGTTAAAAAGATACTATTCGATTGTGACGACGATACGATTCTGATTAAAGCAAATCCGAAAGGACCGGTTTGTCATAAAGGTTCCGATACGTGTTTTAAGGAGATAAATCAATCCGATAATTTCCTGCTCGAACTAGAAAAAGTAGTAAAAAGGCGGAAGGTAAAGCCCTCAAAATCTTCCAACACATCCAAACTTTTCGAACGCGGAATCAATCAAATCGCTAAGAAAGTCGGAGAAGAAGCAGTTGAATTGGTGATTGAAGCGTTAAGTAACGATGACAAACTCTTCAAAGCCGAAGCCGCGGATCTTCTATATCACTTTATGGTTTTGCTCGCAGAACGTGGGGTAAAACTCGAGGACATTTATGAAGAACTTAGGAGACGGAGGAAACACTCCCCATGATTTGCATATTCGGGTACTTCAGAGCTGGAGCTTCTTGTAGCCGAACGGTGGATACCCCTGCTCGCCCATACTACTTTCTTCAGCGATTTCAGATTCCTCCTTATTTGGTGGGTTAACGTCAATGAATGATTTTTCTAGGGTAAATTCTCTAAATCGCTCAAATCTTTCAACCGACCGCTCGCTTTCTTGTTAATTTTTAGGTGTTTGAGGCTGATTAGATTAACTTGCACACCATCGATCTCAACTAATTCAACATCCGCAAAACATTCGTCAAATTCTACACCTGAAATCTCATTTAAAATTTCGAGCCTCATAGGTGGAACGCCCATTCTAACCATGCTGTTTTTCTTGAGAAATGATTCAGGATTCAAATCAGGGGTCGCGAAACCAAATTCGCTGACCGCTCCAACTATTCTTTCTGCATTTTCATATTCGTAAGGGATGAAGATATCCATGTCGCCCGTAGGACGAACGTACCCGTAATAATTGACCGCATAACCGCCAATCAGCAAGTATTTAACTCTATGCACGCTCAACAACTTCAAAAACTCTCTGAAGTCTGAGGGAATCAGGTTCATATCCATAGGCAATCTGGCGTAGGAGTTCTAGTGCAAAAAGCCGCTCTAGTGGAGGACGCGAAAGCCAGAATTCAAGCTCGTCAGATTCATCAAAAGAAGCAATTTTGATCGCCGTCCGATCAACCTTCAGCATTTCTTCCCGCGTTCTCATAAGTCTTATTATACCATATGAAACCCTTTATTTACTTGGTTTTAGCACCTCTTTCAAAGCCACGCCCGTATAAGATTTCTTACTTTTCGCCACCGCTTCCGGCTTCCCTTTTGCAACCACTTTTCCGCCTTTTGCTCCGCCTTCCGGACCGAGGTCGACAATGTGATCGGCTGATTTTATTACGTCGAGATTGTGTTCAATGACAATTACTGTGTTACCGGTATCCACCAAACGCTGCAACACATCAAGCAGTTTATGAACGTCAGCGAAGTGGAGACCTGTAGTAGGTTCGTCGAGAATATAGATCGTTTTTCCGGTCGCGCGCTTTGATAGTTCCTTTGAGAGTTTTACACGTTGGGCTTCTCCGCCGGAAATGGTTGTCGCAGATTGACCGAGTTTTAAGTAACCCAATCCGACGTCGAGAAGCGTTTGAAGTTTCGTTTTGATCGCTGGAATATTTTCGAGAATCGGAAGAGCATCTTCGATTGTCGTATCAAGAAGATCGGCAATCGATAAACCCTTGTATTTTACGGCTAGCGTTTCACGGTTATATCGGCTGCCACGACACCCATCGCACGTCACATAAACGTCAGGCAAAAAATTCATTTCGATGCGTTTCATTCCAGCACCTTCGCAGGCTTCGCAACGCCCGGCTTTTACATTAAACGAAAAACGCCCGGCTTTGTAACCGCGTTCGCGTGATTCGGGCAACATCGCATAGAGATCGCGTATAGGCGTGAAAACCCCGGTATAGGTCGCAGGATTCGACCTGGGTGTTCTGCCGATCGGCTTTTGATCGATTTCGATAATTTTATCGACCGAATCAAGACCCTCGATCGATCTGTGCTCGAGGGGTTGTTTATGCGATTTGTAGATGTGTTTGGCGAGCGAACGGTAAAGAATTTCGTCCACAAGCGTTGATTTCCCACTGCCGGAAACACCGGTGACGACAGTAAAAACACCGAGCGGAAAGGTGACATTTATATTTTTGAGATTGTGCCCCCTCGCCCCTTTTACAACAATATTATCGCCATTTGGCGAGCGGCGCTTCTTCGGCAAAGCAATCGATTGCTCGCCGGACATATATTTTGCCGTCAAAGATTTTTTGCTGCGGAGAATTTGTTTTGGGGTGCCCTTTGCAACCACTTCTCCGCCGTGAGTCCCCGCTTTTGGTCCAAGATCAACCACGAAATCGGCCTGCTCGATCGTTTCTTCATCGTGTTCGACAACTAAAACCGTGTTTCCAAGATCACGCAATTCCCGCAGTGTTTCGAGCAACTTTCGATTATCACGCGGATGTAAACCGATCGAAGGTTCATCCAGAACATACAAGACTCCTCGAAGGCGCGAACCGATTTGTGTAGCAAGACGAATTCTCTGTCCTTCACCACCCGAAAGCGTGCCTGATCCACGATCTAGTGTCAGATAGCCCAAACCAACTGCATCGAGAAAACGAAGTCTATCTTTAATCTCATTCAGTATCAGACCCGCGATTCGCTCCTCGCGTTCGTCAAGTTTCACCCGCTCAAAAAGTCTTGTCGCATCCTCGATTGGGACACTCACATATTCTCCAACGCCGTGTCCACTAATTTTCACGGCAAGACTTTCTTTCCGCAGTCGATGCCCATTACATTCTGGACAAACCTTCGGTGAGATCAATTGCTCGAGCTTTTGCCGCACCTTTTCCGAACCCGCATTGTGCATACGGTGCTTCATAAACGCCGTAGCGCCACTCCAGGTTTGCCGTGACGTCCGACGGTAGAGTTTCATCGGAACTTTTGTCGGCGAACCCTCGAAAAACTTTTTGCGAACACCGGGCGGGAGTTTGCCAAACGGCGTATCGACACGAATCGACGTTTTATATTTTTTGTTGTAAACCTTAATCAAACCGATCAAAGCGGCGCGGAAATAGCCCGAAGCGGCGTTATCTATGTCATCAAGGAGCGGAAGTTTATTTGCGGCAATCTTGTTGTCAGGAATCAATTTTACCGGATCAACTTCAGCGATTGAGCCTATGCCCTCGCATCTGCGGCACGCACCAAAACGCGAGTTAAACGAAAACGAACGCGGCTCGAGCGTAGCGATATTTATTTTGCAGTCGACACACGCCATCTTCTCGGAGTACAACGTTTCGTCGCCATCGATCACCGAAACTAAAACTGCGCCATCGGTAAGTTTGAGCGCAGTCTTCACCGATTCGGTCAAGCGTTCTTCAACATCCTCTTTTATCAAAAGCCGATCGACGACGACCTCAATAGTGTGATTTTTCTGCTTTTTGAGACTTATTTCTTCATCAAGAGCACGCAATTCGCCGTCAATCCGAGCGCGAACGAATCCATCCTTATGCAGCTTTTCAAGTTCCTTTTTAAACTCACCTTTCCTGCCGCGAACTATCGGAGCCAAAACCATAACCCGTTCGCCTGCAGGAAGTTCCATTATGTTTTCTATAATCTGCTCGACATTTTGACGAGTGATCGGCTGATCACAATTCGGACAGTGTGGGGTTCCGATCGAGGAAAAAAGAAGGCGTATGTAATCGTAAACCTCGGTTACTGTTCCAACCGTAGATCGGGGGCTACGCGATACGGTTTTTTGTTCGATTGAGATTGCAGGTGAAAGACCTTCAACGGAATCGACATCGGGCTTTTCGAGCTGATCTAGAAACTGACGGGCGTAGGCAGAAAGCGATTCTACATAGCGTCTTTGCCCCTCTGCATAAATCGTGTCAAAAGCAAGTGAAGACTTCCCCGAACCCGATAAACCGGTGATTACGGTAAATTTATCGCGTGGAATATCGATGTCTATATTCTTTAGATTGTGTTGTCTGGCTCCGCGAACGGAGATTTTCTTTATGCTCATATTACACAGCGACGATTCAGGGCAACTAAGTAATCCCATATTTTATCAGTACGCTTGCCGCAAACGCAAAAAAGGCGGTCGTTAAACCGCCTCACCAGTAGATTTTTCGCAAGTTTAGGTAAGGATTCCGAAAACGTCCCTTAAGATCTTCGTTGTGCGACCAATCGGGTCTTTTCGAATTTTCTTTTCTTCTTCAGCAATCATCCAAAAGGTTCCGTCGAGCGCCTTTTGCGTAACGTAGCCGTCGAGATCGCGGGCATCTTTTCCGATGAAAGCCGCCATAAACCCGGCTTTATCAACCATCGCCTTGTAGCTCTGTGTTACACCGGTTTCAGCTGTAAACTTCTCAACGATTGGTCGAAACTTTCCGCGTAATTTTTCCTCAGTTGTGCGACGGAAAAATTGAGTCGCCGCGTCGTCTTCTCCACTAAAGAGTATGTCTTTTACGTCTCTAAAGGTAAGTTGTTTGATTGCGTCGATAAACACGTCGATCGCTACCGGAACAGCCTTTTCCGCAGCACGGTTCATCGCAAGCTCAAACGCGTCCACGCGTTCACCATAACCTGCAAAACGCGCCACACGAGCCACCGATTTAAGCGACTTCGGAAGTGGAATCTTAACGTCGAGATTCTTGTAAAAGCCGTCTTCCCTGCCAAGATTATCGACCGCATAACGTACGCCCTTCGAAAGCGCCTCCTTCAGCCCGAGCGAAATCGTGTTGTTCGAAATCCCACGAGTGTCTCGATTTCTGGATGAAGTGTTTGTGTTCGTTGTCGACGTTTGGTCGGTTTTCTTTTTCTTCTTACCAATCTTCCACCATTGCGCGGACACATCCGTACTCATTGCGAAAAACAGACCAAACAGCAATGCTGTACACGCGCCTTTCAGCCAAACAGATTTTTTCATCGTTTCTCTCCTATCGTTTGCGGGGGACTGACTTTTTTATGATGCAAGATAGTATAAACGAACTGCCTGAAATCGACCAGAATGCCGAGGTTTGACAAATTCGGTCATTGCGTCCAAGAATCTTAAATCCATGAAGAAAATATTGACCATCGGTGCAAGCAGTAGTAAAAAATCAATTAACAGGCAGTTTGCGAAATTCGCTGCGGCTCAGTTAAACGAAGTTGAAATCAATTTAATCGACTTGAATGACTTTGAGATGTCTATATTTAGCGTCGATCGCGAAAGCGAAAACGGCATCCCCGAGCGCGCGAAGAAGTTTAAGGAACTCGTAAATGCCTCAGATGGAATAGTGATTTCGTTTGCGGAGCACAACGGTTCATATTCGACCGCATTCAAAAATATCCTGGATTGGTCATCCCGTCTGGAAAGAAAACTCTGGAACGATCTGCCAATGCTTTTGCTTGCGACTTCCCCTGGGGGAAGAGGTGCTTCAAGTGTTCTGAATCTCGCCAAAAACTATTTTCCTTTTATCGGGGCAAATGTAATATCAAGTTTTTCTTTGCCGAAATTTTACGACAATTTTTCGGAAGAAGAAGGCATTAAAGATGCGGAGCTCAAGGCCGAGTTCGAAACCCAATTGGCAAAATTTCAAAAACTGTATGAATAAAATAGGTAATACGGTTTTGGCGGTGTCGAATAGGATTATTACGACTTGTTTGCGAAAGAATCTAAATGGTGATCCGTTAACTCGCCTTGCCTTGATTAGCAACTGCTTCCTGGAGTTTCTTAATCTCTTCCGGATCACCCAGATAGTAATTTTTAATCGGCTTTAAGTCCGCATCCAGCTCATAAACAAGCGGAATACCGGTTGGGATATTTAGTCCCGTAATGTCTTCATCAGACACATCGTCTAAATATTTCACAAGTGCACGCAGGGAGTTTCCGTGTGCTGAGATAATTACTCTTTCCCCATCCCTGATCGTCGGCTCGATCACTTCTTTCCAATAGGGCAGAAAACGATCAACAGTGTCTTTCAAACACTCGGATAGCGGAAACTCATCGCCGTCAAAATTCGCATAACGAGGATCGTTTCGCACGTTTCTTTCGTCATCTTCCGCAAGTTTTGGAGGCGGAACATTGTAGCTCCTACGCCAGATGTGTACTTGCTCATCGCCGACCTTCGCAGCCATTTCTTTCTTATTCAAGCCCTGCAAATCGCCGTAGTGCCGCTCATTTAGCCGCCAGGACTTCCGAACGGGAAGCCACATCATATCCATTTCATCGAGTGTTAACCAAAGCGTTCGAATTGCACGCGTCAAAACAGACGTGTAGGCAATATCAAACTCAAAGCCCTCTGCCTTTAACACTTCGCCGGCTTTTCTCGCCTCTTCGATTCCTTTTTCCGTTAGGTCAACATCCGTCCAACCGGTAAAACGATGAGTCTTATTCCACTCACTTTGCCCGTGTCTCAATAAAACTAACTTGTACATTGACGGCTCCATTCCAATTAGATTTCTCGATAGAACAATAAGACATATTTAAGTTTTTATCCAGCGCGCCATCAATCGAACTTTTCCTGGTATAATTGCAACTTAATTTGCTGTCGCTTCGTTTAACCGCAAACTTATTTTTTCCTCAGGAGCTGCCATGATAATTTTTCGATCCGTCTGTTTTTTAGCTATTGTAACTCTGTTTACGATGCAGTTTTCCGCTCAAAATGAAACGGACGAAGATAATGAAAAGTCGGTTGAAAAGGAACTAGCCGAACTCGCTGAGAAGTCAAAAAGTCGCCCGGGAATGGAAAAACTCCGCGATGCCAACGCGCGGGCGAGAAAAGAACTGATTGAATCGGAAATATTGAAAACGGCTTTAAATGTAGGGGAAATGATGCCTTCGTTTGAGCTCGGAGATGCGTTTGATAGAAAAATGCGGTCAGAAAGATTACTAGAAAAAGGACACGTAATTTTGGTGTTTTACCGCGGTGCCTGGTGTCCATTCTGCAATTTATATCTGCGCGGTCTCCAACGAAACCTTGCGAAATTTACGCGGCAGGGCGCCCAGCTTGTGGCGATCTCGGTTGAGCCGCCGGACAGAGCTTTAGCTGTCGCCCAGAAAAACAAGCTGGATTTTACGGTTCTTAGCGATCCGAATCTTAACGTTTCGAGAAAATTTGGGATCGTTTTCGAGCTTCCGAAGGTTGCGGATGACGTTTATAAGGAATACGGATTTGATTTGGCAGAATACAACAAGATGAAAAAATCCGAACTTCCAATTCCGGCTACTTATGTTGTGAATAAAAACGGAACCGTTGAATTTGCGTTCCTCGAAGTTGATTATAGAAAACGCGCAGCTCCGAGTGACCTTCTTAAGGTTTTGTATAGGATAAATGGCTCGAAAACGAACGGTAAATCTGAAAAGACAAAACCCTGCAAACCCGTGAAACAAAACTAATTCACGTGATTCCTCACTTTATCTTCTTTTTGCGCCGTTCCACCCTTCGACCTCTTAAATTCGCCTTGATTTCACCAATTAAATAAAGCGAGCCCGTGACAAGAATCAAGCCATTATCCCCAACAATTTGGCGAGCTTTTTCCAGTGCTTTTGACGGCGCGTCGATCACAAAACAGCTGTTCTCGTCCACATTTTTCAACGCAAATTCTACGATGTCTGAAGCCTCCATCGCACGCGGATTCTCAGGAGTAGTAAGAATCAGATTTTCGGAAAGCGGGAACAACACTCCCGCAACCTTCTCGAGGTTTTTGCCGCGCATCGAACCAAAAATCATCGTAATCGGCTGATCGACTTCTTCGTTCAGATATTGTCTTAAGGCTTTCGCCCCGGCGAGATTGTGTGCGCCGTCGTATAGAATTCCGTCCGAAAACTCTAACCGCCCTTTATGTACGGCTTTTTCCAAACCTGATTTTATTTCTTTTGCGCCTATCCTAAAGCCTTTTTCAGCAAGAGCTTCCGCAAGAAGAATTGCCACGGTTGCGTTTTCAATTTGATGTTTTCCGGGAAGGTTTAGGCAAACATTCTCATAACTTGCCTTATGAACGTAAAACGAGGTCAGAGCTTTTCCGTCTTTTGCACACTCCCTTGCGGTCGTGTTTCCGCTTGTTTCGCCCCCAACCGGGTCACCACCGCTTCCCGTACAGATATCCCCTTCTCTGTTTCGACCAACGTTCTCAACCGCTATCGTATCTCTGTTTGTGCTCTTTTTTCGCACCATTCGTGTTTTTCGTAGGCATCTGACTTCCTCCGCGAACAATGGACTCACTTTTTCAGCTTCGCATTTCGCCAGAATCACGCGTATTGCAGCCTCTTTCTGCTCGGCAATCACTGCCTGCACACCTTCGCGAATTATTGCGGCTTTTTCGGCGGCTATCTTTTCGATCGTATCGCCGAGAGTTTTCGTATGATCAAGAGCGATAGGCGTTATCGCGACGATTTCTGCTTCGGTTGCCGTAGTTGCGTCAAAACGCCCGCCGAGCCCGGTTTCGAGAATCGCCACCTCGATTTGTTCATCGGCAAAAACTAGTTGCGCAATCGATGTGACGTGTTCGAAAAATGTCGGAGTTGCTTCTAGCGCCCCCGTCTCGACAAGTCTTTCGGCAGTTTTTCTAACCCTGGTCGCGTATTCGGCAAACTTTTCTTCCGAAATCTCAGCTCCATTGATCCGTATTCTTTCCGTTACCGAAACAAGATGCGGCGATGTATTTACGCCAACCTTGATTCCCGCTTCAACCAAAACCGATTCGAGAAACGCGCAAGTCGATCCCTTGCCGTTTGTTCCCGCAACCTGTACCTTTATGAAATTTTTCTGTGGATTCCCGAGGGCACTTAATAGTGCGTAGGTGTTTTCGAGCCCGAATTTCTTAACCGAACGCTCGTAACCAAGACCAAAAAGATAATCGAGAGATTCTTTGAAATTCACTTATTTGCCGAGCAATCTTCGATGATAGTTGATCTGCCCAAGGTGGTAATTGAGATGTATGAGCATGTAGGTCGTGATCTCGTCGGTAGTGTGTCCACCTCCAAAAATTTCTTCGGAATATTCTTTTTGAAAATCTTCATCGGACAAACCATTTAGCGCGTCCTTCAACACTTCGATCGTTTCTTTGAGTCCTTTAACGAGCTCTACACGAGGAACATTCTTGTCCGCAAATTCACGGTCACGATCGCGAATGTAGCCTGTGTTTCCGAGGTTTGCACCAAAAAAATGCTTGATATTTCCAATCACATGCAGTGTTAAATTTCCGGCTGAATTAGCGATCTCGCCTTCGACTTTCCAAATATGGGCTTCGCTTTCGTAGCTTTCAATCTCTTCAATCACACGCCACAGATCCTTTTCAAAAAGCTGTGTTAAAGATTCCTTCATTGTTCAGTTCCCCATGAGTCTTCGTTCATCATAAATCCCAGTAAACGGATTATCCTCTCGCGCAATTCGCGTCGGTCAACGACCATGTCCACCATTCCGTGCTCCAGCAAAAACTCCGATCGCTGAAAACCTTCGGGAAGCTTTTGTCTGATAGTTTGCTCGATCACGCGTGGTCCCGCAAAGCCGATAAGCGCGTTAGGCTCAGCGATATTTACGTCTCCAAGCATCGCAAAACTCGCTGTAACCCCGCCCGTTGTCGGATCGGTTAAAACGGAGATAAACGGCAACCCGGCATCATGCAGCTTTGCAAGTGCAGCTGAGATTTTTGCCATCTGCATCAAAGAAAGGGTGCCTTCCTGCATACGCGCACCCCCCGAGGCTGAGAAAATGATAACGGCGCCATTCGTTTTTAACGCACGTTCGATAAGACGTGTGATTTTTTCGCCGACAGCCGAACCCATCGAGCCGCCGATAAACGACATATCCATCGCGCCCGCGTAAACCTTGTGTCCGCCAACCGTCCCTTTTCCCGAAATTAGAGCTTCAGGCAAACCGGATTTTTTCTGTGCGACCTTGATTCGATCTTTGTAAGGCTTTGAATCTACAAATTTTAGAGGATCGGCTGACGTAACTTCTTCATCGAGCTTTTCGTATTTCCCGTCGTCAAACAAAATTTCCAGGCGTTTCCGCGCACCGAGACGAAAGTGATGATCGCAGTGGATGCAAACCTCAAACGACTCCCGAAGTTCGCGTCGATAAAGTGCCTCCTCACATTCAGGACACTTCTCAAAAATCCCTTCGGTTTTGACGGTTTGCTCCGCTTCCTGGGGTTTGCCTTCTATCTTTGGTTTTTTTCTGCGAAACCAAGCCATAAATCGATCGTTTGATTTTAGATGTGTAGTTTGAATTTTAGCAAATTGAAAAAGTGGTTAACCGAGGATTCTTAACATCTCGTCGTGAACTTTGCCGTTGCTCGCACAAATCGGCGGTTCATAAATACTCAGTTTCGAGCCGTCATAATACGACACTTTCCCGCCCGCCTCCTCAACAAACAAAACTCCGGCGGCGATATCCCATGGGTTTAATCCTTCCTCCCAAAAACCATCAAAACGCCCGCAGGCAACGTACGCAAGATCGATGGCAGCAGAACCATCGCGACGAACCGCACGCGAATTCAAAAGCATATCGGTGAAGTGTTTTGCCAGACGCTCCTGATTTGATAGGTCATAGGGAAACCCGGTAACGAGAAGTGCGTCAGCAAGTATCGGGGTCTCTGAAACCTCTATGTTTTTGTTGTTTAAGCTTGCACCGTTTCCCCGCTCAGCGGAAAAAGTCTCATTTCGCGTCGGGTCATGAGTTACACCGATTACAATTTCACCTTGATATTCAATCGCTAGAGTAACGCAAAAACACGGGTAGCTGTGTGCGAAATTTGTAGTGCCATCAAGCGGATCGATAATCCATTTCCATTTTGAATCTCCAATTGTAACGGCTTCACCGGATTCCTCGGCAAGGATTGAATGTGTGGGATGTTGAATTTTTATACGCTCGATTATGTGTTTCTCAGACGCAAGATCGGCTTCGGTTACAAGGTTTATGTCGCCCTTTTTTGAAACGTCTATCTTTTTCCCGTACTTTTCGAGCAGAATATTTCCCGCTTCGCGTGCCGTTTCAATCGCAAAATTGAGCATTTAAAAAATGTACTGCAAGCAGCTTGCCTGCAAGATGCGGACAAGAGTGTCCGCGTTCCTCTTTATCATCTAAAATAAATGTCGACGTAATCCACGATCTCTTCACACGGATTCCGCATCTCTTGAAGGCGCCAATATTTCCGCTTTTTCCTAATCGCAAAGGTCATATCGCCTTCGCGAACACATGGCTCGCCGCCATTATTGTGGCTAACTCGGATCGTGATTTTCCCGTTAAACTTAAAATTGTAACGATTTACTTCAGTAATCACACCGTTAATTCTTAGGTAATCCTTGCTGCCTTTGAGCTGCTGTTTTCCGCTTAAATAAAGCACGCCTTTTCGTTGTTTGACATAGGCGCGACCAAACTGTTTCCAGCTAATCCACTGAAGCGACAGCATATGGCGGCCGATAAGTTTTCGTTTTGCGTAGTTGCTTTTTACGACCGTCTTCTTTTGAGCAAACACTCCCGCACTAAACACGAGGAGTATCAGCAAAATTAAACAAGCTATTTTCTTATACATAAATTTCACCCGCGCTTTAGACGGATGGCGCAACCAATTTTGCTCAAGCAAAACTATCCGAAAACGCGGCTCAGCCAACCGCTATCTTCATTTTTATCAACAACCTGAGCGAGTTCGCCCGCGTCAAGCCACATTCCTGAACATTTGTTGCAGACATCAATCGTGATGCTTTCGTATTCAGTTTCGAGGAGCGCACCATCGCACTTAGGACACTGCAGCTCAAGTTCCTTTGTTTCGGATTCGGCTAGCTTCGCCTTCATTTTCGCGATTAGTTCTTTTTCTTTTTCCCGAAAATACTGATTCTCGAGGGCTTTTCCTCTCTCCTCTAATTGTTCAGACATACTAAATTCTCCTAAATATTATCTGTTTGAAAATTAGCAAACATTCCTCTCGTATTCAAAATCGTCCAAATCGTTTTTGTTTTTTTTTCACAACGTTAATACTATTTCGCCATGCCGTATAACGATGAATACTTCATAAAGATTGCGATCGAGCAAGCAATCAAAGCGCAAAAAATGGGCGAGGTGCCGATTGGAGCCTGTATAGTCGGCAGCGACGAAACGATCTTGGCAGCTGCAGGCAATCTCACTATCACAAACTCCGATCCCACTGCTCACGCCGAGATTTTAGTGCTTCGCAAAGCGGCAAAAAATATTGGTAATTATCGTTTGACTGACTGTACCGTTTATACGACCATTGAGCCTTGTGTTATGTGTGCCGGAGCACTTGTAAACGCGAGGGTAAAGCGTTTGGTTTACGGTGCTGACGACGAAAGATTTGGCGCGGTGAGAACCCGTTTCGAGTTGTGCGATAATTCTTCTCTGAATCATAAAATAGAAATTCGTTCGGGAGTGCTCGCAGAACAATGCAAAGCGCTTATACAGGAATTTTTTCGTGATAAGAGAAAGGCATAGACGCGCGGCAGCATACTTGAAAAGATATTGATACACAAATAGAATTGGCTTACTTAACGGAGAGGTGCGAGAGTGGTTGAATCGGGCGGTCTCGAAAATCGTTGTGCCCCTAGCGGGTACCGTGGGTTCGAATCCCACCCTCTCCGCCATTTATTTTGCGACATGCATTTTGTCCCCCAATAAGGAAACAGGAGAAAATAACTCATGATAAAGAAGCTTTCAGCTGAATTTATTGGAACACTTTGGCTTGTTTTGGGTGGTTGTGGAAGTGCCGTGCTCGCTGCGAAGTTTGCGGACACAGGCTTAGGAATCGGCTTTGTAGGCGTTTCGTTGGCGTTTGGTTTAACGGTCTTAACAATGGCTTACGCCGTAGGACATATTTCGGGCGGTCATTTTAATCCGGCTGTGTCGTTTGGTTTGTGGGCGGGAAAACGTTTTCCGGCCGCTGAATTGGTACCGTACATCGTCGCGCAGGTTCTGGGAGCGATTGCAGGTGCGGCGATTTTGTATGTAATCGCAACTGGGCAAACCGGTTTTACGATTGACTCGAGCCAGGCAGGTGCTTTTGCGACAAATGGCTTTGCGAACTTATCGCCCGGCGGATATTCGTTGCTCGCGTGTTTGGTGATCGAAGTTGTTTTGACGTTTTTCTTCCTGGTGATCATTTTAGGCTCGACTCATAAGTTGGCTCCGGCGGGGTTTGCGCCAATAGCCATCGGTCTGGGTTTGACTCTGATTCATTTGATCAGCATCCCGGTTACAAATACGTCGGTTAATCCGGCGCGAAGTACCGGTGTTGCGCTTTTCGCTGGAGCTCCGCAGATCAGCCAGCTTTGGCTCTTCTGGCTCGCACCGATTGTGGGTGCTGTTTTGGCGGGCTTCTTCTATTCTTGGATGTCTCCGGACGAAGAATAGAGAAGAATAGAACTTGAAAATTTAAGCGGGAAAGGTGCAGGAGTGGCTGAACTGGCAGCATTGGAAATGCTGTGTGCCCTATCGGGTACCGTGGGTTCGAATCCCACCCTTTCCGCCAGATTAATTTTAGCAAGTAAAGCTAATCGCTGTTAAACACTGTAGAACTTGGGCAATGTGTCCGATTTCTAGGTGTTTTTTTTTCGTTTAGGATCTTAGCTTCCTTTGAGTGTCCTCAGCGAGGCGTGAGTAAATACTACTAAATTCTTTCTGCTGAATTAAATTTGTTGTAAACTTATCAGTAAAAGGAGCGAAAATGTTCAAAGAAAACTTCCCCAAGTTCGAAATCTATTCGATCTCGTTTTTATCTTTATCAATTTTTTTAACTATTGTCCTTTTGAGTGCGCCGATTGAATCGATAGGACAAACACCGAGTCCCACACCTTTTAAGATCGGCGACCTTGAAGGACAGAGTATCAGGACTCCAGGTGATCGCGGACGTTGGGAGAGGTGGTTGAATCCAAATACACTATCGTTCTTTAAAATTGGTAACGACGGTAGCGTGACCGTAGGCATGGGACACAGCTATCCCGAGAGGGTAAATGTATTTACCGGAAGAATTAGCGCCCGCTTTGAGGGAAAATTTGATTCCAACGGATTTGACGTGTTTTACGAGTGTAAAGAAATGGGCTGTCTTCAAAGGAAATATTGGAAGCCACCATATTCTAAAACACTTATAAAAAAGAAAGGCACGTTTTCCGCAACTTTTAGATACCACATT
Source organism: Aridibacter sp. (assembly GCA_965216195.1). GTDB lineage: Bacteria > Acidobacteriota > Blastocatellia > Pyrinomonadales > Pyrinomonadaceae > Aridibacter. The sequence goes on along the minus strand of OZ244151.1, from coordinate 697,932 downwards.
AAACTACTTTCTAAGAGCCTGATTTTGGTCACTGCGTACTCACCAAAAATTAATATAGAAGCCGGCGAATTTGTTCGTGTTGATCAGGACGCTATCGTCACAAAATTTTATCTGACTCGGGGTGACACCTGCGCGTCCTCTGCCGATACTGTCAGGAGTGAGATTATAAAAAGAGAATTTTCGGACAGGATTGTCTTGGCGCTTGGAAATCCAAAACCGCTTTCGAAGGGATCGGTCGTAGCTGAAAGAGGCATCATAAAGTCTAGAGAAATATTCAAGACCTCAAAGCCGCTTTGTTATACGTTTATAGATATTTTTCCAACCGCCATGTATGCCCACCCGGTGATTCATGTCTTATCCGACCCAAAAACGGGAAAAATAGTTCAACTTGAAAGGTCTTTCGCAACCCCGTTGATTACTGATCCCGCAAAAAACAAGGGCGTTGAAACTGCGTACTACGAAACGATCGAGGACCGCTTGGCTACGCCCGATCGGATCTTCCCGAAAGATGAAAAGGATTTTAAGAGACCTGCCATTGAGGCGTCGTTTCGATCTAGTTTTGGAGAAGACCGATACTCCATGGACTTCGTCGTCACGCGGCGACCAAAGATAGCAGATAATCCATTTCGGGAGATCAGCTTAGAAGCGAAGGCAGAGTTTCAGCAGCCGGGTTGTAAAAAAACACGGAAAGTTGCCCTGCTAGTAGACGGAGGAAAAGACACGGTCTTTGTTCGGGACGGTGGTCGTATCATAAAGTTATTTTTGAGCCTTGGCTTCAACAAGGTCATCTGGAAAGCGTGGCGTACTGACTCCCTTGCTAACGTTAGGTCCTCTATCAAGTCCTTGAAAGACGAGCTAGGGAATTGCGACGTTTTTGTAGTCTACGTTCGAGCTCATTCATTAGCATATGAAAAGGATCCACATGCCCTGGAAACAAGCAATGGTTATTCAACCGATGGAGAGATCAGCTACGGACATGGGTTTACGTATCAGAATAAAGGCTACAGTTACCATCCGTGGAATTTATCTAACCTAAAAGTTAATCCGACGCTAGCCAAAGCCGGATTAGATACAGGACCTGGATTGTTGTATTCCTTGCGTGGCATAGGTGCTGGCTATATTCAAATCATACTCGAAATGTGTAATTCCGGATTGTTGATTGACGCTGCAGAAGGTAAAAAATTTCCGAAAAAATTTGGACCACCGATTTCTGGTTTTTTTCGAAAAAATCAAAAGCTTGAGATCTTCACCGCAGCTGCACGTAATGAATTAGCCATCTATTCCAATGTTCCTGAAAGTTTGTGGGACCACCTTGCGTTTCGGGTTAAAGGAAAGAATCCTAAACATTTTGGCGGCGCGTTCACTAGACTATTTACAAGAAACTTTCCAAACCACCCTGATGAGAATTTGGATGGGGTCGTAAGCCGCGACGAATACCGTAATGCAACTAAGCTAGCAATAACCGCCACAAACCGCCTGATAACAGGTCAGACTCCTCAAACGAGCGGCGAAATACAAGGAACGGCTCCCTGACAGTCTAACGTTAAAAACTTCTATCGGAGCTATCGACCTATTTGCCAGAGATTATGGGTGGTTAGAAGTAGTGCAAATATTTTGGGTGCAATATACGATAGATGAAACACAGTTTGGAATTCACAAATAGCGCCGAGTATTTTATTATTACTTCATTTGACCAGTCGGCATTTCGGATGGGCGATTATGGCTTCAGGCTCCGCACAAGGTCTGTGTTGTGAACTCCGCCAGGCGAGGAATCGAGCAACGGTAGCAATTTCAACCTGTGTTGCGGTTAAGTCTGAAGCCTCCATTATTTTAAAAGGATATGGGGCTATCAAAGTTTTCCGTCTTTATTACAGCATCTGTTTACGCCGCAATTGGAGTAATCTTTCTTGCCGATCCTGTTTACTGGGGATCGAGCGTCGACATCTCCCTTCCGACCCCAACCTCGATAATTGACCTTCGAGCAACCTACGGCGGCTGTATGTTTGCAATCGCTGTATTTCTATTTTACTGCCTTAAAAACGAATGCCTTATTCGAATCGGTCTGATCTTTCAAGCAATTTCGCTCGGAGGTTTTGGCGTTGCGAGATTTTTCGGAATTGTGGCTAACCCACCAAATAGAGCCATAATGTATTATCTTTTGGCTGCTGAAATCCTTGGAGTTGCTTTAGCTCTTTATTGCTTGTCGCGGAACCGCAAAACCGATAATATCTAAGGCAAGTTCGACAATGTCCTATCAAGTTATTGCCAGAAAATGGCGACCTCAAACTTTTGAGGAAGTCATTGGTCAAGATGCGATTACGCAAACGCTGCGCAACGCAATCGAATTCGACCGCTTGCACCACGCCTACCTATTTTCAGGGGCGCGGGGCGTCGGCAAAACGACTACTGCCCGGCTTCTTGCAAAAGCTCTAAACTGTCAAAAAACCGAAGCGGCAAACCCCAAACCGTGCGACACTGACACAAACGAAGCCTGCGATTCCTGTAAGGAAATCGCGGAAAGCCGTTCGCTCGACGTGCTTGAATTCGACGCCGCTTCACACACGGGCGTTGACGACATACGTGAGATAATTCTTGAAAGCATCAACGTGAATGCCGCGCGCGATCGTTTTAAGGTTTTTATCATCGACGAGGTCCACATGCTCTCGACTTCCTCGTTTAACGCGCTCTTAAAAACCCTCGAAGAGCCGCCGGAAAACGTTGTGTTTGTAATGGCAACAACCGAGCTTCACAAAGTCCCCGATACAATTCTTTCCCGTTGCCAACAGTTTGATTTTAGAACTATTCCGCTTAAAAAGATTCTCGATCGCTTAAAAGAAATTGCCGGAGCCGAAGCGATCAATGTCTCAAATGATGCGCTGCGGGAGATAGCGCGCTCGGGCGAGGGCTCGATGCGAGACGCACAAAGCAATTTTGATCAAGTGATTAGTTTCTCCGGCGAAAAGATCGAAACCGAAGATGTGATCAAGGCGCTTGGTATCGCTTCAGCGGAAAACCTGACAAAAACCATCAAGGCGATCGCTGACAATAATTCGACCTTAGCATTAGAAGTCGTAGAAGACCTGGTCGAACGCGGTCAGGATCTAAGAAACTTTTCACGTGACCTTTTAACCTTTATTCGCGACCTCCTGATTGTGAAAATTGCTGGTGGATCGAGCGCACTTCTTGAATCGGCGATTCTTGATATTAAAGAACTTAAGGAACGGTCCGCTCCTTTTCTTGAAACCGATCTAATCCGCTTTTTTAATTCAATCGCCGAAACAGAAACGAAAATGCGCGACGCAAATGAGCCTCGCTATCTACTAGAAATCGGTTTGATAAAACTCATCGAAATGCGTTCGGTAAGTCCCGTTGAAGAGCTTCTTGCGCGTATGGCGAAACTTGAAAATGCGCTCTCCCTATCCGATGAGGGTGTAAACCAAGAACCGGATGCGTCTGATACATACGCCGAGCAGGAAAAAAAAACTCTAAAGTCCGGAAACATTCCGGATGAGGTTCCATTTCCGGTCAAACCGGCGAAAGACCGTGATGTCCCGCTAGCAACAACCCCCGAAACTCACACTAAGCCCCAAGAGTATTCATCCGATGAAAAAAAAGAAGCGAAACTCGAACCCGAAAAAGCTGTTGACCTCACGGAAGTGGATCTTGCTGTGCCGCCAAAAATAAAGGGCTCGATAAAAGACAAGATCTCGATCGACCCGGACTCGATGCCCGTCAAGCTCGAACCCATTTCATCGGAAGACCTTGTGCACTTCGAGGATAAAAAACTCGACAAGGATTTTGAGGAGCGCCTCTTGCGCGAGGGCGATGATTTGAAACTTCTGGGCGATCCACGGAGTTTAATCTCAGCACTTTTTGGCGCCAGAAGTGAAAAGACGCCAGCTTCTCAGCCCGAGAGCGGATCACAGACAAATGGTTCAGGTACCGCAACCGCTCCCGCTAAGAATAAAGCTCTCGAAATTGTTTCTGAACTTGCTCAAGAAGTTGAATTTAATGACGAAGCTCCGGTCTTACCGGAAAACCCTACCGAAGAGGAACTTTGGCAATATGCCGATAACCATCCACTTGTAAAACGCGTAAAAAACGTCTTTCGCGGCAAACTCGTTAAAGTGGAACCGCCGAAAAAATAAATTCCTTTTTTTTGGAACAACGTGCTCGCTTCCGCCGTATAATTAAACGGAGGTGAAAAATAAAATGCGCGAGCCGATTATTGCAGGGTTTTTAAGTTTATTGATTCCCGGTTTGGGACAGATTTACAACGGAAGAGTTATCGTTGGGATCGTGTGGCTTCTCTTAACGGGTTTTTCATGGATTGGTTCAGCGGGATTGCTTGGCTGGGTTGTTCACGTGATTGCAGCATGGTGTGCTTATAGCTACGCAAAAGACTTCCCCGTGAGATAATTTATTTCTCCTCTTTGCACAATCCTCCTCGTTCGCCCGGTGTTTAATTTCATCGGGCTTTTTTGATTTTTAATATGCAGGGCTTTGGCGTATGATAGCCCTGTTTTTGAGGTTAGCGGATGGCAGGTTGACGAAGACACGTCGGATCTACCCGCTAGCCTCTTATAACTTTAGATATGATCAAAGATGGCATACCGTTCGTAGCACTCCCGCTCCTACTCGCAGCTGTTTTTGCGCTGCTTCAATTGTGGCTCTTTTGTGTCCTATTTGTTGCGTTAGCGGCATTTATGGCTTTTTTCTTTCGCGATCCTGACAGAAACATACCGACCGATCCGGGGTTGATTGTCTCGGCAGCGGATGGAAAAGTTACGAAAATCGAGGAACGGGATCAAGGAAAATTCGTAAGCGTTTTTCTGTCGCCACTTGATGTACATATTAATCGCTCGCCGATTGCAGGAGAGGTTAAAGGTGTAGAACTTTTTAAGGGGAAAAAGGCTCCGGCTACGAGCAATGAGGCAAGCAAAACGAACGAACGAAACGCCGTCACCATCGAAAACGAAAAAATGACCGTGGTCTGCACGCAAATCGTTGGAATCGTAGCGCGCCGAATTGTTTGTTGGAAGAAAATCGGGGATCGTCTTGAGCGGGGCGAGAGATTTGGGCTGATAAAATTTGGCTCGCGAACGGATTTGTTGATGCCAAAGAATGTAGAGGTTTTGGTTAAAGTTGGCGAAAAAGTTAAGGGCGGAGAAACAATAATCGCAAAAGTGGTAGAATAACCCCAACTAATGGCTGAAGAAACTGTAAACCATAAGGGCCTTAAAAAAGGACTCTTCCTCATTCCGACGGCGTTTACCGCCGCAAATATCGCAATGGGTTTTTTGGCGGTTATCTCTTCATTGCGGGGTTTTCAAATCATCGAGATAAATCCTGAGCAAGCAGCAGTTTATTTTGACTACGCAGCTAAAGCTATCGGTCTGGCGATTCTTTTTGACACCCTTGACGGACGCTTGGCGCGGATGACCAAAACCACTACGGAACTTGGTGTTCAACTCGATTCGCTTGCAGATGTTTTAACTTTTGGAATAGCTCCGGTCACACTCGCATATGGATGGGGTGTTGGCGCAAGTTTTGCTGAAACGAGTCCGGTTCATAATGTAGGTATTTTCGCGCTATTTGTATTTTTGATGTGCGGCGTTCTCAGGCTCGCGCGTTTCAACCTTCAAGCTACCCGACCCAGAGTTTTACGAGAAGGAACACCCAAGATCGACAAAAAACACTTTGTCGGTTTACCAATTCCCCCAGCGGCGGGACTTATAGCGGCAATCGTGCATTTCGCGCCCTCGCCCTTAAATTCTTACGGCGTAAGCGCGGGAAAATTCTATACTACCTTGCTGCTTGTTCTTTTACCGGTCCTTGGGGGTCTGATGGTCAGTACTCTTCGCTACTCGAGTTTTAAAAATACCGGTGCAGGCAAAAGAAACCTTTATCTGGTTCTGGTTTTAGGCGCGATCGGAATGCTCGTCTGGCTTTACTCGCAGTATGTCTTGCTGGCGATCGCCGTTGCATATGTCTCTCATGGACTCCTTTGGTATTTAATGGGAGTCTTCCGTATCCGAAAAAAGGTTAACGCAAAAGCGAACGTTTAATCCTCGTGTTTAATAAGGTTTCAGCGAGATGCTTCGAACAAAATTCATTAACAATTCAGTATTTCTCTTCATTATTGCGGCACTTTCTCTAACGCTGACGTCTAGCAACCTAGGTCAAGACTCTTCCGAAAAACGACCAAGAGCACGGGATATAGGCGTAAAACCCGGAATTCTATCGACTGGCAAATTAAATGCGATAACCGATGTTGACGGGGTAAAAGTCGGTCACAAAACGATCATCGAAGGCCAAAATATCAGAACAGGTGTGACGGCGATCCTGCCTCACGGCGGAAATACGTTTCGCGATAAAGTAGCCGGAGCGGTTTTCGTTGGGAATGGATTTGGCAAACTGATCGGTTCTACACAAATTGAAGAGTTGGGCGAAATCGAAACACCGATACTGTTGACTTCGACGCTCGCCGTTCCAAAAGTTGGCAATTTTTTAATCGACTATATGCTCGCGCTTCCAGGAAACGAAAACGTGCGATCAATTAATCCGGTTGTCGCTGAAACCAACGATGGCTATTTAAACGACATTCGAGCACGAAGAATAACCCGCAAAGATGTTTTCTATGCAATCAAAAATGCGCAGTCGGGAACGGTTGTCGAAGGCGCGGTCGGAGCAGGAACCGGAACAATTGCATTTGGCTGGAAGGGCGGAATCGGAACATCCTCGCGAAAACTTCCCGTGAATTTAGGCGGTTATACGGTTGGAGTTCTCGTCCAGAGTAATTTTGGCGGTGTACTGAAAATAGACGGCGCGCCTGTTGGCGTCGAGCTCGGAAAATACTACATGAAAAACGCTCTCGGCAGGGGTATGACCGGTGTAAAACGACGTCGTCAAGACCTAAGCGACAACGCGGATGGCTCAATAATAATCGTGGTTGCAACCGATGCTCCAGTTGACGCAAGAAACCTCAAACGTATGGCGGCGCGTACCATGATGGGACTCGCTCGTACGGGCTCCGCCGGTACAAACGGCAGCGGAGATTATTCAATCGCTTTTTCTACAGCCAAAAATCCAAGTGAATTCATACGGAATAATTCAATGTCGCCCCTATTCCTGGCGACCATCGAAGCAACCGAGGAAGCCATCTACAATTCTCTTTTTCGTGCGCACACAATGTCTGGACAAAAAGGACGACGCGTCAATGCTATTCCGCTTGATAAAACAGTTCGAATCCTCAAAAAATACAAAGTTATTCAGTAAGAATTTGTTGAACTGAACTGCTATCTGTGGAATAATATGACCAAAAGACGAATCAAGTCATTATCCATATCATGAGGACAAGTGTTCAGACAAAAGAAGTTCGTGAAGCGATCCTAGACGCTACGGATTTGCTTTTATCCAGATACGGTTACAGTAAAATGACGATCGATGATTTGGCAAAAGAGGTTGGAATAGGAAAAGGCAGCATTTATCTCCATTTTGAGAGCAAAGAGGAAATTGCCCTTTCACATATAGACCGAATAATTAGCAGGCTCTGCACAAGGCTAACTGAGATTTCGATTGAAAAAACCAGTCATGAAACAAAGCTAAAACGCATGTTGATGACAAGGGTTTCATTTCGTTTTGAGAGTGTCCAGCACTACTCGCAAAGCATAAACGACCTACTATCGTCACTTCGCGCAAAGCTACTCGTGCGCCGTAAGGGATATCACGAAAAAGAGGCAAAGATTTTCGCTGCAGCTATTCGCAAGGGTCAAAAAGAGGGAGCCTTCGCTAAAGGAAACGCCTTGGAAAAGGCTCGTTCGTTTCTTCTTGCAACCGATTCCCTTTTGCCATTCAATCTGTCCACGGAAGAACTCGGCGAGCGCGAGGAGATTGAGCAAAAGGCGAATCGAATCGCGAAAATCTTGCTAAAGGGAATAAAGACTTCTGGCTAACGGAGCAAAAAGCAATGAATAAAAATTTATATTTAAAAACGTTTGCAGGTTTCATTTTAGGTATTTTCTTTTTCTCAAACTACGTTGTAATTACCCAAACTCCTCCTGACCGTTCGATCGACAACGCAACAAAAGCGCGGGTTATAAAAACACTCGCAAAACACATGAAAAAGTCTTATGTGTTTGAAGATGTTGCTGAAAAAATGAGTGCTGATATTTATAAAAGGTTGAATAATGGCGAATATAGCAAGATTTCGAGCGCAAGGGCGTTTGCGAAAAAATTGACCGGCGACCTACAGGCGATCAGCCGTGACAAACATCTACGAGTTAGATATTCACACGACAAAATGCCAGTTAGAAAAGCCGCTCCAAAGCCGACCGCGGAAGAAATCGCTCGACAGAGAAACTGGATGAAGCAGGTGAATTACGGTTTCGAAAAGGTCGAGCGCATGAATGGAAATATTGGCTACATAGAGTTTCGCGGCTTCTTTGGACCAAAACTCGGAGCTGACACCGTTGCTTCGGCAATGAACTTCGTTGCGAACACAGACGCCTTGATCTTTGACTTGCGCAGAAATGGTGGCGGCGATCCGAGAATGGTCGCACTCATTTGCTCGTATTTGTTTGGAGACGAAAAGGTTCATCTCAACGATTTATATTGGCGCGAGCGGGATCGCACCGATGAGTTTTGGACGACGCCCAAAGTCAAAGGCTCAAAGTATCTCGGTAAAGATGTCTACGTCTTAACAAGCAAGCGGACCTTTTCCGGCGCTGAGGAATTTTCCTATAACCTTAAGAATTTAAAACGCGCAACGATCGTCGGCGAAACTACGGGAGGCGGAGCTCATCCCGGTACTACTTTTCGCCTGGATGATCACTTCGGAGCCTTTATCTCGACCGGACGTGCGATAAGTCCGATCACCAAGACAAACTGGGAAGGAACCGGTGTTAAGCCCGATATTGCCGTCTCAAAAGAACTTGCGTTGAAGACTGCCTATCGAATGGCGCTCGAAAAAATAGTAACGAAGACATCGGATAAAAATCGTAGAGAATCGATAAGTCGATTGATTACTAAATTGAAGAATGAGATTGTCGCAATGAAGTCTAAAAAGAAAAAGGACGCGAAGTAAATTCAATGAAAACTATTTGTTCCAATAGTTTTTGATCTTGAGATCAAGCATAGGAAAGGCTACGTATTCGGCGTTTCTGCGAGCGGACTGAAGAACTTCGATCATCTTTACCGAGGCATCAGCATTGCGGGTATGCACAATTATTGTCGCTGCCGGCTGAACATTGCGGTTCTCGGCCAACCAATCTGCCACCGCCTGTCCTGTGTTCTGAAAATCATCGTGTGAATTTGACTTGTAGTGGTGCGGAAGGAGATCGTGATCTAAAAAAATTGCGTCGTATTTTCCGATCGGCAATAGGCGTTTCGCTTCCTCTACCGTCTCTGCAATTTCGAGGTGATCGCCCTTAAAACGCTTCTTAAACCAGCGATGACGGCGATGATCGTCGTCGAGCAAAAACACAGAGATCGGCGCTCTGTCAGCTGACAAATCCGCTAACCCAAGCTTGATTAAAATTGTTCGGACAATGCTCATAATACCAATAAATAGCGTACGCCAAAGTTAGGTACTATACCACAGTAACTAAATGCAAAAAACCAGCAAGAAAGGGTCATAAAATCTAACGTCGCCGCGCATTTTGACGTAAGTCTCTTGTATTCAGATGCTTCCCTTTTTGTAAAAAGTTCAAATAATTGTACGAAAAAACGACTTCGTTTGTATTAAGATTTTTCGATGCTATAATCTGTTTGTTCAGACCGCACCGCAGTTTTATTTACCTTCAAAACAGCGAGCTTTTCTAACAACTTGATGGCAAAAAACAAGGCAAAAAATCATCCGCTATATGCTGTGCCGGACCCGGCTGAATCTGGAGAAATCGCAAAGACAAAGGCGAAAACAATCGAGGAGCCGGAAGTCTGCGAGTGGTGTTTTGGCTCGGGAATGGAATTTGTAGAAGGAAAAGGTGTTCGCACATGCCGCTGCAAAAAACGGGATAGCCATTCGAAATTGCTCGAGATAGCGAAGGTTCCCCGACGGTATGACGGCTGTCATTTTCATAGCTACAAACCCTTGAACGATTCACAGAAGGTTGCGCTAAAATACGCATCCAGGCTCGCGATGAATTTCCCAGATGTCGAACGCGGGCTGCTTTTGATGGGGGACGTCGGAGTCGGCAAAACCCACCTTGCGGTTTCGATTTTAAAGGGGCTTACAGAGCGAGGTTTTGGCTGTTTGTTTTACGAATTCGGAAGCCTTCTAAAAGAGATTCAAGATTCCTACAACCACATTTCTCAAACCTCTGAGCTCACTGTTCTTTCACCTGTTTTGGATGCGGAAATTCTAGTCCTTGACGAAATCGGAACTTCAAAACCGACCGATTGGGTTCGAGATACAATGGCTCACGTTATCAATTCACGTTATAACGACAAAAAGCTAACGATTTTTACAACCAATTACCCGGACAAACCGCGCACCAAAAGAGAAGAAACTTTGGAAGATCGAATTGGGGTCCGCCTTCGTTCGAGGCTTTTCGAGATGTGTAAAACGGTTTCTATCGCTGGTGAAGATTATCGGAAAACTTTTGATTAGCTATTCGCAACCAATCTCCTCGGTTTGGATTTCAACTTCGCGTAAACTCGATACCCCAGAAGCCCTGCCAGCACAAGCCCAAACAATATTGGATACGTAAAATCTGACTTTTGAATCCAGTAATAATGGATCACGCCGAGAATCGCAATCAGATAACTCAGACGATGGAGCTTCGACCAGTTTTTACCGCCGAGGCGTTTTATCATTCCGTTAGTCGATGTGACAGCAAGCGGAATCATAAGCGTCAGAGCCGTCATCCCAACCGCGATAAAAGGTCGCTTCCATACGTCACCAACAATTGCGCTAAAGTCGAGCCCTTTATCAAAAATGCTGTAAGTCACAAGATGAACACACCCATAGAAAAAGGCGTAGAGCCCAAGCATGCGGCGGAATCTGATCAGCAAATTCCAACCAAAAAGTGTGCGCAAGGGAGTGACAGCAAGAGCGAGAAATAACATTGTCAGCGTCAAAACTCCGGTTGTTCTCAAGAAAAATTCAACCGGATTCGCCCCCAACTGCCGGAAAAACCAGTCCCAACTCAGAAACGCGAGCGGGATCAGACAGTTCAGAAAAACTACTATTTTGTGGAATCTGGTATCGGTCATTTTACCGCTGGACATTCTCGGCTAGAATTTCTTCCTCAAGTCCATCCCTTCATATAGTTTCGCAACTTCTTCTCCGTAACCGTTAAACATAAGCGTCTTCCGCCGTCTGAGCTCACCAATTCTTCGCTCGGTAGCCTGTGACCAACGCGGATGATCTACCTCGGGATTTACGTTTGAATAAAACCCGTATTCTCGCGGCGCGGAAATGCTCCAGGTAGTTGGAGGTTCGATTTCCGTCAGAGTAAGCCTGACAATCGACTTAATACTCTTAAACCCGTATTTCCACGGCACGATCAGGCGAATCGGTGCGCCGTTTTGATTTGGAAGCCGCTTTCCATAAATACCTGTCGCAAGTATAGCCAAAGGGTGAAGAGCTTCATCAAGACGCAATCCCTCAACATATGGAAAATCTATCCCAGCAAAAAGACTTGACTGCATTCCGTTTGCACCTTTGGGAAGTTTCGCGCCTTTAGGATTCGTGCCACCATAAAATGTCTGAAACGCGACGTACTTTGCATTTCCTAGCGGCTCAACCTTATCAAGCAGTTTTTTTATCGGAAAACCGATCCATGGAACCACCATCGACCAACCTTCGACGCAGCGAAATCGATAAACGCGCTCTTCCTGATCGATTTTTAGCAAATCTCCAAACCCGAAAACTCTCGGTTTGCCAACGAGCCCGTCAACGGTGATCGACCAGGGTTCCGTAACGAATTCCGCAGATTTTCCTGCTACAGCGGCCTTCGAAGTCGAAAACTCGTAAAAGTTATTATAGTTTGCAATGTCGCTAAGGGGTGTGAGTTCGTCGGTAACGTTTGCCTTTGCGTCCCGTACAATCTTTTCGATCGCCGCCGTTTCGACCTCCCTTGGTGGAGGCGGATTTAGAAAACGATAGCCAAGCCCTGTTGCCAAAGCGCTTCCGATTAGAAGACTTGCGCGACCGATAAACTTTCGTCGATCGAGATAGTCCTTTTCATCGGTGATTTCGCTCGATTTAATCCTTTCGTTTTCGTTCATACATCTATAAATCTTACCAATATCATGATTGCGACGACGCGAGTTCGCTGGTCAAATTATATGAATATATTTAAGCAAAGTTTTATTCCAATACGATGGCGGCAGTCAATCGCGGGCGATCTGAAACTTTCCTTTTATCGCGATTTGTTAAATAATATAAGGAGATCATGCTTTCCGCTGACGAAATCTTACGCGATCGCTACAAAATTATACGCCTCCTGGGTCAGGGCGGAATGGGTGCGGTTTATGAAGCCCATGATTCGGTTTTTGACACCTCGGTAGCGCTTAAAGAGATTGTCGTCGACCTATCAAATGAAACGAACACGAAAGCGCAGGAAATGGTTCACGCTGCTTTTGAGCGCGAAGCCAAACTCCTGGCAAAAATTAACCACGAGACTTTCCCCCACGTAAAAGATTATTTTTCGTTTGATAACCGCCAGTTTTTAGTAATGGAGCTGGTTGACGGCGAAGACCTCGCTAAGATGTTAAAGCAAAGAGGCGGTCCGTTTCCGGTGTCTGATGTTCTTGAATGGACTGATCAGATGCTTGATGGTCTGGACTATTTGCACACGCAAAACCCTCCAATTATTCATCGCGATCTAAAACCACAAAATCTAAAACTTAACTCGCGCGGCAAAATAAAACTTCTCGATTTTGGGATCGCCAAGGGCACGGAAACCGCCAATGCAAATACCGTCACAGATCAGACGTTCATGGCGGCCACCCAAAACTACTCTCCGATCGAGCAAATGCTTCGGGTAATCGACCCGACCTTTTTGGCGGTAATAACACACAAATACGCGTCCCAAGTTGAGCCATTGCTGACACAGAGCGCCGATACTCGAAGCGATATTTATGCGCTTGGCGCAACCGTTTACAACCTTTTGACCGCGACGTCGCCGATCGAGGCAGTTAAGCGTGGAGTGGATATTTGGGACGGCAAACCCGATCCGCTTCAAGATCCGACCACGTTAAATCCTGCGATCTCTGGCGATCTTTCCGCCTGGCTTTTGAAGTCAATGGAAATTTTGCGTGAGAATCGTTTTACTTCGGCTGCTGAAATGAGAAGCGCTCTTGGGCAGATCAATGCGCGCGGCGTCAAGCAATCCGATCAAAAAACTGAAGTAATGCACTTCCAGCCTCAAACCGCGGAACCGAAGGCACAAATACCAAAGCCGACGGCAGATGAAAGCAATAGCGTCGAGACAATTGCTGCACCAAAATTAGCGGCGTCAACCGGCGGAAGCGCTGGTCTGACAACATCCGGATCGGCACCTGACCCCACCTATCAACCAGCACAAAAAAAATCTAATTTGAAATTTCTATGGCTGATTCCGATTTTTGGTTTGCTTTTGGGAGTTATCGGGATCGGGGGAGCGGGTGCGTGGTATTTCGTTTCAAATCGTCAGTCAACCCAGACAAATAGCAATCGAGAAAATACCAATACTGAGGTTACGGCTGAAACAGAAACTCCCGAACCGGAATCGACTCCCGAGACAGAACCTAGTATTGATGTGTCCACACCAACTGTCAGCGATTCACCGGAGGCCTCGCCGGAACCCTCGGTAACACCCGAATCTACGAGAAAACCATCTAGCAGCACCCCTAAACGGACTTCTAAGCCTACCAGTCGACCAAGGGCGACTCCGAAAAAGCGTCCGACAAGGAAACCAACCAGGCGTCCTACTAGAAAACCGACTCCAAGAAAAACGCGAACTCCGCGAAAAGTTAACGACTGTATTTTTACGGACGATTGCTAGGTCTTCCTCGCCGAAGCGAAATAGTTTATTTTGTTGGCAAACTTTTCCTATGGTATATTCACCAAATAAGCGGTTGAATTGATTTTGGAGCCCTATAAATAGTATGAAAAGCAACTTTACCCCGAAGAAAATTCTTGTTTCGTCGTTTATTTTTGTGCTGCTGGCGTCTTTTGGATTGCAAGCAGCGGCTGCGCAAAAAAAGCCTTTGAATCTTGGTGAGATTCTTACCGGATTGCAATCAAAAAGCGGTGGATTTAGTCTCGCAGAAAAAAACTCGTTTATTACGAAAACCGTTTTGAGCCGCGGCGTTACTTTTAAGCTGACTCCTTTGATAGAAAATGAGCTGCGCCAGGTAGGCGCTTCGAGTGCTCTGATTCGTGCAATTCGAAGGAAAGCTCCCGGGAGAACCTCGAGCTCACTCCCGACGAACGCTAAAGCGAGAGTCAAACCAGAAAAGTTCTGGATTGAAGACGATGTCAAGGTTGACGGACTGCGCGGCGTCCGTTTGCATGCAAAATTTAACGTTTACAACTTAAAAGACACGCCGGTTTTTCTTAATGTGCGGTTTCTTGATAGTGCGGGTAAAGCACTTCGAAGCTCCAGCAAAAATTTCAGCAACAAACTTGGAAATATGGCAGTCGGAAGGAGTCTGAAACCGAAGTATTCAGCGACTGTTTTTAACGACACGAATTTCTTTATCCCTTATGGCGAGTTTCCGGTCCGGGTTGGAAGCCACAATTTAAAAGTGGATTACGATCTTCTAAAACCTGACGGAACGATGATCCAGCACATCGAACTTTGGAACTTTGCAATCAACAAACCTGTACCCTCGCCTAATGCACCTGCGGCGACGTTTGACAAACTATGGGTTGACTATAATAAGCGCAGAAATGGTCAATTGGGGATGATCGTTCACGTTAAATTTAAGGCGTCGAATATGAAGGATGTTAGCGCGCAGTTGGCCTTAGGATTCAGTCGAAAATCCGGCGATAAGTATGTAAATCTCATCCCGAATGCTGCAAGTAAGAATCGAAGCAAGAGCGGCAGCCTGACATTTTATAAAGACATCAAACCCGCCTATACAACGGCTTATTACAACGATCTTCAGGTATTCGTTCCGTATTCGGAATTCAACTTGGCCAAGGGCAGCTACACTTTACAAATACGCGCTGACCTTATTTATCCGAGCGGAAGGCTGCTGAAACACTTTGCGAAAAAACCCTTTGCTTATAAGAAGTGAGAAAGATAAATCGAACGGGACTAGTAACTCCCTACGGCGAAGTTTGAGGTATTTTGTCCACTTGCTTCCTGGGCAATTTTTACGCCCACCGAGGCACCTATCCGCGTTGCGCCGGCTTCAAACATCGCGCGCGCATCGTCAATTCCCTTAACGCCACCCGAAGCTTTCACGCCGAGTTCGCTGCCAACGGTCCTGCGCATTAAATTTACGTCATCAACCGTCGCTCCACCAGTAGAAAAACCGGTGGAGGTTTTAACAAAATCCGCTCCGGCGTTTTTCGCCGCCAGGCAAGCTCGAACCTTTTCTTCGTCCGTCAAAAGAGCTGTTTCGATAATCACTTTGCACAAAACTCCGGAGTCGTGGGCTGCTTCAGCGACGGCGCGTATATCATCTTCAACCGCACAATCATCACCGGTTTTAAGCGCGCCAACATTAATCACCATATCAACTTCTTTTGCGCCATTAAAAATCGCGCGGCGCGTCTCATAGGCTTTTACGTCGGGAAGTGTAGCCCCCAAAGGAAAGCCAATCACAGTGCAAACCGGTATTCCCGAACCTCGCAAAAACTCACAAGCTTTTTTCACCCAGGTCGGGTTAACGCAAACCGACGCAAAACCATATTTTGCAGCTTCATCACAAAGCTTTTTAATGTCTGATTCGGAGGATTCCGGCTTGAGAAGTGTGTGATCAATCAGCGATGCCCAATCGTGTGCGGTAGATGTTTCGCCTAAAACGATCCCGATTCGCGACGCCCCCGCATCAACAATCCTTTCAACGTCAGCACGGCAAAACGTCGGGCAATAATCGACGTCGAGTTTGGACAAAACAAGATCAGTGATTTGCTCAACGAGCTGATCGTAGTTTGTGTTTGATGGGTATTGCATTTGTTATTAGCAGTTCGTTATTCGTAATTCGTAGTTCGTTATTCGTAATTCGTTATTCGTTATTCGTGATTCGTAGTTCGTAGTTCGTGATTCGTAGTTCGTGATTCGTAGTTCGTGATTCGTAGTTCGTGATTCGTAGTTCGTTATTCGTTATAAGTATTGCGAATTACGTATTACGTTTTCCGCAAAGCGATCCAACGCTCACTGCTTACGGGCACCCTCCATTACTGTCGGGTTTCCGCCTGCTTACCGCTCAGTGCTCCCGATATTGTCTCTCAATCGCGTCAATTTTCCCAACCCGCTTCTTATGCCTCGGTTCCGTGATTTCCGTAGTTATAAACGCGTGAATAATCTCCTTCGCTTCCTCGTATGAGTTCTGTCCGCTGCCGAGGGTCAGAACGTTGGCCCCGTTATGTTCGCGCGAATTTCTTGCAAGAGCCGGATTGTAACAAGCCGCAGGGCGTACGCCCGGGACTTTTCCAGCAGCCATCGCCGAACCTATTCCGGCACCGTCAATCACGATCCCTACCTCTATGCTTCCGTTTGCAACAGCCTGAGCGACCGCGTGTGCAAAGTCAGGATAATCGACAGCGTCTTTCGAATCTGTTCCGAAATCGCGAACGTGAAGCCCGTGTTCGGCCAGGCAGACTTTGAGTTTCTCTTTGAGTTCGAAACCACCGTGGTCGCAACCGATCCCGACAGATTTCACCTTGAGCGATTCTTCACGCGAATCCTTTACAACGAGTCTTATCCCTTTTTCAGCAATCAAATCTTTTACTGAAGGCGTAAGCTTCACGCCCTCGGCAACGCGAACTTTCGCACCCGATTCCAACCCGAGAAAATCGTCCTCTGTTAAAAGAGATTTTGCCGATTCATCGCGATCATACTCCTTATTTTGCGGCTCGTCCTCGAGAGAATTTACCCGCACATGCTCTGGGTACTGTTTTGGCGTTTCCCCGCCCGGAACAGTTTCCAAAACCTCCCTGACGAGTGCTCGAATCCGATCGCGTTTTTTCGAATCAGCAGACATCGACAATTGACTTAAATTCCTTCGGTCAAATAGTATATGGTTATCTTACAAGAAAACTAAATGAAAACCAGCCTTCTAACAATACTGTTAACAGTTTCAGTAACTTCGTACTCGGCGTGCGGAACAAAAGGGCAAGTTTTTGATGAACAAATAGTAAAACTTAACGACTCGGCAACGTTGAAAATCACCGCTTACCACGAAAACTGTCTTTTTCTGTGCGGCGGAATCTACGAATACCGAGTTCGAAAAAAGGACGCCTGGTTTTCGAGGACTATTTTCAGGCGGGTTCATGATGACCCAAATCCGATACCACGAAAAAACGTAGTCGTTAAATCGAAGAAACTCGCCTATTTTTGGTTTTACGACGATCTGAGAGTAACGTTAGATGGCGGAAATCGTTGGCATTCGTGGAACCCTAGCTTAAATAATCAATTAAACGCCCGATTTTATTTGATAACAAAGGTAGCAATTAACAAGTCTGGTTTCGGCGTGCTGCGGATAAGAGCTTACGATAAAAAAGAAAAAGCTAAAATGGTTACAGATAATTTTGGCAAAACATGGCGAAAAGTTAAATAACAATTATGGAAACTCAAACAGCACAAGACCATACAGAATTTACAAACCCGAACCTTGAAACGATGTTCCCTACGGAAGAAATCACAACACGCGTTAAAGAACTTGGCGCGGAAATCACCCGTGATTACGCAAACAAAGACCTTATTTTAATTGGTGTTTTAAAGGGTTCGTGCGTTTTTATGACCGATCTGATGCGCGAGATTGATCTTCCGATGGAGATCGATTTTATGGCCGTGGCGAGCTATAAAGACGGCACTGTTTCAACCGGCGATGTCGAGATCATAAAAGACTTGATGAAACCGATTCGCGGTAAAGACGTTGTAATTGTTGAAGATATTATCGACACGGGTCTGACTCTCACACATCTCGTTGAACTATTGGAAACACGCGGACCGAATTCCATCAAAATCGCAACCCTTCTTGATAAACCCGAACCCCGCATAAACAAGGATCTCAAGGTGGATTATTGTGGATTTACGATTCCGAATAGATTCGTTGTCGGCTACGGTTTGGATGTCGCGGGTAGGTTTAGAAACCTCCCATTCATCGGTGTGGTAAAAGACCCGAGTTTGCTGTAATTAAGTCTCGTTAAGGGATGTCCGTTACCCTCTGGCACCTGTATTCGGCAATCTTTTTCGAACGCTTGTAGGGCATATACGATAAAATCGTGTCCGATGCGATCACCCTGCCATTGGAATTAAAGATCCTGTAATTAACAATCGATCCACCACTAAACGAAAGTCTTTTCCCCCCGGTAAAAATATCAATGACTGCGCTGCTTTTGTTTCGCTGATTGCTTGCCGCTTTTGTCACATGAACATCGAGCCAGTATTTTCGTTTTTCATCCTGCTTGCTCATGATCCGGTTCGCAACCTCGGCCCGCATAAAGTCGATGATCGAGCGTCGTCCGACCTTATAGACCGGGTCTTTTGATGCATCTCCGGTTTTGCTGCCTCCTGCTTTGTCAGATTTCTGTGACGGGAAAAATTGTGTGATCAAATTGTCATAGCCGCTGTTTAATGCCTGGAGGTTCGGTACAATTTGCTTTCGCCAATACGGGTCGATCTCGTACTTGTTTTTTAGAATGTATTCAGCTTTCACACGGTACTCCGCCAGGTCAGACAGAAGATTTAATAGACGTGAGTCGTTGATATTCATCGGAATGATCTTTTCCGGGTAGTAAACCTCCAGATTTATTCCTCTCAACAACTTCGCAATAAATTCATCTTTTCCGATGACAACGGTCTTGCCCTGTATATCAACCTCCGTCTTAAAAAGCGCGAGTGTATCGATTGCTAATGCACTAAACTGCTTGGCAACGCTAAGATCTCCAATAAGATTTCCGGGTTTCGACCTATCGTCTTCGGTAACAGTTTTGATTGCCATCGGAGGTCTGTACAGCCCCTCGTATCTCTCACTAAGCATCTCAAGCTGGCTGATCATTACCGAGTATTCCGCCATCGTTTTGGCGAATCTAGGACTATAGATCATTAAAAGGTCTATCTGAGTGCTAGCCGTACGAACCTGCTGATTTATTTCCGCTGCGGCGCAAGCAACCGCCTTGTAAGCAGATATCTCGTTTTCAATGAGTTCTCCTGAAACGGTAGTGTTGGCAGCCAAAAGATCCAGCTCGGCTTTGCGGTTTTGTATCTCGCTTCGACGTGAATTTGCCTCTGCAGTTCGTGCCTGGGCTTCTGCCGCACGAGCCTGCGCTTCGGCGGTACGGGCTTGAGCCGCCGCTTTCCGCCTCGCAAGCTCTTCGGCCGAAACCTGGGAAAAATGCGCTGTAGAGCCAAAGGCGAGTAGAATAAGTGCAAGAGTAAAACGTTCGATCTGTTTTCTAATCTGCATTGGGGATATTCCTTCTTTTAATCAAGTCGCTGATACTTTTAGTTCGATTATACTCCTGATTTTGTATTTGTTCATTGCTCTACGATCTTACGGGAAAGTTCCACCCCGGTGGGAAAATGCTTGATGAAGTCTTTTCGAAGTTCTTCGGCATCCCCTTGTAAGTACAAATCCAGTAATTTCCGGCTTTTTGCGAAGTATCTAATCTGATACCGCCCTGGCGAAACATCAATAATATCCCCACTTTCAAACTTTCCGGTTCTTAAAAGATCCGGGATATGCGTCTCCTTCATAAACCGCTCAAATTTCTCGATTAGCTCGTCTTGAACTTTCGCAGTTATTTCGTAAATAATCATTCGTGTCTTGCAACCGTTTTTCTTTACGTGGAATCGAAAATTGTATGCGAAAAGTATTTCTTTTTCTAACTGTACTAATACTCGCGTCTGGCGCTTTCGCCCAAAATCAGCAAATCGCCAGCGTTTATCACAACGTTCATAAAATTCAATCGAAGATTTTAGATGAAGAGCGAAGTATATGGGTGCGAACTCCGCTCGTTTATCCGCATTCAAATGCAAAGTTTCCGGTTGTTTATATGCTTGACGGCCACGCGCCGCAACCCTCGATGATGGCGGGAATTATCGAGCAGCAGGCCTGGGGACGGCAAATGCCTGAAATGATTCTGGTAAGCATTCAAAATACGAACCGTTCGCGGGATTTAACCCCAACCGATGACGGAAAAGGCGGACGCGTAGGCGGCGGTGATAAGTTTTTGCGGTTTATTGAAAAGGAAGTGATGCCTCTCGTTGAAAAAACCTATCGTACGCAGCCGTTTAAGATTTTCGCCGGACACAGCCTGGGCGGTTTGACGGTCGTTTATTCATTTGCAACCCGGCCGGATCTGTTTGACGCATACATTGCAGCGAGTCCCGTTTTGCACTACGACAATAATTTCGTGATTAAGGAAACGGCAAAAATGTTTGCTCGTAGGGGTAATCTAAAAAAGTATTTGTTTCTAGGTCTTGGCAATGAGCCAAACTACAAAAAGGGCTGGAACAGATTTGCAAAGCTGCTTAAAGGCAAAACGCCAAGTGGCTTCGAATACGAGTTTCGTGATTTTCCGAAAGACAATCATGCGTCGATCGTAATGCCGGTCTACTACAATGGTTTGCGAATGATCTTCGATGGTTGGATCCCACCTCAGAGCGGATCGATGGCAGCTTTGGAAACACACTACAAAAAGCTTTCGAAGCGTTTTGGCTACGAGGTCTTGATTCCCGAGGAAATGTTGAATCAAATCGGTTACCAGTTTCTGCGCGCGGGCAAAAACTTAAACGCGATCAACGTCTTTAGGAAAAACGCAAAACTTTATCCGGATTCCCCGAATGTTTACGACAGCCTCGGAGAGGCATTCGAAAAAAGCGGCTCAACCAAGAAGGCGCATGAAAACTATGTCCGTGCATATAATTTAGCGATGAAAAAAAACGACGCGCGCGCGGAAGTTTACAAGAAGAATGTTGAAAGAGTCTCGGCGAAAATTAAATAGCGTGACGCTGTGCGTTTGTTGCGGGCGAAGGCCTCTGCGCTCCAATCAATCTAATCCCTTATAAAATCTCCAGTTAGCCTCAAAATCTTTTCCTAACTTTTGCTTTGTCAGAATTGCCCTCACCAACTCAACCGGAATCGGTCCTTCCTTAAGGATCGCGTCGTGGAAATCGCGGTTTGTCATCTTCTTTGAGCCCACCAGCTCCCGATGCATATTATAAAACTGAAGCCCGCCCATCATATATGCCATCTGGTATAGAGGCCCGTAATTTCCCGCAAACGAACGCCTTACCTCCGCAGTTGCATTCGCACGCTCGTGTCCAACTCTGTTCACCAGAAAATCAACCGCTTCCTTTGGCGACATCTTCTCAAGATGAAAACTTAAGCTGAAAATGATTCTCGCCGCCCGATGCATACGCCAAAAGAGTGCGCCGACGCGATCTTCAGGCGTCTTATTGAAGTTCATATCCCAAAGCAAAAACTCCCAATACAACGCCCAGCCTTCCATCCAAAACGGCGTGTAAAACATCCGGCGATACGGCCTGTACCTTTTCGTCATATAGCCCTGCATGTGATGGCCAGGTATGAGCTCGTGATGCGTAACAGCGTGTGCAAAATGAGGGTTGTTTCCGCGCATCGACATCATTTTCTGCTCATGCGTCATTGTATCGGTCGGATACGCAACGATGATCGTCTCTCCACCGAGAAAAAACGGTGAAACTAACTGACGCGCCGGCGACATCATTTCCATACGCCACGACTCGCGCATCAATTTCGGAACGGTCACCAATTCATTTTTCTCAACAAATTCGATTGCCTCAAAAGCCTGATCACGGATCAACTCCGGCTGCTTCCCAGGCTTTACATACTTGTTTTTAACGGCTTCGATTGCCTTCATGTAATCGTCGCCAAACCCCATCTCCCGCGACGCTTTCCTCATCTCACGTTCGCACCAGGCAAACTCCTTGTTCGCAATTTCGACCAGCTCCTCCGGAGTATAAGGGATCATCTCGTGTTTGAGTTCGCTTATCAGCGCCTCCCTACCGATCGGATCACCAATGATAGTAGTTGTATCATTGGCAGAAATACCGACGAGCTTACTTAGGATCAGTGAACGATAATCTTTTAGCTCCCGGCGAACCGCTAAATAGGGTTTGTTGTTCCACCAGGAAAACTCAGGACTGTAGCCATCGTGATACCTGTACCAGTTGGTAAGTACTCGATCAAGCGAACTTAACGTTCGTGCCGCGCGGTTTGCCACAGTCGGTTTGATCCCGGCATTTTTTTTATTCAACCCCGAGATATTCCTGTGTGAAGCTCTAATACTTTTTGAAAGACCGTTAAGCAACTTCGCAGTATCAGCGGCGATGATTTGTTTTAGTGCCCGTCGATCATCCTCCAGATCGCTTATCGTTTTCATAAAGGGCAGCAGAGGCGCCATTTCCGCGATTTGTTTATCAAAACGGGTGAGCTCGCGAAGCTCATGGGCAAGGTAATTCTTAAAAAGGTGGTAATCGATCTTTTCCGCCTGATTTAAACTTTCGAAATCAAGAGCTGCAAGCATCTGCTGCCATTCAAGGTATAGCTTTCGAAGCCGGTGTACTCTTTTAGGCGACGTTTGAGCCGTATAAAAACGGGTAATACTCCCCCGATCTTCACCAAACTTTTCAATAACGCCTCGAAAACGACTCGTAGGTTCGTTGTATGAGTCCAAATTGGTATCCCGCTGAGCGAAAGAAATTGCCGTAAACACAGCTACGAGAAAGCTTACCGCCACTATTTTTTTCATGGCTAGAGTTTAGCCTAAGTAAACAAAGCTGTAAATTTCTTTTTCTGTTTGGAAGGGTTGACGCTTTATTTTATTTTGTATATTTTTATAGTTAGAATAATTCTAATTACAATCTTGGAGGTTTTATGGCTGAATTGAAAGGTTCACAGACACACGACAACTTAAAAGCTGCGTTTGCCGGGGAATCGCAGGCAAACCGTCGGTATTTATATTTTGCAAAAATTGCAGACGTCGAAGGCTACCCGGAGGTTGCGGGGAATTTCCGTGACACAGCTGAAGGCGAAACGGGGCACGCACATGGACATATGGATTACCTAAAACCCTGCGGCGATCCGGCAACCGATCTTCCCTTCGGAGACACAGTTGATAATCTAAAATCGGCGGTTCATGGGGAAACGCACGAATATACCGATATGTATCCGGGCATGGCAAAAACCGCGCGCGAAGAGGGTTTTGACGAGATCGCGGATTGGTTTGAAACACTGGCAAAAGCTGAGAAATCCCACGCCGGTCGTTTCCAGAGTCTTTTGGATGACGTTGAGTAGAAAAAAGACGAGCCACAGAGAGCACTGAGAAAAACAGAGCGGGGGAAAAACACACGTCCGAATAGATACTATTGAAAATCAATACCCCAAGTCCTCCTCCGTGCTCTCGGTGTCCTCTGTGGCTAAGGTTTCTCTATGAGCGATAAAAACATTACGTACGCGCCTACCGACGGGCTCTCTTATGACCCCGCCGAGGCAAAATACTGGGACAAGGCAGGACTCGATAAAGAAATCGAACGCACGTTTGAAATCTGCCACGGCTGCCGTATGTGTTTCAAATACTGCGACAGCTTCCCTTCCCTGTTTTCCTTCATCGACGAGCGACACGACGGCGACGTTCGCAAAATCACAGCGGAAGAAACCGAAGAGGTGATGGATGAATGTTTCCAATGCAAACTCTGCGAAGTGCAATGTCCGTATACGGAGCGCGACGAACACGAATTCAAACTCGATTTTCCAAAACTCGTCCACCGATACAAGGCGATCCGCTATAAAGAAAAGGGTGCGACGCTTCGGGACAAAATGCTCGGAGATCCAGACAAAGCTGGGAAAATGGCACGCGTTTTGCCCGTGTTTTTGGCAAACACAGCCAACCGCAACAAAATTCATCGATATTTCTTTGAGAAGATAGTGGGCGTTCATCGCAACAAACTGCTTCCCGATTTCGCCGGTGAGACGTTTGAAAAATGGGCGGAAAAGAACGGTAAAATCTCAGACGAAGGTGAAGTAGTTTTATTCCAAACCTGCTACGTTCAGAACAATGAACCCGGAATCGGCAAAGACACAGTCGAAGTGCTTGAAAAAAATCAAGTGGAAACGGCCTGCGCAAAGGGGTTGAACTGCTGCGGAATGCCGGCCTGGGAACATGGCGATCTGGATTCAATGCAAAAATTGGCGAAAAAGAATCTTGAAACGCTTATGCCCTATGTAGAAAAAGGAGCGAAGGTGCTGGCGATTAACCCGACATGCTCTATGATGCTTCGTCGCGAATATCCGGCGCTTGTGGCTGAAGAAGATCGCGGCTACGCCGAAAAACTAGCAGAAGCGGCAATGGACCCGAGTGAATTTCTCTGGTCGATTCGGAAAGAAGAACGTTTTAACACAGATTTCAAGTCGTCGCCCGGAGATAAAGTTTCGTATCACTCGCCGTGTCACCTGCGCGCTCAGGCAGTTGGCTTCAAGGGTCGCGATCTACTCAAAAAAATCCCGGGTGTAAAACCAAAAGCAACCATGGAGTGCTGCGGACACGATGGAACTTACGCGATGACGGTTGAGGGCTTCGAGCCTTCTCAACGAATCGGTAAAAAAGCCTTTGACGGGATGAAAACGGCTGAAAGTGAGGTTTGGGCAACGGATTGTCCTCTTGCCGCGATTCAATTTGAGCAGCACGCTGGCGTTAAACCGATGCACCCGATGACCATTCTGGCGCGGGCTTATCGGGAGGATGGATTTAAGGAGAAGGTAATTCGTAGTGCGTAGTTCGTGCTCACGCATTACGATTTACGAACTACGAATTGCGAATTGCAATCGCCAATTTATGAACAAAGTACAAAGATCAGACATCCTCGAATACGAAACCTACGAAGAGCAGCGCCCTGAAATCCGTGCTTCTGCAATGCGTGCTAAGCATGTACGCCGCATACACCTTGGCGAAAACTTAACCTTTCTCTTTGAAAACCACGAGACCATCCGCTATCAAGTACTAGAAATGGTTCGCGCCGAGAAACTCGTCAAGGAAGCCGACATACGGCATGAAATTGATACTTACAACGAGCTCATCGGCAGTCGTGGTGAAATATACGCCACGCTGTTGATCGAGATCGCAGATGAAACCGAGCGCGCTAAAAAGCTCTCTGAGTGGACCGCACTTCCGGAAAAACTTTACCTAAAACTCGAAGATGGCTCCAAAGCCTTTGCCCAAGTCGATTCGCGGCAAAACGAAGAGGAAAAAATCTCATCCGTGCAGTTTTTGAAGTTTGATTGCGGAAGAAAAACTCCGGTCGCGATTGGTTCGGATTTAGAGAAGCTCAAAATCGAAGCTGATCTAAACGATGTCCAAATTGAAGCCTTAAAGAACGATTTGAGTTAATCCTTAAGTCGCGATAAATTTTAAATTCGATTTTTTTAGGCTGTGCGGAAATGAGCCGTGCGGAAATATATATAAAGGGAGATAGAAGATGAATTTTTTCAGATTTCTGTTGTTGTTAGTTGCAATAATTTTTGCTGTTTCAGCTTGTAAAACAGGCGGTGAAACCACAAAACAGACGTCCGAAAAGACAGCTGGCTCGGATACATCGAAAGGCAAAACTGACAAGACCGATAAAACTAAAGGTGAAAAATCCGAAAGCAAAGAGGTTAAATGGTCAAATAAGAAAGGCGAAACGGGCCCCGAAAATTGGGCGGAGCTTGAGATTGCAAACAACGCTTGCGGCGGCAAGGTTCAATCTCCAATCGACATCGTCACAAAAAAGACGCAAAGAACGGTGAAGGTCTCGCGGCGTTCAAATTTGCCTACGGTGAATCCGATGCAAATATTGTTAACAACGGCCACACGGTACAATTCAACACAACTGGCGATCACAAAGTAACCATCGGCGACAAGGAATATAAACTGCTCCAATTTCACTATCACGCCGCCAGCGAACACACCATCGACGGCAAACAGTTCCCGCTTGAAGTCCACTTCGTACACAAAAATACCGACACGGATTTTGCAGTTCTTGGCGTGATGTTTGAGGAAGGTGCGGAAAATGAATTCCTTAAAACTTACTTGAAGGATTTCCCTGCTGAAAAAGGCGAGAAAAAAGCCGAAGGCAAAATCGATCTCGCAAAACTCTTCCCGGAAAACAAAGAATACTACAATTACAAAGGCTCGCTCACAACGCCGCCTTGCTCGGAAGTAGTAAACTGGCACGTTTTGAAAACACCTGTGACAGCTTCAAAAGAACAACTAGAATCCTTCGCAAAAATCCTCGATGGAAACTTCCGTCCGGTAATGCCGCTTGAAGGTCGTGAAGTTTCTAGTTTTGGCGAGTTGTAATATTGAGATCATTTAAACATTGGGGCATGCGCATTTGCGACCTGCTCTTTTTTCGGTATCATAAAGCATCATATGGCAGTGTATAATTACCAAACCCCAAAATTCGAATACTTCCGTTTTTTCCAAACCATGCAACGTATATTAACTCTCGTTTTTATTACCGTATTTCTAAGCAGCTTATCGGCAAATGGGCAGAATAAGGAAAAACCCGAACTCAAACCGACCGATCTGGAAAAACACACATATTATTTCGATATTGTGGACGGTAAATTTACGGGCAAGGGGGCGGATTTTCTAAAGAAGGAGATTCAGAACACACAGTATTTTCTGCTTGGCGAATATCATAATTCCCTCCGCGTTTCCGAGTTTACGAAGTCGCTAATCCCAGTTTTGCACAATCAGGGTTACCGTTATTTCGGGCTTGAAATTGGTCCGATCTCAAACATAATTCTCAATGAACTTTCAAAGGATCCTAACAGCACGGTTTCAAGCCTTCGAAAATTTAATAGCAAGTATTACGTTAAATCGTCCCGACGTACCTTCACGCCAATCCCTTTTTTCAGCAACGTTGGAGATGCTGAGTTTCTGGTTGAAGCTCGCGGGCGAAAGTGGAATATCATCGGACTTGATCAGGAGTTTTCGTATGGCTATTTATCTTTGCTCGACCGTATGTATGCGAATCTGCGTAAGAAGCAGAAACGACGTCTCAAAACCGCTCATATGAAGGCAGTCGCTGTCGTAACAAACGCCTATTCCGTTCGGTTCGCGGGCGGAAAAGCTCACTATCAAGCCATCAACGACTCAAAAGAATACAACGATTTTCTTGACGCCGCCTCCATAAACAATCCGCGAAACCGGGCAATTGCGAACGCGCTGAGAAAAACGACCGACATCTATCTTAAAAACGTTACACGCAGATACTTTGCCGCCAACAGCACCAGGATTAACTATATGAAAGAGAATCTTCGCAGAGGTTTTGACGAAACAAAGTTTGACTTAAAGCGAGACAAGATGCTCCTCAAAATGGGAAGCGTTCACACCTCTAAGGGCTTTGGCAATTTGAGTTTATACGAAGTTGGAAACACCCTTCACGAACTGGCAAAATTCAATGGCAACAGATCTTTACACGCCTACTTTTATTCTAGATATTATGTTGAAAACGGAAAAGTAATTGATCCCCTCGCCGACAAAACCTCCTTCACCTACCGCTTCAAAGCGCTTCTCCAAATGGCCAAAAAAGACCAGTGGACTATCATCGACCTGCGCCCGTTGCGTAGCAATGTGTTTTACTCCCGCAGATACAAACTCGACGAAATTGTCTTAAGTATCTTCAAACAACACGATATTGTGATCATTCCAAAGATCGAAAAAGATGCGGCGAGTAATTTTGATTTGGGAAAATGAAACAGAAAAAGACATTTTCACTCGTCGAAAACAGAAATCTTGTCTCTATATTTCAATCTATTCACCTGGGGCTTCGGCAGAAGCCACAATAAGGTAGCCAGTGGTGACGTGCGCTTCGCACGGAACCTCTGGTTAGGATTCGGTAATTTATCGGGCTCTGAAAGAGCGACAGAATCTTACTTTATATTGCACTCCTTCAGAGTGCAATTATTTCTATCCGAATCCAGAGGTTTTGCTCCATTTCATTTCGCTTCACCACTGGCTACCCTCTATCGGTCGCTTTGCGACTAAATCTGCAACGCTTAGACGCTACAGTCATATTTGAAAAACCAGTTGATCCACCTCATTCACAGTTCCCTTAAAAAACTCCCCCCATCCGCAATCTCAAAACCGAAATTCTCGGCAATTGTTTGTCCGATATCCGACAAAACCTTGCCTTGTTCCGAGATCGACTCCTTGTTTTGCAGTTTTTCCATACGCCAATAACAAACAATATTCGCGGGTGTGGTCTGTTCCGGGATAGGTTGGGTCGTTGCCGTGGTCGGCGGAGATTACAATGCTCAAGCAAGAACGGCAACTGGAACGGGACGCTCGTTGGCAAGATTCATTCTGTCCTGCTTAACGTTTTCTATCTCACGCAAGGTATTGGCGGTTAAATAACTTTCGCCGCACGACGGGCAAGAAACAATAGGAACGTTTTCAATAACGAGCAAACTTTCGCCCTTGCCGTAGCTCTTCGAAACACGGATGAGTTTAGCCCCGCCTTTACCACAAACATCACAAATGATTTCACTATTCCCTAAGTCCATAATCTTCCAAATAAACTGTGATAATTATAAGTTTATCAGTAATACTAATTTTTGACACTACAATAATAGCATTGCCTTCCAAGGTCTTTCCCGAAACCAGATATTTCCATTCTTCAGTTTCCTTGTCCTTCTAACGCTCGACAATCTCACCAGTTAAGACACCATTTTCCACATCTAGGATGGAAAGATTGTCGTTTTCCATCTCTTCCTCGGCGTGGATGGTCATCACGTATTCGAGGTTGCGTATTTTTTTACGCATTTTATTGAGGATTTTCGCGTGCACTTACATTTCTCCCAAAAAACTCACCCCATCCTTAATCTCAATTCCAAAATTTTCGGCAATCGTCTGTCCGATGTCGGATAGGCTTTGGCGTGTTCCGAGATCAACTCCGTTATCATTTGATTTTGTGTAGGTTAAAAGGACGCAGTATTCACGGGTGTGGTCGGTGCCGCGGTAGGTTGGGTCGTTACCGTGGTCGGCGGTGATGATTAGGAGGTCGTCGGAATTCATTGCGGACATTATTTCGGGCAGCCTCGCGTCGAAATGTTCGAGGGCGCGTGCGTAGCCTTCAACGTCGCGGCGATGTCCGTAGAGCATATCGAAATCGACGAGGTTTGAGAAAATTAAGCCGCTGGTATCTTCGCGAAGGGCATTTATTGTCTGATCTATCGATTGACCGTTGTTTTTTGCTTTGAGGTCTTGGGTTACTCCCAAGGCATCATAGATTGAGGAAATCTTTCCGATAGCAACTACGTCCAAACCTTTTTCAGCAAGCATCGGAAGCAAATTCTCATTCGGTGGCGGAACGGCGTAATCGTGGCGGTTTTCGGTGCGCGTGAAATCTTTTGCATTTTCGCCAACGAAAGGACGTGCGATTACGCGTCCAACTTTGTGTTCGCCGTCGAGCAATCCACGCGCAATTTCACAAATTTCGTATTGGCGCTCAATCGATATAACTCCTTCATGAGCAGCAATTTGAAAAACGGAATCGGCGGAAGTATAAACGATTGGTTTGCCTGTTTTAACATGTTCTTCACCAAGTTCTTCGATAATCGCTGTGCCGGAAGCAGGTCTATTGGCGAGCACGCCCGGAACGTCAGCGCGGCGTATGAATTCGGAAATAACCTCACCAGGAAAACCATTTGGATACGTCGGAAAAGCCTTCTCGAGAATGATTCCGGCCATTTCCCAGTGTCCTGTGGTGGTGTCTTTGCCGTTTGATTTGAGCGTGCATTTGCCGTAGCAGCCGATTGGGTTTGGATCGGCTTCGAAGTTTTCAAACTCACGTATGTTTCCCAAACCAAGGGAACGCATATTCGGCAGATTCACTTTGCGTGATTTGAGCACGCTTCCCAAAGTATCGGAGCCCGCATCGCCCCATTCAGCAGCATCGGGCATTGCGCCAACTCCTGCGGAATCCAAAACCATGAGGTTTATGCGTTTGAAATTGCTCACAGGGAGATTATAGGAAATTTAAGAAAGATTGCCCACGAAAAGCACGAAAAAGTAGCGAAAGCTACATGTTCAAATGAGTCTGGCGCACTACGGTCACTGCGGCAAAAAGTTGTTTTTTTCGCAAGGTATAGGACTATTTCTTGGCTTTAATCCAAAGCGCACACTCCCTCGCGGTCGTGTTTCTGCCTTTCTTTTCGCGCAGATTCGCGTTCATTCGCAGGCAAATCTTCTGATTTTTCTTTTCGTGCCTTTCGTGCTTTTCGTGGGCAATCTTTCTTTATTCGCCTATTCGCGGGCAAAATCTTTTACTCTGACAAAAGCGTTTCAATATCCGACCTCAACGTCATCTCAAGAACCATGCCGGTATATTTCTTGGCCAATCTTCCCTTCTTATCGTATAGAAATGTCGTAGGGAGTTTCACGCGGCTTCCATCAAGATTGGGATCATTTCCGGGTAGGAGAATCGGATAAGGCACCTTATAACTCTCAACAAACGAAGGGACTTCCTTCAGATTCTCATCAACCGTAACACCAACAATTTCAAAATCCCGATCCTTAAATTCTTCCGAAATATTTACCAATCCCGGAGTTTCAAAACGACAAGGTCCGCACCAGGTAGCCCAATAGTTTACAATCAAGACCTTCCCGCGTTTGTCAGCAAAATTCCAGTCAGATGCACCGTTAAACCCTTTTAGCAAAAATGCCGGAGTCGCTTTCCGATCCCCGACTGCGGAAACCCCAAACTGCCACCACGAAGGCGGAGCGAAAAAATAAAGCACGGCGGCGATGAGCGCGAAGTAACCGATCCAGCCAAGGATTTTTTTGAAAAGTCTGTTTTGCAGGATTTCTTTCATTGAAGTCTCATCCGCATGGCGCCCTTTGCGATTCTCACTTGGCGATCTCTGCGATAAACATTTTCTAACCACCAAGTACGCAAAGGTTTGCGCGAAGCCACGCTAAGGCAAATTGCTTTCATCACCGCAATCATCTTTATGTCGAGACTCGACATCACACGCGCCGCGCATTCACGTATTTACGCCGAGCTTCGGTAAAATCACAAGCTGCAGGAGCAGCCAAAAACCAATCAAACCTACTACCCAAAAAATCTCATTCATGTCTTAATTTTTCCCCGTAAACGCTTGCTTTGTCTATTATCATTTTTGACAGCCTAAAAATTCCATCGCCTGATGCGTGCTCAGGAAAATGTTATCTTCACCAAATCTCTCGACAAAACCGATCTTTTCCAACCTGTCCATTACGGGACCTTTTATTTCAGCAAGATATAACTTAACACCTGCGGAATCGAGTTCTTCGATCGTTCTCTCGAGCGTATCTAAAGCGCTGGAATCGATAGAATTTACGGCGCTGCAAATCAAAACGATGTTTTTTAGTTTTGGTTCGTCAGCCACGGCGCTAAGAAGTGTTCTTTCTAATTCTTTTGTATTAGCGAAATAGAGGCTCTCGTCGATTCTCAGTGCGCAAGTTTCCGGGCAGGTTTTTACATCATGCCGCAAGACGTTTCGAAAATGTTCGGTATCGCCGACTCGTCCGACGACGGCTACGTGCGGTTTGCTTGTTCGATATAAGTGAAGCAAAAGCGCTGTGGCTACACCGATTCCTATTCCAATTTCGATATTGAAAATCAACACGCCGAAGAACGTTGCCAGAAGTGCGAGCGCGTCCATTTTGCTGTAAGCCCAAGTGTGTTTGAAAGATCTGATATCAAACAAACTCGCCACCGCAACGATCACGATCGCCGCTAAAGTTGCTTGCGGAAGATAGTAGAAAAGCGGTGTAAAAAGTAGAACCGTGAGTGCGATTAAAACGGCTGTGATGATCGATGCTAAATTTGTATTTGCGCCGGCGCTATAGTTTACAACTGAGCGGCTAAGCCCGCCCGTTATGGGATAACCGCCTGTAAAAGATGCGCCAACATTTGCCGCGCCAAGCGCGATAAGCTCCTGATTTGCATCGATTTTTTGACGGCGTTTGCTCGCCAGGGTTGTAGCAATCGAAATGCCTTGCATAAAACCTACAAGCGAAATTATCAACGCTATCGGTAAAAGCGCGGCAACTTGCGACATTTGAATCACAGGACGTGTCAAAGGCGGCAAACCTGCCGGAATTTCGCCGACGATTTTTATTCCCGAAGCAGAATTCAGTCCGAATCCCCAAACAAGCAAGGTGCTAACCAAAACTACAAGTAACGCGCCTGTTTTGCTAAGCGTTTCGGCGACCGAACTTGAAACATTCAAACTTTCAAGATTTCCTTTTAGAACTTTTTTGAAATAAAGAAGCACCAAAACGCTTCCCGCTCCGATTGCCAAAGTTGTCAGATGCGTTGCGGAGATATTGTTTAGAATGTGCAAAAAAAGCTGATATGGATGCTCTGCTCTCGGAACTCGAATTCCAAAAATGTGTTTAAGTTGGCTAAAACCAATCACCAAAGCAGCGGCAGAAGTAAATCCGACTAAGACGGGATGACTCAAAAAATTTACCAAAAAACCAAGCCGTGCAATCCCCATTAGGAGTTGGATCACACCCGTCATCAAAGCAAGGATTAACGCGAGCGCGATGAATTCAGCGGTTCCGGATTGAGCGATTGTGCCGACGCCGCTTAGAGTCAGCAAGGAAACCATCGCTACGGGACCAACAGCTAAAAAGCGGCTCGAACCAAACACGGCATAAATAATTAAAGGGAGAATGCTTGCATAAAGTCCGACTTGCGGAGGCAACCCGGCAAGCATCGCATAAGCCATACCCTGCGGCACAAGCATGATCGTTACAATTACTCCCGCCATCAAATCGCCAGGCAAATCTTCCCTTTTATAGTCAAAAAGCCATTTCAAGATTGGAAAGACCTTATGTAAAACTTCACTTCTGCGATGGCGTTTCGCAGTTTCTGCCCGATCCCTCAATGCTGCTGTATCAATTGACATCTCCGTATGGAGCCCTGTTAACTACGACCCCGCCCGCGACCGTTGCCTCTGCCGCGCCCATAACCTTTTCCTCTTCCTTCGCTGCAACGCTTGAAAGCAGGTAAATGGTTTTCGTTAGAAGCTCGCTGCAAATTCTTGTAAACAAACAAAATATCTTCGCGTTTTGTCGACTTGAAGAGCTTGTCGTACAAAGCGGCATTGGCTATTTCAGCTTCAATTCCCGCTTTGCACGCATCCTTTACGCTTTGAAATTTCGGTCTGTTGCCGATCCATTCGTTCTCTGGAACCGGCATTTTGTAGGTTTCGAAAAGCAGTTTCAATCTCTCTGCGTGACGTGCTTCGGCTCTTTGAATGTTTATAAATGGTCTGGGGCTATCAAAATCTTTGTTGATTTGGTCATAAGTTGCCCAAGCCATATATTCATCATTTAATGCTAACAAAAGTCCTTTAATTTCTTCCTTGTTTAATTCGCCTTTGTAATTTTCGTAATCGAAATCACAAGTTTTGCATTCTACGTCATCCTTCTCTGTTTTCTTTTCTTGAGTAGGAGTTGTGATTACTTTTCCGTTTGTAATATTTTGTGTTTGGACAGTATTTTGTCGGCAAGCTGTAAATATAAAAATGCTAAATAATAAAATTGTTATTGAAATTTTCATAATAAAACCTCCGGTTAAAAAAGCGGCTGAGCTTCCCCAACCGCTGTCCGTCATTCCTCGTCATCTTCGTTTTCTTCTTCCTCGCTTTCCCTATTAACTGGCGGGTTTATCTGCCCCGAGCTAGTCATATTCGCACGCACACCAAATTCGTGTACCAACCTGCCTCCTTCGTGAGCCGTATTGAGCAGTACGGTCGTGCCCGCACCATAAGCCAAAAGAAAGATAAGTCCAACCGGTATCATTATCTTCTGCGCCAGTTCCTTTTTTAGAACCATTGGAACGAAAAGAATTAAAGCGAAGATAATCGTAAGCCCCGTAAAAATGTTGCGGGTTTGCTCACCGAGTTCTTCGTGATTTTCCAAAACCGTCTCAGCCGCAGCAACATTCTCGGCGTTCTCCTCGGCAGCCTCGCCGGTGGAAACAGCAACAAACGCTGCAATCGTTCCAATAAGCATCAGCGAAAACGCCGCGATGAGCAGCACCTTTCCCGATCGCTTCAAAAAAAGTCCAAAAAGCACAAACAAAGGCGCAATTAATAAAAGCGCTATTGGAAAATGCACGATTATCGGGTGTAGTCCTTCCCAACTTGGAATTGGTGGTAACATCTTTTAAACCTCCTTAACACCGCCGAA
This sequence comes from Aridibacter sp., assembly GCA_965216195.1. Classification (GTDB taxonomy): domain Bacteria; phylum Acidobacteriota; class Blastocatellia; order Pyrinomonadales; family Pyrinomonadaceae; genus Aridibacter. Next base: position 663,551 of record OZ244151.1, on the reverse strand, counting down.
ACATTTCGCTGCGACGGCATTTACCTCATGAATTCGCACAAGCAGCCTCAGAAACCTCGGTTTCAAATCCTGATTCCACCCAGGCATTCGTTCCGCCCGTAACGTTATAAACTTCTTTGATCCCTGCGTTTTCCAAAATGCTTGTTCCAGCACTCGAACGATATCCGCTTTGACAAATTACGTATGTTGGTTTGTCGGGATCCAACTTGTCGATCTCCATTGCAAGGCGATCCAGCGGAAGGTTTATCGTGTTTACCGCGTGTCCGTTTGCATGCTCCTGCACGCGCCTAACATCGACAAACTGTATTTCGTCGCCCAATTTCTCATTTACGGCGCCGACCGGAATTTGCTCGACTGTGTTTTTCGCGTTGGTAAAATTCTCCATCAGAATAAATCCTGTGACCGTTTCAAATCCGACTCGTGCAAGCCGCATTACAGCTTCATCAACCTGTTCGCTCGTATCAGCGGCAATTGCGATTGGCTGTCCGATTGAAACAAGTGTTCCAGCCCATGAAGCAAATTGTCCCGCAAGCCCTATGTTAATTGCGTTTGATACATGGCCATCGCCATATTGCTCTCGCTCTCTTACGTCTAAAACAACTCCTTCAAATTGCTGAACGTCTTCCGTCGTTAAAGCTTTTGGTTTTGGCAATTTATCTAAGCTCGAAGAACCTTCCAGATTTTTCGCCGCACTTTTTGGAAAATACGCCGGAACTTCGGGCTGATTGGAAGCTACGACTTCGATAAATTCTTCTCTGGTCATGGGCTTTAAAGCGTAGTTAAACTTCCTTTGATTGCCTAAGGTCGACCAGGTTTCCTCTGAAAGCGACTTTCCGCACAAACTTCCTGCTCCGTGTGCCGGATAAACCTCCGTTTCATCAGGCAGCGGCAGGATTTTATCGTTGAGCGAGTCATAAAGCATCGAAGCCATCTGTTCTGCTGTAAACCCTTTTGAACCAATCAGATCCGGGCGCCCGACGTCGCCGATAAATAGCGTATCGCCTGAAAACATTTTCAATGGCTCGTCACCATTTTCTGTATTTTTGGCAAGGATCGTAATGCTTTCCGGCGTGTGTCCCGGGGTTTCAAGAAACTTCAGCTTGATCTTCCCTACGTTAAGCTCGTCGCCATCTGAAACTTTGTGAGTCGGGAAGGTCGTATTGGCCTTCGCTCCAAAAATGATTTCCGCACCCGTTTTTTCAGCCAGCTCAATGTGACCTGAGACAAAATCGGCGTGCGAATGGGTCTCGATAATATACTTGATCTTATCGCCGTTTGCTTCGGCTTCGTCCAGATATTGCTGCACATCGCGCTGCGGATCGATGATCGCCGCTTCACCCTCAGACCCTATGTAATAAGAAGCATGTGCTAAACACCCTAAATAAAATTGCTTGAATTTCATAATAATTTCTCCGTAAATTCCTAAACCGTCTCATCACCTGTTTCACAGGTAACCGCCGTATTCCGTTGATTCCAAGGCATTTTCGCCAAAATCATTCCCATTGTGCAGGTATTTGTAAGTGCTGAGAATACTAATCCCGCGCCGATAAACGCCGAGATCCCAATAAGATACGGATGCACAAAAATGCTCAGCAAAAAACCGGCGAGCACGAAAAGTCCGGCCACGAATCTGACTTGTCTTTCCAAATCCCAGGGAGCCTGTTCATCTCTTTCAAACGGCAAATCTTCGTTTTGCCAGGCGTTGAAACCGCCCCGAACGTTTATGACGTTTTTAAAGCCAAGCTCTTTGAGCTTTTCCTGTGCTTTTCCCGAACGATTCCCCGTTCGACAAATAACGTAAATCGGCTTCGCGTGATCGAGTTGTTTGTGTCGATTCTCCAGCTCGCCAAGCGGCATCAGTTTTGCCCCATCGATTCTCCCAGCGGCAAACTCAACCGGTTCGCGAACATCGACAAGGTGTAAATCCTCGCTTCCCAATTTTTCATTTAAAGTTAAAACTGTGCATTCACTCATCTCTATCTATTTTCCTCTTCAATCTGTATTACAATATAACTATACAGCTATATACGGTTTGTGTCAATCTCAAAATTCCGATGTCTTCTCTTTGAAAAGATCGGTTAAATCTTCCAATCAAAACGGCTAAGCCGTACTAAGGAAGTAGCCAGTGGTGAGCGACATGAAAATGGAGCGAACCTCTGGACAAAGTTAATACCGAGTCCGCACTCCGGAGGAGTGCAACGATCTTTTGCCGCTCTTTCAGAGCTTCATTCTATTTATCATCCTAACCAGAGGTTCGCTAAGCTCACCACTGGCTACCTTATTCGGCTTCTTCGAAGCTGAAACTCATGCCCTGCCCTTGAGCACCCCATGCCAATAGAGCTTAGGCAGCAGATAGCGTTTTACAAGATACATACTGTAGCGCTCTTTGTTTTGATCAAATGGAAACGTTTCGTCAGGCTCCAGATCATACCCGAATTCCGCCATTATCAAGCTGTCATAACCCGTAACCAAAGGACACGAGGTATATCCACTGTATTTAGCGGAAAGCGACTCGCCTTCCATCACGCGATGTAGATTCTCCACTACTACGGGAACCTGTTTTCTAACCGCAGCCCCTGTCTTGGATGTAGGCAAACTGCTCGCGTCGCCAAGCGAAAAAATATTCGGATATCTCACATGCTGGAGCGTTTCCTTATCGACATCCACCCAGCCGACTTCGTTTCCAAGCGGGCTGTTCTTAATAAAATCCGGTGACGACATCATCGGAGTCACGTGAAGCAAATCATATTTCTTGATTGTCTCCTCACCGGTTTCCATATGTTTGAAAACGGCTTCCTTCGAGTCGGCACGAATTTCAACTAACTCCAACTTAAACTTCGTGTTGATTCCAGTGTCCTCGCAATGCTTCGTCAAAGTTTTGGCATAGTGAGGCGAGCCAAAAATCGAAGGTGTTGCGGTTACAAAAGTAACGTTTGCCTTGTCGCGAATTCCCTGTTTCCTGAAATAGTCTTCCGCTAAGTAACAAATTTTTTGCGGCGCACCGCCACATTTTATAGGCGTGCTCGGCTGGGTAAAGATTGCGTTCCCGCCCGAAAAGCCTTTGATAAACTCCCACGTCTTTTCCACATAATCGTACGAGTAGTTTGAACAAACGCCGTCTTTTCCAATCGCCTCGGGTAAGCCCTTGATCTTGTCCCAATCGATCTGGATTCCGGCAGCCACGACCAAATAGTCGTACCCGATCTTGTTGCCTTCGGATGTAGTAACGTAGTTTTCTTCCGGGTTGAATTCTGCCACCTTTTCCTGTATCCAGGCGGCTCCGCTTGGAATATAATCGGCTTCGTTGCGTTCTGTATCTTCCCTTCCAACAACACCTCCGCCAACCAGAGTCCAAAGCGGCTGGTAATAGTGCTTCTTCGCCGGCTCTATTATTGCGACATCCATACCACTCTTACAAAGCCTCGAAGCAACGCTGATTCCTGCAGTTCCGCCGCCAACAATTACAACCTGATGTTTTTTAGACATACTCTCCTCCGCTCACATTAAAACAGAGCCACATTTTCAATCCTCTACCCTTTTCCCTTCGTCGAGAGCTTAAACGGCGCATAGAGCGGACAAAAACTGACCAAACTCGTCAGCACAAAAACAACCGCAATCACTCCAAGCACAATCGCCCAAATCCCTGAAATCCGACCCGTAAAATACAAAACGGCGACCGCAATCGCCAACAAAATTCTTACTGCCTTGTCCATCGATCCCATATTACTTTTCATCACTGTTCTCCTCGCAGCACAAAAACCGCAATTAAATAATCGTATAACAATATAACGAATAAGCTATATTGTATCAGCGCGATCGAGAAAGTCAAGAATCAACGGATTTGAGTGGCACAATAATGCCGGAATTAACCGAGCGAGAATATCTCAGCCTGGTTTTTTAGTTGCTCCTCAAGCGAGCCGCAAACTGTTTCGCAAAGCGTGAAAATGCTTTCATCGGCGATCGAGTAATAAACAGTATTTCCATGTTGCTTGCGGCTGAGCATTCCACTTTTCTGGAGGATCTTCAGGTGCTTTGAGACGTTTGGCTGGCTTGTCTTAACCGCCTCGGTGAGTTCGTTTACGCTCTTTTCGCCGTCCTGCAAGGTATGCAAAATTTGCAGCCGAATTGGTTCTGACAGGACCTTAAAGCGTTCGGCTATTAGACTTAGAGCTTCGGCGGATAAATTCTTCATAAAATGAGTATATGCCTAGACAGTAATATAGCGCAAGACGCGGGAAAGTAATCTACCTGGGTTTCTATTTGAGATCAAGATAAAAAGAGGTGTCGCAGCGTGGAGTGTGTTTTTCTTTCGCTTCTTTAAAACCAAACTTTCGATACAGCCCTATCGCTTCAACCAAAACACTCGCAGTTTCGAGGACAAGCTGGTCGTAGCTCAGGTTTCTCGCGGTTTCAACAATTCTCTTAAGCGTCGTCTTTCCCAAACCCATCCCTCGAATTTCTTTCGCAAAGTACATCTTGCGAAGCTCAATACGCGTTTCGTCAAAAGGATAAAGCCCGACGGTTCCAACTAGTTTTCCATCTGCGGTTTCAAGAATTTCGAATATTCCGCCGCGATCAAGGTAGTGCTTTTCAATATCCGCGATATCCTGATCGATGCCCTCCGGTGCCGGTTCTAAACCATATTCGCGCAGAATCCCAAAGACGAGCTTCTGCACGCTGTCGCAATCAGCATTCGTCGCGGATCGAACAGCAATGTCCTCACTTATTGACATAGTAAACCTTCAAATCCTTCTCTGAAACAATAAGCCATTTATCGCCAGTCTTTCGAAAGACCAGCCGAGTTCGCACCTTACCCGTAGTAGATTTCTCCGGTCCTGAAAAATCCCACTCCTTATCAAAAACCGCGGTTGCAGTCTTGCCGTCTCCAGATGGTGTAATTTTGATATCGGTGAATTTAGATTTGATAGAGGTGTAATTCGTAAAAGCCTTCTGCTTATCTTTCATAACAAAAGTGCGGCTTGCGCGTCTTTTGTTGTAGTAGTCGACCCATAAGGCGTATTTATTCATATAGGCGGGAAGATTCCTCGCTTCTGCGAAAGTCTTCCAGGATGAAAGCTGCATGGCGACCTCTTTTGTCGCTTTATCCTTATCCACCTCGGCCGGTGTCATCGTGGGCGTAGGCTTCGGTTGTTTTGTCGGACTTGGGGTCGTTCTGTTTTCGTTGGAACCAGAACTCACAGGAGATTCGGTTTTTCTCGGTTCCGAGTTTTTCACAAGGTTGTTCTTAGGTTGATTAATGTAATACCAAAAGCCTGCCAAAACGCCGCCAAAAATTGCGAGCATTGCAAGCGCTGTAAGTACAACCGCGAGCAGGGTCTTGGACGATCGAGGCGCGGGTTCGGCCGGCGCCTCCGAGATTTGATGGCTGCTCTTCTCCTCACGAGTTTCGGGCTGCGATAAATCAAATTCGATTTTGTCGGGTCGTTTCTGCGATAGAATAGTTTCGGGCCCATCGTCAGAAGTTTCAAAAGTTGCCGCATCATCAGCAACTTCAGAAAGCTGTGCGCCATCCTGCAGGCAATAGAGCAATGAGTCATCCGTATATCGAGTGCTACATTCGGGGCAAATTCTCATAATTTGAACTCTATTCCACCACAAATTTCACTTCCGAAATCAAGGTATCAACCGAATCGGATGCGCCCGGGTATATATCTTTGATCGCCATAAAAACAGACTTTGTTTTAACTCCGCCGACGTCTAGCTTCTGCTCGGTCATCTCATCCGGAAAGTTGAATGTTCGTGTTGTTTTATCCGAAAATTCCACAACCAGCTCTGCTACTCGATTATTTTTTCGCCAAATGTCGTTTGTCTTAAAATATCCCGGCTGAATCAAAATCTCTTTGAGCAAAAATTCCTTGTCGAAATCAAAAACGATCCATTGCTTGCGTCCGGCGCCCTTTACTCCCTCACACCAAGCCGTTCGCGAATTGCCGTCGAAAGCCATTCGCGGCGAGTAGGTATTTCCCTTATCAGGCTCTCGAACAGACGAAGCCGTAACCTTTACCTCTTCCGTATTCGACAAAACTCTTGTCTTAGAAGCAACGGTGGTTTCAACGGGTTCTGAGGTAAAATGCCACGCGGCATACAAACCGGCACCTAAAAGTCCTATTAACAAAACGCCGATTAATATGCCTGCGACAAACTTACCGGTACCCTGCGAAGGGGCGGCCGGATAAACTGCAGCTGAAGATGGGGTCGTTTGCTTTGAATTGACAACTGTCTCAGCCGAACGATTTTTCGCAGTTTGCTGCGCCGGGGATTCGTCTGTCTGAGAATCCGCGGAAGAGCTGGAAATGGCATTGTCAGTTATCGTTTTCTGACTTGCCAAGGCATCGGCGTCCATCACCAACGTTTTGTCGTCAATAATCTCGTCGAGCGTTTCGCCATCCTGAAGACAGTAACTGAGCGTAACGTCCGTGTACTTATTTTGGCATTTTGGACAAACTTTCATGTTTCAAACGACCCGCATTTTACTAAACATTCGGAATCCAAAAACCACCGCTCACTTTTTTCAAACCGAGCGAAGGTAACTCGCTTTCGGGATAACCAAGATATGTGAAATGCGGTTCGTCGCTTTGAACTGTTCGATACCAGCCGTGTTTCGCCATTATTTCGCGCACCTTTTTATTCCCAAACTCTTTTGCGTCAAACGCAAGCATCGATAAGTGCTGCGAAGTTCCGGGCGCAGCAACCGAATAGAGAATCGACTTATCGAAATTTGTACTGAAATAAATTCCCCTCTTCTCAAGATTGAGCACTTCCGAAACCTGCTGCTTGATCGGCATAGCCTTCAGTTTGCTCACATCAGCGCCATTCAACTTTCCCTTTTTCATCCAGTGATCACAGGCTTTCTCAAAGCGTCCTTTCCAAAGCTTATGTGTGTGGGCATAACTTCTCCGCGCTGAATCTTTCGGATCACGAGGCGTTATGCTCAGTCCGCTCGCCGAAGCCTCATTCGCCGCCGCCTTTAGCGCGTTTGCAGCATCCGGCTGTAGCTCAACCGTAATCCCAGCTAAATTTGCTTTCGCCACACCAGCTTTTGATTGAAACCCTGTTACTTCACTCTCGCTCGTAAACATAACCTTCGATGGTGGAACGGCTTTGGTTAAGAAAACTGCACCGTATTCGTGTAAAAGCCGTCGCTCGACGTCATTGCCTTCATCTACAATCTGAGTGATTGAAAGCCCCTGTCGTCCGATGTGTTGATTTAGATTTCCTCGAAATCCCTCAGCCTTTTTGGGCGTATCGATTTTAGGTTCGCTCATTTTCGTATTTTCTGTTGTATTAATATTTTCAGGTTTTTCCGATGCAGCGTCTGTCGTATTTACTGATGTGTTCGCGATTTCAGTCTCGCGCTCGGGCTCGTTTTCAATATCGTCTTTCCTATTCGCAACGGGCTCGAAACACGCTGTAAGAAACGAGCAAGCTAGCACAAGAAAAACCGCTACTTTTAACACGGAACGAATACTCAACATTTGCTAAGATAATAAAACGAGCCGCCAAGATAGTAAATACCTATGAAACCAAATCAGATTCGGGAAATCATTTCCACCTATCAAAAATACGACTGGATTCCGCGTGAGTTCCTCTTTTCGGAAACAGAATCAGCAACGAGGAAACTCAAAAAGGAGCTTGAAAATGTTGAGTTTCGGGAAGCAAGTATTGACGCTATTTGGTTTTCCCGGCCGCCCAAAAATGGTGTTGAGGCATGGGAACTAAGGATCTTGAGCGGACAGCCATTGGCTCTCTTTGAGAAGTTCCCGGCGGGTCAAGGCGCGGCCGAGCAACAAAAAACCCGCAAAGCAATGGAAACCCGACTCGCAGAAATGACATCTAAAACATTGAAAAAATCAGGTTGATTTCCACCTAATTTTTCGTTTGCCAAGAACTTTTTATGATGTTAGGCTCTTTTGAAATGGCGATTAAGGATTTCGGTTCGCAGGTTAAAACCGCTTGGAAAAACCTCCGACCGATGACAAAAGAAATGCTTGCCGGGTTTATCAACCGCAGTAAGAAATCCCGTAAGAAAAACTACTCGTACGACGCTCACGCTGACTGGGAGATTATAAGTCTGCTCGACGCGCTGGATCAGCAGGTGGTCAAAAAGGTAGATACTGCAAAAGATAAACTTGAGGAGATTGCACATTTGGCAGAGATTTGCGCGAGTGTTTTGGAAGCGAAAACGGAATCAGCCGAGATTTTTATCAAACTTGCCGAACGCGCACTCAAACGAAACAATTTTGCCAAGATTGATAGTCTCTCGGACGCGCTTCTTGAGAGATTTCCGCCGAGCGAAATTTCTGAAGTGATTCGGCAAACCGATGTGCCGCAGATTAAAGCGATTTCATTTGAGACGCTGGCAATAATGCCAACCTCGACGATTGTACCGCTTCTTAAAGATCCGCTTTACTTTGAGATTGCGTGCAATGTGCTTGAGCAGCAGGCTATCGAATTTCAGAATATGGAAGCGAGAGTTGTACTCGAACAGATGGATGCTGATTCCTACCTTAACCGCGGCGGATTTTAACCCCGGACAATTTTCCCCGTCAGCCAAAAACTCCCGTTAACAATTCCGCCAACCTTTGGATCATCCCCAACCAGTTTAGGATCAGCAACAATATCTATTTCTCCGCCTAAAGTCTCCACCAAAAACCAGCAGAAATTCTTTTTCGTCAGCGAATTACTTCTTTGTTCGAATTCCTTAATCTTCCCAGCCAAGCCGCAATGAGCCTGAGGCGGAACAGGCTCCTCATCCGCGATCACACCAAACGGAAAAAACGATCTTGCGGAAAGTTTTGGTTCGTCTGTCTGCGACTCCAGATACGCCTTCTCGGTTTCAAACACCCTGAAATCATCTGAAGCAAACGCCGCAAGCTCCAAGTCAATAATGGTCTGGAGCTTTATATCCTCATGCAAACGGAAATCCGGGACGTCAAATACAAAGGGAAACTCCCCGGAATTCTCGATATCACCTTCCTTCTCCGGCCCGGACCAACCCTCAAAAGCACCATCGAGCTCGGATGTGTCTCGTTCAATTCCACTGGTCAAACCAACCTTCCGACGGCTTTTCCCTTTAAATGCAGGATTAAACCCGATTATGTCTTGAGCGGTGTTTCCCTGTAGGTATAGTTGAGCGCCGGATTCATCCTCAAACTTGTAGTAAAAACCCCGCGGTGGGCAAGGAATCCTCTCAAGATGCGGCAGGACATCCATAATTACCTGATTCACGTCCTCATCTGTTTTAACTGGAAATCCTATATTAGAAAGATTGCTCATCACATTAGACAGGTCGCCGCCGCTTCCCGTACTGACAACTTCATGCTTATTCACGGGCAAGGTTTTTCAAGTTTTGCACACTCCCTTGCGGTCGTGTTTCTGCCTGCTTTTCCGCCGGCCATTCCTCTACGCCGCCGAGATGGCGTCATTTTTCGGCTTGTAGCGTTTCGGATACATTGGAAATTTTTCAGTCAACTCACGAACCTCACGCTTCACTTTAGTCTTCACTTCCTCGGACTTCGAATCGCGGACAACCTCGGCAATCATGCGTCCGATCTCGCGCATTTCGTCTTCCTTCATTCCGCGTGTTGTAAGAGCCGGGGTTCCGATTCGAATCCCCGAAGCAATAAATGGTTTGCGGGTATCAAATGGAATTGTATTTTTGTTGACCGTGATGTGTACTTCGTCGAGCGCTTTTTCCGCCTTTTTGCCAGTAATTCCCTCGCCATCCATATAAACATCGAGAAGAATCAGATGATTATCGGTTCCACCGGAAACTATTCTCAATCCCTGATCTATCAGCTCTTCGGCAAGCGCTTGTGCATTGACTAAAATCTGCTGTTGATAGGTTTTGAAATCGTCCTTGAGCGCCTCACCAAACGCAACCGCCTTCGCAGCAATCACATGGACAAGCGGTCCGCCCTGGATTCCCGGGAAAACGTTGCGATTTAAATCCTTGGCAAACTCTTCCTTACACATCGAAAGACCGCCGCGGGGCCCGCGCAGAGTTTTATGCGTTGTTGTTGTTACAAACTCGCAGTGCTCTACGGGACTCGGGTGAAGACCAGTCGCGACCAACCCGGCGATATGGGCAATATCCGCCATTACTGCGGCACCTACAGATTTCGCAATCTCGCCAATTCGCTCAAAATCGATAGTTCTGGGATACGCCGATGCTCCACATACGATCATTTTCGGCCTTTCGCGCTCGGCAATCGCTTGTAGTTCGTCGTAATCGATCTGCTCGGTCTCTTTCGAAACACCATAAGCCGCAACTTCATAGGAGATTCCAGAAAAGTTTAATGGGTGCCCGTGAGTTAAGTGCCCCCCGTGTGACAAATCCATACCGAGGATTTTGTCGCCGTGCTCGATCGCCGATAAATAAACCGCAGTGTTCGCTTGCGAACCACTATGCGGCTGAACGTTTGCGTGATCAGCGCCAAATAATTCTTTGGCGCGATCAATCGCGAGTTGTTCGACTACATCGGCAAATTCGCACCCACCGTAGTAACGTTTACGTGGATAACCCTCCGCATACTTATTAGTAAACACCGAACCCATCGCCTGTAAAACTGCTTCGCTGACAAAATTCTCCGAAGCGATCAGCTCTAAACCGTCCGCCTGACGGCGAACTTCATCATCAATCGCTTCTCTTACAATCGGATCAACATCCGCTAAATCTGATTCAAAAAAAATATCCATAATAAATAAACAGGCAGAAACACGACCGCGAGGGTGTGCAGTAAATGGCAGAAACACGACCGCGAGGGAGTTCCCGATAAATAAACAGGCAGAAACACGACCGCGAGGGAGTGTGCAACTTCCCGATAAATAACAGGCAGAAACACGACCGCGAGGGAGTGTGCAACTTCCCGATAAATAAACAGGCAGAAACACGACCGCGAGGGAGTGTGCAACTTCCCGCTACACAAAAACGCCACCTTTTCTAACGCGCGTAATTCTCCCTATCCCCAAAAATCGCTGTCCCAACTCTCACAATCGTCGCGCCTTCTTCGATTGCCACTTCAAAATCGTGACTCATCCCCATTGAGAGCTCACCGGAACCTCCGCAAAATGCATCTTGAGCTTCCATTTTATCACGAAGCTCACGCAAACGTTTAAAGTAGGGACGCACTTTTTCCAGATCTGGAAAAAATGGCGGCAGGATCATTAAGCCGCTGAATTTAAGGTGTTTGCAAGATTTTAGAAATTCGGCTAACTCCGGTAAATCTGCTTCCGCAATCCCCGATTTAGACTCTTCACCGGCTAGATCTACCTGGGCTAGAACGGAGACTTCCCTTCCCTCATCTTCACAAATCCGTTCGAGGCGCCTCGCGAGTTTCACGGAATCGAGTGTTTGGATCACGTCAAAATTCTGAATGGCTTTTCGCACCTTGTTTTTCTGCAGATGCCCGATCAAATGCCACTCGGCTTTTTCGTGTCCAATTTCCGCAATTTTGGCGACGCCTTCCTGCACCTTGTTTTCGCCAAAGACGTTAATTCCCGCTTGAATTCCTTCAAGAATCGTTTCAACCGGATGTGTTTTACTTACGGATATGAGCTTAACCTCATCAGAAGTTCGACCGGATTGCTTGGCAGCGTCCACAATCCTACTTTTTACTTCAACATATCGTTGTTTGAGTTCTCTAGACATCTCCAATCCATTTGAGATTTGATTTGAGCGGTGTATTTCCCAAAGCCTGAAAAAACTTTTCATCTGCCGTTACCATTTCACATGACAGCGAAACGGCTAACGCCAAATATGTCCAATCATAGACAGTCTGTCCGCTCGACGTAGCTCCAATAAAGGCGGGATTAATGGTGTTCTTGTGTGAGTGGATTGTCAAATTGAGTTTGATCAGTTCGGATACAATCGTCTCTCCTTCAGCTTGGGTAATCTCGCCGCGTCTAATTTTTAACCAAATTACGTTGCAGAATTCGGGGTAAATTAACTCTGGTGCATGAAAATCATTTTCCTGTTCGAGCAGACTAACCGATTCATCTTCGTAGATTTCAGGCACATACCATTTAACCGCGATACTCGCATCAATAACGTATTTCACCCCTACGTGCTCCTGTCTTCACGGAGCAGTCCGGCGCTATCCGTATGAACCCTTCCTCGCAAAGCATCTCTTATTTTCTTAGCTGTTTCTATGCTCGTTGAAGGACTTTCCTCGGCAAAAGACGTAAACAACAACAATAATTCGTTCTGCAACGAACGTCCGTTTTCTTTCGCGCGTGCTTTTAAGCGCTCTAAAACGCTCTTCTCGATATTTCTAACTAATACATCAGGCATAGCAACCTCCAAAAATGATATTAAAATGATAGCATATAAGAATTGTTGCCGCCATATATCTCTTCAGATATCTCTTCAGATTCCTTGTTAATAACTGCCGTCAAAGGTATATTTATCTTCGCCCAAGAATAAGCGGACGTGGCGGAACTGGTAGACGCGCGGGTCTCAGAAGCCCGTGATGGCGACATCGTGGAGGTTCAAGTCCTCTCGTCCGCACCACAAACCTTAATCCTAAATTCGCAAGCAATTATGAAAAGTGATTTTTACCGAGCGATTGAAAAACACCAGTCTGCATTTGATATCAGACTCGACGAAGAAACGATACGCGCCTTAGAAAATTTTTACTTTGGCGTAATGAAAAACAACGAACATCTACATCTCGTCGGGAAAAGCGACGCAGAAGAATTTGCAGTTAGACACATTCTGGAATCGCTTTACGCGCTGCGTTTTCTTCCCGAAAATTCCTTTTTCGCAGACATTGGGGCGGGAGCCGGCTTGCCAAGTATTCCGTGTTTAATTGTCCGTCCGGATTTAAAGGCGGTATTGATAGAGTCAAAAAAGAAAAAATGCGAATTTTTAGAGAAAGCTGTGAAACTTTGCGGACTATCGGGGCGCGCAACTGTTGTACACAAGCAGCTTAGTGAGGCAGATGATCCCGGCGTATCGCATATCCTTTGCCGAGCAATTGACGGATTTTCTAAAAAAGTTCCGAAACTATTAAAGTGGTCTGAAAAGGCTGATCTAGTTTTTTTCGCGGGAGAAAGCGTTCGCAAAGCGCTGAGAAAAACAAAGTCTGAATTCGAAGAGACTTTACTGCCGATGTCTGAGCGGCGTTTTGTTTTCTACGTTTCGCGAAAAAATAATGAGGAGAAAAGGAGCGAACCAAACCCCATCCAGACGCCTCCAATTCTCCTTGACGAGACGAATCTCTTGGAGTTATGATTGCTGTTTGCATTTACTACAGTGCGTATTAGAACAAGGGGGATATAAAGCAATGAAACCAGATATACATCCAAATTACGAAGCGATTAAAGTGAGTTGTGCGTGTGGAAATTCTTTTGAAACGCGTTCGACAAAAGGGAGCGATTTGAACATAGAAATTTGTTCGGAATGCCATCCGTTTTTTACCGGTAAACAAAAATTGGTCGATACTGCAGGGCGTGTGGATAGATTTAAGAAACGTTTTGCAAGACGCGGAGCTACGACCGCCAAGGCTGAAAAATAAGGATTCTATGAAACCGGAATTTACGTTTACCCAATTATAGCTCTCAAAATCTAACGCCGACGCTCAAATTTGCGTCGCTTGATCTTCGTGTATAATTACACTCGGAAATGGCGCAAACTCAAAGAGATCGGCGTTATTTTTGTATTCGATTTGAGCTAGCAAGACATCTTTATTTATCGATTTTCAATCAAAGTTCTGTTTGTTTTATTAAATTACGTGGAAGGCTTGATATGAAAAAGTTTTTGCAATTATTTTTGTCGTTGGAGAAGGACTTGATCGTCGGCGGACAGGCGGTGATGGAGGGAGTAATGATGCGAACTCCAAATGCCTATGCGATCGCCTGCCGAAAATTAGATGGCTCGATTGTGCATACCGCAGAAAAACTCCCGAAATGGAGTGATAAATACAAGATTTTAAATGTGCCGATCCTGCGCGGAGGCGCGACACTGATCCAGTCTCTGGCCCTCGGTGTAAAAGCCTTAAACTATTCTGCGAATATTTACGAAAGTGATCTTAAGGATCAAGAGGAACTCGCAAAAATTAAAGACGCCGAAGCAGAAACGGTCTTGGCCGAAGGAACAATTGATGAGGAATTTACAAAAGCGCCCGTAAAAATGACATTGCCCGATGAAACAGAGGGTTCGTCGAAAGCGAAAAAGACCACCCAATCTGCAAGCACCGTCGGCTCTATCATTTTTGCACTAGCATTTAACATATTGCTTTTCATTGTCGCACCGCTTGTTTTAACAAACGTCCTGTTTATAGCTTTGGGCTGGGCGGAAGCCCCTGTGCTTGCTGCAAACGCAGGCTGGTGGGAAACCATCAAAGGATATGTTTGGGAAGTAAAACCCGCATCTTGGGTCGCATTTAATTTGATCGACGGTCTTATCCGAATGATCTTTTTCGTGATAATGATTTTCTCGATGTCGTTCTTAAAAGATATCAATCGGGTTTTCCAATATCACGGCGCCGAACACAAAACAGTTTTCACGTGGGAAAAAGGGTTGAGCTTAACGGTTAAAAACGCTCATCCGCAGAAGCGGCAGCACCCGCGTTGCGGTACGTCATTTTTAATGGTCGTGATGCTCGTCGCAATTGTGCTTTTTTCGGTGATAAAATTTGACGCCCTATGGCTGAATCTTGTTGTGAGAATTATACTTATGCCGCTCGTTGCTGGGCTTTCGTACGAAATTATTCGATATGCAGCAAAGAAAGAAACGAGCGCCGTCTTTAAGCTTATGACAATGCCGGGAATTTGGCTGCAGAATATCACAACCCAGGAACCCGATTCCGAACAGCTAGAAGTGGCAATCGAAGCTCTAAACCAATCTCTAAAACTCGAACCGACAGGTGAACCTCAGATCGCCTTAAACTAATGCTCGAAAAAATCGAACAAATTGAAAAAACCTACGAAGAGCTCAATGAGCAGCTTTCGTCGCCAGATATTACTTCGGACATTGACGCCTATACAAAGCTGATGAAGCAGCATAAGTCGCTGGGCGAAATTGTTGAAAAATATCGCGAAGTAAAGAAAATGCAGGACGAGCTAAGCGGGGCAAAAGAGGTGCTCGAAGCGACCGACGATGCTGAGATGCGTGAGCTTGCCGAGCTCGAGATTGCGGAGCTCGAAGAGAGCGTAGCAAAAGGCGAAGAAGAGCTAAAAGTCCTCCTTATTCCGAAAGATCCAAATGATGAAAAGAACGTGATCCTTGAGATTCGTGCCGGAACGGGTGGTGACGAGGCGACTCTTTTTGCGGCAGACGTGCTCAGAATGTATATGCGGTACGCTGAAAAACAGGGTTGGAAGATGGATGTAATGAACGTTTCCGATACGGGAGTCGGTGGATTTAAGGAAGCCTTTGCGATGATCGAAGGGGATGCGGTTTTCTCAAAAATGCGTTTCGAATCGGGCGTCCATCGCGTGCAACGTGTGCCGCAAACCGAATCGAGCGGACGAGTTCATACATCTGCAATAACGGTTGCAGTTTTGCCGGAGGCTGAGGAAGTAGATATCGAAATCGATCAAAATGATCTGCGGGTTGATACTTTTTGCTCTTCGGGACCCGGCGGACAATCAGTAAACACAACGTATTCTGCCGTAAGAATCACCCACGAACCGACCGGGCTAGTCGTTTCGATGCAAGACGAAAAATCGCAGATTAAAAACCGCGAAAAAGCAATGAAGGTCTTGCGGGCGAGGCTTCAGGAAATTGAGGAAAAGAAGCAACACGATGAGTTGGCCTCGGAACGAAAATCGATGGTTGGATCGGGTGATCGCAGCGAAAAGATTCGAACATATAATTTTAAGGAAAATCGGGTCACTGATCATCGAATTTCCTTGACCGTTCATCAGCTCGATCTCTTTATGGAAGGAGATATGGATCAGATAATCGAGCCGCTTGTAACCCATTATCAGGCTGAAAAACTCAAAGCGGACGAACATCCGGAATAAAAAGTTCAATTATTGATCTAGTTAGAGGAGACCGCTCCTATTTTTGTTTGCCTCATTTGTCAGATATTTATGGCCGCCACAAAACTCCTCTTTATACGCCACGGACAATCGGAAAAAAACGTTGAAGGACGTTTTGGCGGACATAGTCTGACCTCCCTTTCCGATCTCGGATTCGAACAATCGAAAGCTACCGCAAAAGCACTTGCGAAAGAAGGCGTATCCATAATCTATTCGAGCGATCTTCCAAGAGCCGTTGAAACGGCGCAGGCCTTGTCTGAAAAGCTAAACCTCCCCGTTTCGAAAACAAATGCCTTTCGAGAGCGCGACGTAGGGGTGCTCGAAGGACTTACGTTTGAAGAAGCAAAGAAGAAATTCCCGCACGATTATTATGCCTTGGTAAAACGCGAAGTCGGACAAAGGATCACCAAAGGCGAAAGCTACCGACAGGTGTTAAAACGTGCGACCGGTGCGCTCGAAGAAATCCTTAGAACCCACCGAGGCGAGCGAATCGCCATTTTCTCGCACACCGGCACCATTTGCTTTCTCAGCTTGTATCTCTTGGGGGCAATCACACCGTCGACCAAATCAACCCCTTGGCTTCTTACTTCAAATTGCGGAATAAACCGTTTTGAAATCCGTAGTAGAAAAAACGTACGGGTTGTCGCTCTTAACGATACACGCCATCTAATAGAAACCAGTGGAAACAGTTCCTTCGTCGGAAAATAAAAAAAGGCTAGGACATTTCTGCCCTAGCCGCTAATTAACCTAAAATAAAGGATCTAGAATTCGTACCGCAAGCCAAACTGCATCGCGCGCGGACTACCTTGAGTCACATCGAAAATCCGACCAAACAGGATGTTTCCATTTGAATCTCGTGCAACCGATGCGGTACCCGGATCGGACCCTATACCCCACGTTGTGCGAGTTTGCGCAGCCGCCGTGGACGTAAGGAACTGCTGATTCATCACGTTGAATACCTCCCAGCGGAACTGGAACTTGTGGTTTTCGCTCCAAGGCATGGTAAACGACTTGCTCAATCCCAAATCCAGAGTTTGGTAACCCGGCAGGCGGATCGCATTTCGATCTCCCGTTTCTCCCGGACCCGGTGCCCTAAATGAGTTAAGCACAGCTTGTGGGTCTGCAAATATGTTCAGCGTGCTCCTATCAGCTACGGTCCGAACAGGAGCTGTTCTGACAGCCGTCGACGAAATGTTCCAGTTGGTAGCCCAACGTCCCGCTTGAAACGGCAGGTTCAAGGGCTGCCCGGTGTTAAACCGGTAAACGCCAGCTAGCTGCCAACCGCCCACAAACGCATCTAGCACTCCGTTCATATCGCTGAAAAAGTTTCTTCCTTTTCCAAACGGAAGTTTGAAAATGAAATTCGCGTTGACGATGTGTCTCGTATCAAAATCAGAAACGGAATAAGCATCTTCCGGTCTGATCGGGTTTAGCTGAAACTGCGAACCGTAAGATAGGCCGGTCTGAAGACCCGAGGCGTCGTCCATAGATTTTGAAAATGTGTAGTTCAAATCATAGGAAAGCATGTCGCCGAGCCTCTGACGTAGGCTGATCTGACCACCGTGGTAATCCGATTTCGCACTCGTCCCGTAGGAAGAAAACGCCGCGTATTGCGGGTGGAAAAATAGATCCGGACGAATTCCAGCGTCGTCGATAATCGATTGAACAAACGTCCAGTCGCTTCCTGCAAAATTCTGATTAATAAAGTAGACAGCCTGGGTAGGTGTGGTTCCAGGACCCAGATTTACATCCGCAGCCAAACTCGCAACTCCAAACGGAGCGAAACTTGCTAAATTCGGGAACAAGTTATCAAAGTACGGGATGTCAGGAACATTTGCGACGGGTGTTCCGGCAAGCGTCAATTGATTGATCATTTCAGCAGCCGTGTACCAGTCCATTCCGGACGCCGGATCGACAATGTTGTTCAAAGCCATTACATCACGCGTCGCAAAAAGATTTCTTGCTGAACGCCCGATATAAGTCGCTTCAACGTACGCCCCCTTCGGAAGCGATCGACCAAATGAAACATTCCATGAATAGTGCGTTGGCGAAACTATGTTTCGATCCAAAGACGTTTCAATTCGTTGGGATTGATCGGCGGGTTGCGCAAATATTTGAGTTGGCGCATCAATGCCGGGCAGACTTCGAATGTCTTGGTCAAACCCCGTAAATCTAGGTGCAAGTCGATCCGTTACGTTATAGGTATTAACCGGAATCGTGTCTGCACTCGTAAAGCCGATTGTAGAAATTCCATCAAACGCCACAGCGAGTTGCTGACCAAAATAATCGTTGGTGATTGAAAAACCACCGCGAATTGTCGAATCTCCTTCATCACCAAACAGCGCATTAAGGATGCCGCTCTTAAAATTTGGTGACCAGGCAGCAGCGATTCTGGGTTGCCAGTTGTTTTTATCCATCGGATAGAATCCGGGACCGTTGTTTGCTGGTCCGCCTCGCACGAAATTGATCAGATCGTTTGTCGGAACTCCGAATTTCGCAGTCGCTATCCTCTTTTCGAGAACATCTCCGAGCGCGACGTTCGGTACAACCTGAAATCCGTTTTGTTCGTAAACAGGCGTACTAAGCGAATATCGCAACCCTAGCGTAAGCGTCAAATTGCGCCGCACCCGCCACGAATCTTGGGCGTAAAACCCATAAGATTCCGTTGCAAAGTTTCGATCGCTCGCAGTACCAGCCGGTAAAACGTTTCCATCAAGATCAAAGGTAAAATTACCGGTGTACTGTGAAAGTCTTCCGATCAATGCCGTCGCAGCATTCTGTACAATTGACGTTTGACCGGCAGCAATTGTATAGCCTGCGTTTGTGATCTCGTTGTCGACAACTCCACCCGAAAGGTCATACCCGGAAGGGTTTGTCACCGATGTATCAAAGGCGCTCCCAAGACTGCTTCGTTTATTACGAATAATGCTCACGTTCGCGCCAAACTGCAACGTATGATTTCCCTTAATCCACGTGAAATCATCGGTGAAATTATGGGTCTCTGTAACGCGAGTAAGCGTCCGTACGTATGGAAACAGTGTCGGACTGTAAACAAAGCGAAATCTCGTTCCGTTTCCAGCATTGTCGCCCTGACGGCTAAAAGCCTGCCGGGTCAAGCCGTAGCGGAAGTTGTTTATCTTATTGTTGCTAAGCGTCCAATCGTGACCCAGAACATAGCCAAGCGGATGACTCCACGTTGCGGTCGCCGGCGTATCGGGAAACTGCTGATTTACAGTTGTGTTTGTGCTGCCTAGCGTAAGATCGTGTTGATAGTTTGCTCTAAAAAACATCTGCATTGAGTCAGTCACATTGTAGTCAAATCTTGCAATGTGGGTATTCTGCTCGATCGTCGTGTCAGCATTAAACCTGAATCCTCCGGTGTTCACTCCGTCACCCGCCGAAGTATCGTTGGCCGGATATCTAGCAGCCGCGTCCGCGAGAACCGCGAGCGCTGCAGGATTTATTCCCGCTTGACTGTAGATCGTATTCAATTCGGCTAGAGCGATCGCGCAATTTCCGTTTGAACAACTTGGTCCGGTTCCTGCAAAGCGGAGTTCGCCCCGACCAAGGTGTGGCAACGGCACTGTTCTTACTGTCGGTGTTCCAAGGGTCTGTCTTTGCCCTTCGTAGTTATAAAAGAAAAACAGCTTATTCTTCAAAATGGGACCGCCAATTCGACCACCAAAGACGTCCCGCGCGAGACTCGGTCGTGGCGCACGCGCGTCTCCAACGTTTGCGATTCCATCGATTACAGCTTGATCGGTCGCAACGTAGCGACCCGCAGCATTGTTAAAGAAATCATTTGCTGAGAACGCAGTTGGACGATAAAAATAAAATCCTGCACCGTGAAATTCGTTCGTACCACTTCGGGTAACGAGTGAAATCTGAGCACCCGATGACCGCCCCTGGCTTGCGTTGGCGTTCGTCGTGGTTATCCTAAATTCCTCTACCGACTCAGTAGTAGCTCGGAGAACCGAACCCTGAGAGGTCTGAAACTGCTGCGTGCGACCGCCCGTCTGCTGATCGTTAATGTCAATACCGTCAAGCGTAATATTCGCCTGGTCGCTCCTGCCACCTGCGACATATCCGTCCCTCGTAACTCCCGGCTGAAGGGTCAGGAGATTATTAACCTGACGAAGATTCGTCGGAAGTTGAGTGATCTGCTCAGGCACAAACGTGTTTCCGATGCTCGCGTCCTGAGTGTTTATCACTGATTCGATGGTGTTGGATGTTACATCTACTGTCGCAGAAACGTCACCGGGTTCCATCACAATGTTTGCCGTAGCCTTGGAATCTATAAGAGCCTTAACATCTCTCTTTACCGCCTTCTTAAAATTCCCTGTCTCGACCACCAACACGTAGGTCGCAGGCGGGATGCCTGGAAAGCTGTAACCCCCGTCGCTGCTTGACGTCGTCGTCCGTTTAAAACCGGTTTCCGCGTTACTAATCGTAACGGAAGCGCCAGGAACGGCTGCTCCTGTTTGATCAGTGATTATTCCACTGATACTCGATGTACCGGATTGCGCAAAGACGGCCCCTGCTAAAAGAACCCCAAAAACAAGTGCGCTGAACAAGAAACCCGCCTTGGGCCCCAAAATACTATTATTCATAGCTCCTCCTTATGTCTGAAAAAAAATGCGATTAAAGCAATCTCTATTGCTTTAGGCACATTGCATTCCTATTTCCCGATCTCAAAGGGCTCTGAAAGTCACATTTATAGGGTTTTAAAAAGATTTTATCGCCGAAACTGATAAAACACTCTACTTTGGCGTAAATGCACAAGTTGCTAGGCAAGGGATTCGGATCTAATTTAAGGCGATTTTAGAAAAATTTGATTTTCGGCGTTTTGCAGAAATACACTATCGAAACGGGCTCATTCATTATTCCGTACCGACTTACAAACGAATGAATCAAAATGTGGCTAAAAAAAGGGCTAGAGCATTTCTGCCCTAGCCAAAACGAGTTTATTTAACTCAAGCTTAGAATTCGTAGCGAACACCAAATTGGAACGCACGCGGACTTCCCTGAATAGCGTTGTAAACCTTCCCAAAACTAGAGGAAGCCGTACCATTCTCAGGATCCTGCGGTAAACCGTAGGACGCTCGTGAAACACCGCCAAGCGCAAATGACTGCCAGTTTCCTACGTTGAACACCTCCATACGCAGCTGGAGTGCATGGTTCTCATTCCACGGGAATTTGACTGATTTTGTAATCCCAAGGTCAAGCGTTTGAAAACCCGGTAAGCGGAAATTATTTCTCGGTCCGGTTTCACCAGGCAAAGCGTTTCTGAACGAATTAAACGCTGCTTGTGGATCTGCAAAAGCGTTCTGCGTGCTACGAACAACTCCAAACTCAACTGGCCTTATGGGGGTTCCGTTTGACTGAACATTCCAGTTAGTCGCCCATTGAGCTTGATCAAATGGAGCGGAGACTGGAAGTCCGGTGTTGTACCTAAAAACACCCGCAATCGACCATCCGCCGGTAAAGAAATCCGACGTCAAACCTTGTCCGTCAAACATGGCACCGGTCCCAAACGGAAGATTATAGATAAAGTTCGCATTGATTGAATGACGCGTATCAAAGTCTGAAAACGCATAATTGTCATCCGGTCTCAATGGATTCAAAATGAACTGCGAACCATATGACCCACCAGTTTGAAGTCCGGAAGCATTATCATGCGACTTCGAATATGTGTAGTTGAAGTCATACGACAAGGTACTGCCAAGCCTCTGTCTAAACGACAATGTTCCACCATGGTAGTTTGAATACGCCGTGGTTCCGTAAGCCGAAAACGCAGCGTATTGCGGATGGAAGAATAGGTTCCCGGCGCCATTCTTACCGCGGTCATCGATTAAGAGCTGAACAAATGTCCAGTCGAGAATATCGAATCCATCAACCCTTGAGACTAGATTATAGATCCCTTGAGTCGAAGTAGTACCGGGTGCTCCAAACAAGCCAACCGTATCAAACAGATTCTCGAAATACGGAATCGCCGGCACGTTAGCGTTCGGTGTATCGGCCAGTCTCAACTGAGCCAACATCCCTGCGGCCGTGTACCAATCCATACCAGAAGCCGGGTCAACAAGATTATTAAGCGCCATAACATCTCTCGTTGCGAATAAGTTTCTAGCAGCGCGCCCAATATAGCTAGCCTCTAGATACATTCCCTTCGGCAAGCTTCTACCGTACGAGAAATTCCAAACGTAGTGAATCGGCGATTTGATCGTCGCGTCAAGCGAGGTTTGAATTCGCTGTGCTTCATCAGCTGGAGTACTAAACAGCTGAACTGGCGGCGGGATACCCGGAAGCGACCTAATGTCCTGGTTTAAACCTGTAAACAGCGGCCCGCAAACAGGAAGCCCGTTTGGCCTAACGGTCGTACACCCATTTCCTCCATCAGAAACATCATATGTGTTGGCCGAAATTCTAACTTCACTCGTAAATCCAATTGACGAGAGTCCATCAAAACTTACCGCCAACTGCTGTCCAAAGTAGTCATTAGTAATCGAAAACCCGCCTCGGAATGTTGAAGTCCCTTCGTCGCCAAAAAGACCATTCAAAAACCCGCTCTCGAAACTTGGTGACCAAGCTACCGCAATACGTGGCTGGAAATTGTTTTTATCTAACTCATAAAATCCAGGTGCATTGTTGGCAGAACCACCTAACTGGAAATTAACGATCGGATTAGCGGCTATACCGTTTGCCGCTGAAGCTACCCTTTCGTCAAATATCTCTCCAAGCGGTCGGTCTGGAACTACCTGAAAACCATTTTTTTCATAAACGGGGATACTGAGACCGTACCTCAATCCCCCAGTAATCGTCAGGTTTCTCCACGGTCGCCATTGATCTTGGAAATAAACATCATATTCTTCGGTCGCGAAATTCCTGTCGGCGGGAGTTCCGGCCGGTAAAACGCTTCCGTCAAGGTCAAAGGTAAAATTACCCGAATACTGCGAAAGTCTGCCAAGCAGCGCTGTGGCTGCAGCTTGAACCGAAGCAACACTACCTCCATCAATGTTGTAACCGGCATCAGCAAATGCGTTAGTTACGACAGCACCCGACAGATTATAAAATGACGGATTAGTCGTATAAGAATCAAATGCATTTCCTAAGTCAGATCGTTTGTTTCTGATTATTCTGACATTACCGCCAAACTGCATGGTGTGGTTTCCCTTGATCCAAGTAAAGTCGTCCGTAAAGTTGTGCGTTGGAGTTACGCGACTCAATGTTCGGGAGTAGTTAAATGGCTGGTAAACGAATCTGAAACTGAAAAACGGTTCAGCGGAGTCTCCTTGATTACTAAACGACTGTCTCGTTAAACCATATCGGAAATTATTGACCATGTTGCTGCTGATCGTCCAGTTATGTCCGATGACCAATCCGGTGGGATGACTCCAAAACGCCGTTTGCGGCGTGTCCGGAAATCTCGAAGCCGAAGTGCTGCTATCCCATTGGTAGTTACCTCTTGCAAACAATAGTTGATTCTCCGAGATATTGAGATCCAACCTTGCAATGTGGGTGTTTTCCGAAATATTCCTGCTCGAATTAAATCGAAATTCACCCGTGTTAATAGTGTCTCCCCCTCTCGGAACGTTCGCAGGATACCTTGCCGCGGCATCGGCTAACGCTGCAACCGCAGCCGGATTTATTCCAGCATCTGGATAAATAACGTTATTTAGTTCATTTAATCCAACGACACACTGACCATTCACACAGCTGGGTCCTGTTCCCGCAAAATGAATCTCTCCTTGCCCCAAATGAGCCAAAGGAACAGTAGTCTGAACAGATTGTCCGAGCTGTTGACGCTGACCTTCATAGTTATAGAAGAAGAAAAGTCTGTCTTTAACAATCGGACCACCAAGCCGGCCTCCAATAACGTCTCGAGCAAGACTAGGACGTTCAACCCCAGCTAAGTTGTTAAAGAAACTATTCGCAGAGAATTCCGTCGGTCGGTAGAAGTAAAATCCAGCGCCATGCCACTCGTTCGTACCACTTCGTGTAACGAGTGAAATTTGAGCTCCCGATGACCGACCTTGGTTTGCGTTCGCATTCGTCGTGGTGATTCTGAACTCCTCAACGGACTCAGCTGTTGCTCTGAGAACGGAACCTTGCGACGTCGAAAACTGAACAGATCTACCACCAGTCTGCTGATCATTGATATCAACACCGTCTAGTGTAATGTTCGCCTGGTCACTTCTACCTCCAGCAACATAACCTTCACGAGTAACCCCAGGCTGCAAACTTAATAGATCATTTACGCGCCGTAAGTTTGTAGGTAACTGCGTAATCTGCTGCGGAACGAAGTTGTTTCCGATACTTGCGTCCTGCGTATTAACAACCGACTCAATCGTATTGGCGGTCACATCCACCGTAGCGGAAACGTCTCCGGCTTCAAGCGGAATGTTTCTTACAGCGGTATTGTCCACCAGAGCTTGTACTCCAGTTACAACCGCCTTCTTGAAACTTCCGGCTTCAACGGTCAAGTTATAGGTTGCAGGCGGTAAACCCGGAAAACTAAAACTACCATCGGCATTTGTCGTCGTAGATCGCGAGAAATTGTTTGCCGGATTTCTGACCGTTACCGTAGCGCCCGGTACGGCAGCACCAGTTTGATCGCTAACGTTACCTCGTATTGTGGACGTTCCCGATTGCGCAAAAGCGTTTCCAAGCATCATGACCGATAAAATCATCGTCACCAACGTTAGAAACACCTTCGATTTAATAAAACCAAAATTCATAGCTCCTCCTTCTATTGCTTGAATTCTAAAATTTGAAAGCTTACTTTTATGGAAAACGACGCAGTTTGCGTACCGCTTCAAGCCAAGAGTTCGGGAATCCCGTTAACCCCCTGGGGCTCAATGACATATGGGTTTTCTGCTTAGGTGATTGCCTATGTTTTGTGGACGTTTTAATACGAATTTTACAAGAAAATACGAATATTCGTACTTCTCAATAAAAACCTCAAAGATTCGGGTTTCTATTTGATTCGAGAAAAAATTGCTTTTGCCGCTGTTGCACCCATTCCGGCGGCGCTATTGATCGTAGGAGAAATTGGATTTGCAATATCCCCGATTGCAAAGACATTTGGTAAGTTTGTCTGACAAGCCTCATTGATTGCTATATAACCACTCGAATCTAATTCGATCTTTCCAGACAGCAGTTCACTATTTGGCTCAACACCAATTCTCGCAAGGACAAAATCCGTATTAATCATCGAAATTTCGCGTGTTGCGAGATTCTTAACGGATAAGGTTTCAAGGCACTGATCACCATCGAGTCCAGTCACAATAGCTCCAGTGACAACCTCAATTTTCGGGTTTGCAGCGACCTCTTCAATAAACTCATCTCGAGCGCGGAACTCCTTCCGCCGATGAATCAAAACAACTCTTGAAGCAGTTTCGGCCAGGATCAGGGCATTTTCGAAAGCCGCGTCTCCTCCACCTACTACTACAACCGTTTTGTTTATTACCAAATCCTTATCTCTTTTTCCGGAAAACAATATGCCGCGCCCTCTGAATTCGTCTTCTCCGGGAACGTTCAACTTACGACGTCGCACGCCGGTGGCGAGAATCAGGTTTCCATACCTTATGTTTTCGCCGCCACTTAATGACACGACATTTTTATCAAAATCGATCGATTCAACTCGCATTTCCAGCTTTATTGAAAGATCTCTTTCCTTAATCTGGCTTAAAAAGACATCCCTGAGTTCTTGTCCGTTTTCTGCCGCGCGTCCAAGGTAATTTTCTATCTTGTTAAACGTCCAGTTCAACTGTCCGCCCAGCTCGGAATTCCTCTCCAAAAGTACGGCTTTTAGCCCGAGCTCGTCGCACCAAAGCCCTGCGGACAGACCTGCAGGTCCACCACCGATAATCACAACATCGAAATCTACATCAGCCATAAACTATTCTAACCAGCTTCTCTTTGTTTGATGGCTGCCTTTAGTTCCCTGAAAGAAAGCCCTCGTTTGACAATCAAAAGCATTCCGATTGCCGTAAAAAACAGCACTCGCCCTTTGCGTATAATCGCGAGCGTCACACCGGTGCCGGCAGCAACTCCCATCATTTCTACCGCTAGTTCGGCGCCCGCTTCATCAACTCCGATCACAAACGGTACAAGTTTAAAAACAATTATTACCAGACGGTTAATCGACTCCAAAAAAACCGCGGTTGAAGCTTGTGGCAAGATTTCTGAGATACGTGAGAGTATAAACCAAACCTCCAAAACGCCGAGCACGTGAAACACGCCCTCCATAAGCGAAATCGGAAGAATTCGACCCGGGTTTTTACGGTAAAATCCATAAATCAAATTTTCAAATAAGCGGACTTGCAGACGACCGCTATCCAGAATGCCGCGCAGAATTCCTTTGCCGTAAAGCCAGTCACAAATTCCGCTTGCCCAATTCCATTGGCGAACAACCATTACTGTGCCAAAGATTATGATTAAAATTGTAAAGACAATAATAAAATTGAGCAGGTAAATCCACGCGGCAGGCAACTCAAAACTTTGCAAAAACGCGACCGCCCCGAAACAAACAAAAACACCCGTAACAAGTGAGTAAAAGAGATTTTCCGTCGCAACCGATGAAAACCCTGCGACAAGCGGTATTTTCTTTCTTACCGCAACGGCTTTTGCGGAACCGCTCATCAAAATTCCCAGCGGCATCATACTACTCAATGCTTCGCCCAAAATTACGGCAGGAAGCGTGTCCTTAAAATCGAGATTGTAAGGCTGATAAACCGAAAGCTGCCAAGCCTTTGCGCGGACAGACAAGCGCGCAAAATGGATCAACAAAATTACTGCGAACCCTCCAAACCCGATTCGGTAAATCCCCGACAAAATTTCATTGACACCGACCGAATAGACAAAATATGCAAAAACCAACACGCCCAAAACGGTTAGAATCGCACCGATTATTTTCAGGCGGCTCGATCTTTTTTGCTTCGAAATTTGAGGATTAGACTCCAGATTCGTGTTTGTAGTTTTGAGATCCACTCACTTTGCCTTTGTTTGTTTACTAAAATAATATATTAAACTATTGAAAAGGATTATCTTAACAAAAGGAAATATTATGGATGCAACGGCTTTAGAAAAAGAAAATTTAAGACCTGCTCTTACGCAGATTTCAGAAGAAGAAGAACTTTTTAGAAATACATTTCGAGAGTTTGCAGAAGGCGAAGTTCGCCCACGTGTTGACGCAATGGAAAAAGCGGGCAAACTAGATCCCGAGCTCATCAAACAGTGTTTTGAAATTGGTTTAATGGCAATTGAAACACCAGAGGAATATGGCGGTGCCGGCTCGACTATTTTTAACGCAATTCTCGCAATTGAAGAAATGGCTAGGGTTGACGCTTCAACGAGTGTCTTCGTCGATGTCCACAATACGCTGGTGACGAACGCCTTTCTGCGTTGGGGAAGCGAGGAGCAAAAGAAGAAATATTTGCCGCAGATGGCGACCTCAAGAGTTGGCGCGTATGCTCTGAGCGAAGCGATAAGCGGATCTGACGCGTTCGCACTTAAAACACGTGCGGATGAAAAAGACGGTCACTACGTACTAAACGGACAAAAACTCTGGATCACAAACGGCAACGAAGCTGAGATCTTTATAGTTTTCGCGACCGTCGATCCAGAGGCGGGTTATAAAGGCATCACGGCTTTTATTATTGAAAAAGATTTCGAAGGTTTTTCGGTTGGAGAAAAAGAAGACAAGCTTGGCATCCGAGCGAGTTCGACCACAGAGCTCATAATGGACAATTGCATTGTTCCAAAAGAAAACGTGCTCGGCGAAGTCGGAAAAGGCTACAAGGTTTCAATAGAAACGCTAAACGAAGGCAGAATTGGAATTGCCGCACAGATGCTCGGTATCGCTCAGGGCGCCTATGAAGCTGCTCTCGATTACACCGCCGAACGCGAGCAGTTTGGTAAATCAATCAACGCTTTTCAGGCTGTGCAGTTTCAGCTTGCCGAAATGGCCGTGGAGATTGAAGCGGCGCGACTTCTGACTTACAACGCCGCCAGGTTAAAGGACGCCGGAAAATCGTTCTTAAAAGAAGCGGCCATCGCCAAGCTATATACATCAAGAGTAGCAGAAAAAGTTTCGTCGAAAGCTATTGAATTGTATGGAGGTTACGGCTACGTAAAAGACTATCCGGTTGAAAAATTTTGGCGGGATTCGAAAATCGGTGCTATCTACGAAGGCACATCAAATATGCAGCTTCAGACAATAGCGAAACTTATTACCAGCGGAAAATAAATTTAGGAAAAGGGAGTGGATTGTTAAAATTGGAAGATTCGTCTTCCCATATACGGCTATGGGTCAAACAATTTTAGTAGAAAATGAATACACTTCTGAAGATTACACGAGGGCGAAAAGATACCTTGAAAAGCAAGTATTGCTGATTCACTATTTAGTAGTTTTATCGCCTGTTTTCGTTCTACTATTCCTGAATCTCTTTATTTTCTCGTTATCGAATAGCTATGATGAAACGAACTATTTTGCAATAGCAATTATCAATCTGATTGTACTTTTTTTAGTGGCTGGCGTAATCCTTTTGTTAAATAGGTTTTATCCATTTCTGGTCAATCTTAGTTTTAAGAAACATATTCGATCGTCACCTTCTCTGTGGGGGAAAACAAGTATTAAGTTTTCTGTTGAAGGTGTTGAGAATACAAACGAGTTGGGCTCAACGATGGTGAAGTGGAACGCATTTATCAAGGCTACTGAATCGGAATCAGATATTTTTTTATTTACTTCTCCAAAAACAGCCTTTTTTTACCCAAAATCTATTTTCTCCTCAAAAGAATCTTTAGTTGACCTCAGGAACTTGATAAATGCGAATTTAGGAGATAAGTCTAACCTCTAATGGGATTCTGCTCATTCTTGCTCCGCCGTCATAAGCAAACCGAACTAGCTATTTGAACGATCAGTGAAAGCACCTCCAATATGCAACTTCAAGCGATTTGCTACTCTATATCTCCTCTATATCCACAAGAAACCTGTACGGAGAATGCGCCGTACCCGCAACGACCTTGTTTCGACCAACTTCCAGACTGGTCCAAGCCTCTTTGTGATGTCCACCGATACTTTTTCCATTTACAATCGTACCTAAATAACTTCCACGATCGTGGACAAAAACGCCGTCGTCGTTTTTCTCGATCGCAAAATGGTTGCGCGAGACGTTATACGGCGATTGATCCGGCAGGAGTAAGTCATTGACGTCTAATGGATCCTTTCGATGATGTGTTTCCCTTCCAACCCGAAATGGAAACTTTTCCAGCGTAAACCCCTCATTTGCAATAACTTGAGCGGTCTCTCCAGTCTCCGGAGACATCCGAACAGCTAAGTTTTTTACAATTGCCTTGTTTGTATCCGAAGCGTCGGCACTATGAGCGAGCCGCATATTCATCGCACGCAAACGCTCGAAAAACATCCTCAAATATTTAAAAGCTTCTTCAGGTTTGTACAAAACCAGATCGATAAACTGGTCGCGGGTGATCGTAGTTACCTCAGTTTCCTGAAGTGCTCGTGCCGTCAAAGACCGTGGCCGTTCGTCAACTAAACCCATTTCGCCCAAAATTTCCCCAGGTCCTAAAATCGCAAGCCTGACGGGCGTTTCCGGGTAATTGTCCAAAATCTCAACCTCGCCCGAATTAATCAGATAGGCAAATTCGCTCGGATCCCCTTTTGTGAAGATTACCTCTTGTGAAGCGTAAGTTTTTTCGTTCATACCGTGCTAAAAGTGTTACTTTTTGGATGCATTTTGACAGAAAACCAGCGATATGCAAAATTCCCCTTTTTAGCTCACCCTTGCTCGACACGCGCAGATGAATTATTGTTTTATGTATGCGACACGTTAAAAACCCGCCGAACCCTTACGATAAATACTCGGCCGAATTTGTTGGCAAGCCTCCCGAGGCTAGGCTTGAGGTCTTCGAAGAAACGGTAACAAAGTCAATTATTTCAAAGTGTTACGCGAGTAACGATGTTGGTTATCGTCTTATCGTAAACTGTTACCGGGGCTGTCTTCATGGCTGCACCTACTGCTTTGCGCGCCGATATCACGAATACCTGGGTTATGGTGCGGGCACCGATTTCGAAACGAAAATAATCGCTAAGACAAACGCGCCGGAACTCTTGAGAAAAGACTTACAAAAAATCAAGGTCAAGATACCTCACCTCGAGTTTTCGTTTACGACCGATCCATATTTACCTCTCGAAGCAAACTACAAACTCACGCAAAAATGTCTTGGGGTTTGTCTTGAATTCGGAGTTCGGGCAGCAGTAATCACAAAATCCCCTCTCGTTACCCGGGATACCGACCTTCTAAAGAGAAATGACGCGTCGGTATTTTTTTCAATTCCTTTTCTGACCAACGAAAGCTCAAACCCGCTTGAGCCTTACGCACCGGTTCCCGAGGCGCGTTTTAGGGCGATGAAAAAGCTTTCGGATGCGGGCATTACTACCGGAATAGCAGTCGCGCCACTAATTTTAGGTTATAACGATTCCGAAATTCCGGGCTTACTTGAAAAAGCACGAAAAAATGGGGCGACACGGGCGTTTATGTCGTTTATACACTTTGACAACGATTCTATCGAAGATTATTTCCTTCAAAAACTCGAAGAAAAAATCCCTTCAAAAAAGAACAAAATTCTCAATCACATACGGCGCGAGCGCGGCGGAAAACTTCAGCACAAAGATTATCAGGAGCGCATCAAAGGAAAAACCGCCCACTGGGAAATTGCGAAAAAAATTTTTAAGCTACATTTCGAGCGGCTTGGTTTCGAGAAAATCGTTTCTATGGAGAAACCTTTGAAAGAAGAAATCCCCGTGCAGCGTAACTTGTTTTGAGATTGTTTCAGCTTTCTTTTTCCCCGGCCCTAAAATAGAATTTTTAGCTAATGGCCGAGTTTTCGATCAAATATGCCACGATAGAAGACGTAGAAACGCTTTCCCAATTAGCGAGGAAAACCTTTTGGGAAACCTATTACACGAGTGACAAACTTGAGCAAAAATATATTCACGAGTATATGAATTCCGCGTTTGATCTTGTCCAAATTTCAGAAGAGCTCACAGACGAAAAGATAGTCTATCTCTTGATCACAGCCGAGTCACAAAAACCGTTTGGCTATGCAAAACTCGGCATAGGAAATTCACGGCCCGAAATCAGCGCTGATAATCCGACCGAAATATGTAGAATCTATCTTGAAAAGGAGTATTGGGGAAAATCTCTTGGCGTAAAGCTGCTCGACAAGTGCGTTACCGAGGCGAAAAGCCGGTCCTCAGATTCCGTATGGCTGAGCGTTTGGGAGCACAACACGAAGGCTATCGAGTTTTACAAGAAGCAAGGGTTTGAAACGATTGGAGAACATGTCTTTGATCTCGCGGGTTCTGCTCAAACCGATTTATTGATGCTAAAGGAAATCAGAAAGCCCGTTTTAATTTGAAGGATTTTGTTATGAAAAAATGTTTCCATTCATTGCTGACTTTGATCTTTATAGGCTCCTCACCGCTTTTCACGATTTCAAAAACCCAAGTAATTTTTCCACTTCAAAGCAGTTACTTTCTGCGACTTAAAGTAACATGCAAACCGCAAACCGACTTTCGGATCGATATTACCGGCAGCCGGCATGCCGGTGCACCATGGCGTTTTAAACTGAAAAGAATAACCCTCGCGAAAGATACTTGGAGTGAGTGGATCGACCTCAGCGGGTGGAAATGGCACGGAAAAGTCTCCCGAAGCGGCGGCATGGCGGAATATCCTTCAATTCAAATAAAAGCAGTTCCTAAAACCCGAAAGTTACAGATTGAAGATTTCGGCTTTGAGGTCGAACTATCGGAAAGCAAGAGTTTAAGGCCGGCCATTTCTTTCAAGCGTCCGAGCAAATCAAACACGATAATATTTTTGGCTCCTTACCCTTTGGCTCGAAACGCTGCCGAATTTGAGACAGACCAACAGATGGTTTCGCGGCATGCCAGATGGGCGCACGAGGCAACGGGCGGAAAACCAATAAAACTTGATCGGTTTGACGTTATATCAAACCTTTGGTTTCGCTACGACAAGGAATTGGTGAATAAGGAAGTTGGAGCGCTAAAGTCATTGGGATTTAACGTTATCGGCGGGGTGGATTATCCAATTTTACAGTCTCACGGAATTAGAACAGCCGGAAAAACCTGGCTATATCTGCCTGACCCGCAGATTGCAAAAGAACGTTGGAAAAAGTATTCCGACAGAACAATAGCCAGAAATATCAGGCGCTATGGAAATGGTTATTTTGACAACCATGCCTATTGGGCGATTTCAGATGAGGTAAAGGGGCTGAATTTTAGAAGAACCCGTCAGGAAAAGTTAGATGAATGGTTCGGAAACTACTTGTCGTTAAACCCGACTGCAAAAAAATCATATATGCCAAAAGCCAAACCAGTTTTCCCAAAAGGCGAACTTACGCAAGCGGTACTCGATAGGAAAGCACCGCTAGCTGAAAGGAAACGTTTGTTTTACGGTGCAAAATTCGCTCAATGGTGGTCCGCCAAACAGCTCCGACTGACCTCTGACCTCATACGAAGTTCATTTCCAGGAGCGGAAACCAGCACACTTTTACCTTCACATGGGTTTATGGGTAATGCCTTGGGTCCAAACAAGATCGGTATGAGTTTTCCGATGTTGGATAAATTTGAGGTGGCGAAACAAGAATCTGTGAATCGTATCTCATCAGAAGACTGGATGGGTTTAAACCATATGTACGGCCCTCAATACACATGGACCGGTGGCCAAAGCTTTGGATACATCAACGCACTAATCCGTTCGGCAATTAGCAGCAAGGAAATCAAACTCCAGGCACTCATCACTCCAAGTGATGATAAATACCTACGTTTGAAGGCTTTCTCTGCTCTCGGACAAGGGGCAAAATCATTTTACTTTTGGTCATTTGGACCGACTTTTGCCGGCACAGAAAACTATTGGTCTGATTTGCGAAGCGAATACGATGGGATCGCGAAGTTTAACCGTCTTTTAGCAAAAACGGAAGACGTTTTATATCCGGCTAAAACAAGAAGCGATCCGGTGGCAATCCTATATTCCGTGAGCCACGACATATGGAACCCGGACCGTCAGGCTGCTTTTGTCGAAAAAAGACTCCTATGGCACGGCTTAAGACATCTGCAGATTCAGCCGAATTTTGTTCGGGAAGAAGACGTGGAAAGCGGAATTCTTTCCAGATACAAGGTTCTATACATTTCAGATTGGAATGTAACAAAAAAGGCATCAGCCGCGATAGACAGATGGGTAAAAAGCGGCGGCGTTCTTTATCTATCGGCTGGAGCCGCAACCCATGATGAGTTTAACTCCCACTACCTTCCGGCATTTGCAAAGAAAGTGTGGAGCGAGAGAGGATCAGCATCACTTCCTCATCAAAAAAGTACTTATAACGAACGTACTTCATTGAAACGTTTAAGACCACTAGCCAATGTCAAAATGAAAACCGAGATCGGTGAGTTTACGCTCCCTGTACTTGGCAGCCGACTTGACATCAATTCCGGTCTGACTCCCTTCGGGTGGTTCGAAGACGGAAAGATCGCTGGTGCCTCAACCTCTTACGGTAAAGGAAAGATCATTGCGATAGGCATAATGCCTATGCTCGCCTATGGGCAATCTGCAAATTTCAAGCGGACAACTCTCGAAGAGAAATGGCGTTCGGAACCGCGCAGCATTATTAGAAAACCTCTCCTCGAAGCAGCGTTTGAGCCGATAATCAGGAGTGATACTGCGGTTGTCGATACGAGTTTTCTTCAGGGACCAAAAGGTGACGCCGTCGTTTTGGTAAATTATCTGTATTCGCCCCTAAAATCTCTTAAATTGGATATTCGTACCGAGAAGCGCTATTCCCAGGCAACGAGCGCGAATGGAGGACCCGTTAAAATACTTAGCCAAACGGGCGGACGGGTTCAAATTGAGGTTCCGCTAGATTGGACTGATATCATAATCCTGCGCTAGAGTCGTTTTACGGAATAAAAGAACCATCTCCTGGGATTTACTCCTAAGACAGTTGGAGGAAGTACTTGGCAACCTACGCGGACTTAAAACTTCATCATAGGATATTCACACAAAATTACCCGTTTCATCGATACGCTGTCACCGATAACCCAACTGCCCCTCACAAAAAACCTCTTTCAGAAAGCCGGATCGCGCTGATCACGACTGCCGGTTTGATGCGAGCGGACGACGAGCGTTTTAGCAACCTAATAAAATTGGGCGATCCGACGTTTCGTGAGATTCCTAACGATATCGAAGTACAAACTTTGATTGAAGATCACGACAGTGACTCGTTCAGTCATGATGGTATAGAAGCTGACAAGAACCTCGCCTTCCCGCTCGATCGTTTTCGCGAACTCGAATCCCAAGGAAAGATTGGCGGGTTAAACCAAAGGCATTTCTCTTTTATGGGTTCAATAATCAGCCCACGAACGTTGATTAAGGAAACCGCTCCGCAAGCAGCGAAATTGCTCAAAGAAGATTCGGTTGACGCGGTATTCCTCGCACCCGTTTGACCATTTTGTGTTCAAGCAGTTGGCTTGATTGCAGCAGAGATCGAACGACTTGGGGTTCCGACAACCTCAATTTCCCTTCTTAAGGAAATTACTACCGTAATCAAACCGCCGCGTGCGCTGTTTGTCCCGTTTCCGCTTGGCTATCCGCTTGGAAAACCGAATGATAGGGAAACTCAGCACACAGTTATCCAATCTGCGTTAGACTTGCTCGAGCGAAATGACACACCCGTTTTAGAAAAATATAAACAGAATTATGAAACTTCCGCCAATTAAAGCAACGCCAAAAACCGGCGATGAAAATTTATCTTTCGAAAATAATGACCTCAGCTATTCACTACTCGATTTTTGGCGTTGGAGCGTATCCGATCTTTTGAGTAACGCCACCCGCGGGCGTTTTGCCGAATTTATTGTCGGGACAGCTTCGGAACTCGACCCTGAAAATCTCCGCGATGAGTGGGACGCCTACGACCTCACCTCAAATGACGGAATAAAAATAGAAGTAAAATCTGCTTCATTCATTCAAAGCTGGAATCAAAATGACTATTCGAAAATTTCATTCTCAATAAAAAAAGCTAGGTTTTGGGACGCCGAACAAAATATGAGAAGAGGTGAACCGGGGCGTCACGCGGACGTTTATGTATTTTGTTTGCTGGCTAGTAAAAATCAGGAGGAAATCGATCCGCTGAAACTTGAACAGTGGGAATTCTTCGTTTTGCCGACGATTGCCTTAGACCGGTACGAACGAAGTCAAACTTCCATCACATTAAACTCGCTTAATAAACTTTGCTCGGCAACGAAGTATCCCAAATTGAAAGATGAGATTGAAGCTGCCTACGAAACACAACTACGATCACTCTCCAAACATCGATAAAACCTCGCAAATTGCCGAAATACGGCTTCTTTGGTATTTTATTAGTTTGCATATTTTTTAATATTTACATTTATTAGGAACTCATTTTATGTCAACAGCAGGTATCAAAGCTGACGGTTCAGCGAGCAACAAAAAAGGAAGAAAAAAGAGAGATAAATTTCACGGATTAAACGAAAAAGCACTTATCGGGATTTACCGGACGATGTACACCTCGCGGCGAATCGATGACAAGGAAATACAGCTCAAAGGTCAAAACAAAGTCTTTTTCCAAATCTCGGGAGCGGGTCATGAAGCGATTTTAACTGCCGCTGGGCTAGCCATGAAATCGGGTTACGACTGGTTTTACCCGTATTATCGGGATCGTGCTCTGATGCTCGAACTCGGAATGACGCCGAAAGAAATGCTCCTTTCCGCTGTTGGCGCGGAAGCAGATCCTAATTCTCACGGTCGGCAAATGCCTTCACACTGGGGAAGCGTTGAACTAAACGTCCCTACTCAATCGAGCCCAACCGGAACCCAGGCTCTGCAAGCCGTTGGCGCCGCTGAAGCAAGTCATATAGCAACGAAAGTTGAAGAATTGCAAAAACACGTCACGGGCTTTAAGGGCGATGAAGTTGTCTATATGTCGGTTGGCGACGGTACAACTTCCGAGGGCGAATTTTGGGAAGCGTTAAATACAGCGTGCAACTTAAAGCTTCCGGTAATCTTTTTGGTTGAAGACAACGGTTACGCCATCTCGGTACCCGTTGAAGTGGGAACGGCGGGCGGAAGCATTTCAGATCTTGTACTTGGTTTTCCCGATCTGTTTATCCAAAAGTGTGACGGAACAGACCCGCTTGAATCCTACGATACGTTTCAAAAAGCGGTCAGATATTGCCGCAAAAGAAAGGGTCCGGCGTTTATTCACGCCAAAGTAATACGCCCTTATTCGCATTCCCTTTCCGATGACGAAAAACTTTACCGACCCGATGAAGAACGTCAGAAAGATGCAGAAATAGACCCGATAAAGACATACGGTGAGTTTTTGATGACCGAAGGGGTAATCTCATCGGAAGAGTTGGAAAAACTCAGGGACGAAATCGACGCTGAGATAAACGCTGTGACCGACGAAGCCCTGGCGAGCCCTCAGCCCGATCCCGAAACTGCATATCGCAACGTTTACTCGGAAGAGGTTGACCCAACTTCTGCTGAATTCGACACGGAAGACGGCGCTGAGCTTTCCGGAAAACCCGGAACAATGGTTGATTTAATCAACAAGTGTATGCACACGGAAATGGCACGCGATCCGCGAATCGTCGTTTTCGGTGAGGATGTAGCTGACGTTTCAAAAGAAGAATATCTCGATCAGGTAAAGGGAAAAGGCGGGGTTTTCAAAGTTACTGCAAATTTACAACGTGAATTCGGCTCGGCGAGAGTTTTCAATTCTCCACTCGCTGAGGCAAACATCGTTGGCCGCGCAATAGGAATGGCGACCCGGGGCTTGAAACCCGTCGTTGAAATTCAGTTTTTCGATTACATCTTCCCTGCGTTTCACCAGATCC
Organism: Aridibacter sp.; assembly: GCA_965216195.1. GTDB lineage: Bacteria > Acidobacteriota > Blastocatellia > Pyrinomonadales > Pyrinomonadaceae > Aridibacter. The sequence goes on along the minus strand of OZ244151.1, from coordinate 626,590 downwards.
GCAACGAATTGGCTTTGATGCGCTGGAGAAGCGACGGTGACTGGAAATCTCCAGTCGTTATGCGTGTTCCGGTCGGAGGATACTTGAAAGGCGGAGCAATCTACCACTCACAAAGTGGAGTTTCTTTATTCACACAATTACCGGGATTACGAGTTGTTTATCCATCAAACGCACTCGACGCAAACGGGTTGCTTAGAACATCAATCCGTTGCGATGACCCAGTTTTATTCCTCGAACACAAGCATTTATATCGCCAAGTTTATAACAAATCCGAATATCCTTCGGATGAATTTATGATTCCTTTCGGCAAAGCAAACGTTACACGTGAAGGAACTGACGTTTCGATAATCACATACGGTGCATTGGTCGAACGCTCACGCCAAGCGGCGAAAAAATTAGATAAAAACGGAATTTCAACCGAGATTTTAGATTTGCGTTCGCTCTCACCTTACGATTGGGATGCAATTGTCGAAACCGTCAAGAAAACAAACCGTGTAATCGTAGCTCACGAAGATGCAATTTCCTATGGCTACGGTGCGGAAATAGCAGCAAGAATTTCAAATGAACTGTTTGAATATTTAGATGCTCCAGTTCGAAGAGTCGGTGCAACAGACACATTCGTTGCTTACGCTCCGCAGGTCGAAGACTACATCTTGCCGCAAGCCGATGATGTAGAAGAAACGGCGGCGGAATTGATGAAATACTAATTTCAATAATTTTAGCCACGTCATTTATGGCGTGGCTTTAGTTTATCCTGCTCATTTTCCCTTCTTTTTGCACCAAAACTAAGGTTGGTATGTCCTAAAACGTCTTATAATTAATAGGTTATATCTATGTTAAAGCTCTGGAAGCGCAATCAGGCTCCCGATTACGAGGAGGTTTTTCTTGACTACTATAGTCAAACCTTTAATTGGGCTTTGCAAATCACGGAGAATGATCCGCAAAAAGCTGAAGACTTAGTTCACGACGTTTTTATCCAGCTTGCTCTTACCGAACTGGACTTCAACGAAATAGACAACCTCAAGGGATACATTTACGCGATGCTCAGAAACCTCATGCGTTCAAAGCTCCGACGCGAATCCCGCAATCTCAGCAAGACAATTTCACTGGAAGAATACGAATCTGCAGAAATCGGATTAGGTTCAATCAATATCGAACACCAACTCCATGCTCGTGAAGAATTACGTTCGATTTGCAGATTTCTATGCGAGCGAAAGGAAACCTCGAAGGGTGGGAGTGCGCTGCTCCTACGATACTTCCTTGGCTATTTTCGTAACGAAATCCAACTCATTACGCGAAGTTCAGAGAGTGCAGTTGACTATTTGCTAAGCACAGTTACCCGTGAAGTGAGGCTATACCTAGACAAGCCTCATAAATTGAACTTTATACAGGAAACAAGTCTCAATGTCCCAAATGAATTTTCAAAAGAAGATATCGATCGAGAGAAATACAGTTCGATCGAGGAGTTCTTACAGAGCATAAGCGAAGAAATTTTCAGAACCCGTCAAGGGAAATGTTTTTCCGCAAAAGAACTTCGAAAAATGTATGACAAAAACAATCCGAAAAAAATAAAGGCGAAAACCCTTGCACATATCGTAAGTTGCCCAAACTGTCTCGACAAAGTAAATGAGACTTTAGGACTTCCAAAATTAAGAGATAGATTTCCTACCGACGCAATTGATAGAAGGCGTCCGAAAAACGGTCCGAAAACTCCGAGTGGCGGAGATGGGATGGGAGGAGACGGCGGTTCGGGAGATGGCGAAGATCGGGGTCCTGAAAAAGATCCAAATAAAGCTCTCAATAAATTCCGTAGACGACTTGAAAAAGTTAGAAAACACGAGCCGAGTGAGTTGTTAGTTGCTGTTAATGGACTGGAACTTGGTGTTTTAGCTGTTAATTCTAGAGCGAATCAGATCAGGCTCCACATCGAAGATGTTGAAAACATACGATTCATAGAAGTTTTTTCGGAGCAAAATGTAAGACTCTTCTTTAAGAATATCTTTCCACCTCCTGAAGGGTCTTTTGAGCAGAAGGAGGTTATCAAACTTAGCGATGACAGGTTTTTCGAACTCGATGTAAATTTCCACAGTCTCGGCGCAAAACTCGAAGTTTCCTATTACGATCCGACGTACGCACCCAAGAAAGAAGTAACGAAGGAGTTAATGGACGAAGTTTCCGAAGATCATTCTTCCGATAGCGAAGGCATTCTGTTCAGCGTCAACGAGCTCACCGAAAAACAGGGATCGTTAAGGGATTTCTTTGAAAAAATAAGACTTGGCAATTGGCTGGGGCTCCGGGGTTATACCGCGATGGCTTTGGTTTCAGCGATTTTGATAGCGGCTTTGATATTTATCCAAATCCCCCAAACTAAAGTAGTCGCTGCGGAGCTGATTAATAAGTCGATCAAAACGGAAACCGCACTCGTTGCCAATCCGGAAATCGCTGTGCACCGCGTTTACAATGTCGAGCAGCGAAATGGTGAAACGGGCGAACTAATTGAACGCCAGCGAATGGATGTTTGGCAAAGTTCGGCAAAAGGCTTGAAAATACGGCGTTTTTACGACAACAAGGAAAGGTTGATTTTAGCCGATTGGCAAAAGACCGGAGACTCTAGAATTTTATATCGTCCGGGGAATGAGCCTGCCGAGGTTTCGGTCGAAGACAGAAAATCAGATGTTCTGAATACGGATGAGTTGTGGAATCTGGACGTATCTGCAAACGAATTTAGAAAAAACGCGGGTGTAATTGACGATGTCGCAGTAGAAGAAACTCCCGAAAAATATCTTCTTAAATATGAAGGAGATAAAGCGAATAAAATTGTTCGAGTAAGTCTTACATTAAACCGCGAAGACCTAAGGGCAATTGAGTATCGCGTAGTTAAGAAAATCGGTGAAGAACTTCGCGAATTCAGGTTTTTTGAGACAAAGTTTGAACAACCTAAATTAGATAAAGTTCCTAAAGAAGCATTTGAGGTTGAACCCGAATTAACGCCGAAGCTTATTGAGCCATTGAAGACAGAAAAAATGTCTTCCCCCGCTCCTGTCGAAGAAGAAAAAACACATGAAGAAGTGAAAACGCCCGAGGGTGTCGAAGCACCGAAAGAACCCACGAAAAAGATCACAAAAATTTCAGAAGCTACTAATGAGCTTGAAGTTAAGGTGGTAACTCTTTTAAGCGAAATCGATGCGACATTGGGTGAAGAAGTTACCGTAACGCGGCAAGCAAATAGAACTTTGAGGGTAGAGGGACTTGTTTCGGACACGGCGAGGAAAAATGAGATTTTGGCAAAGCTAAAACCGGTAAGAAGGTCGCGTGCGGTTTCGATCAAGATTGAGACTTACGAAGAAGCTCAGCGTCGTGTGGCGACTGCCCGGAAAAGAAACCAAAAGCCGAAGATTTCAATCGGCGATCTGCAGCCCGATTCAAACAACACTCCGATCAGCAACGACCTGCGGCAGTTTTTCAAGAAGAAGGGTATCTCGGACGCTCGTGTTGATGCCGAAGTAAAACGATTTTCGAATCAGGTTATCCGAACTTCGAATCAGGCAAAACTCTACGCATGGACATTGAGAAACAATTCAAGACGTTTCAGTCCGCAGGCTTTGCAGAAAATGGATCCAACTGCACGGAAAAGATGGTTCTCGATGATTGCGACTCAGTCGCGAAATTATCGTTTAAAGGTCGGTTCTTTGCAAAATCAGCTATCGCCGGTCGTAGGCAGAGGCAAAACCTCATACACGGGAGCAAAAATTGCGACAGAATCACAGATGATCTCCGCCATTCAGGAATTAAACAAATTTCATGCTGCAATAAATTCAGCAGTTACAAAATCATTCACGTTGTCGGGCAGCAAGACGGCTTTGGTTAAAAACGCGAGTTTCAGACGGTCTGTTTCTTCAGCGATCTCACTAGCCAAAAACATAGAGATTGCAGCAAAAAAGTTTGCAGAGATTCCTAAGGAGAAGAATTAGCAACAAAGGGAGTGTGAAATAGTTATGAGTGTTAAAAATATAGGTGGTAAATATCGGTTTCATTTGCTGTGCTCGATAGTTTTAGTCACAGTAATGACGCTTGGCGGAGCCTTAGTTGAGATTAACGCACAAGGTTCAGTTGCAACCCTAAGCGGCACAGTGACAGACGAAGCCGGAGCGGTTATTCCCGGAGCGGAAGTAACAATCGAAAACCCTGAAACGGGTTTTAAAAGAACAGTCATTACAAATAACTCCGGAAATTACGTATTCCCTGCGTTAAAACCGGATACCTATAATATTAGAATTCAAAAGGAAGGCTTTACCCCTGTTGAATTTCAAAACGTGGTCTTAAACGTTGGTGATGAGAAGGGACTTACAATTCAAATGAAAGTTGGTGCGGTTGATGCTGAAGTAACAGTAAACGCAAATGCCGCACTTGTCGATATTTCCGGGGCGGTCTCTACGGTAGTTAACGAATCAATAAAAGAAAACGTTCCGCTTAATGGACGAGATATTCGCCCGCTATTGCAACTTTCGCCTGGTGTGGTCAGCCTGCCTACAACCGATACTTCCGGCGGGTTTAGCGTAAACGGACAACGGACAACTTCAAACTATGTGATCGTCGATGGCGTAAGTGCAAATACAGGTATTGCTTCCCGCGACAATGTTGGTCCTAATACGGTTAATGGCTCTTTTGCAGGTACGAATGTTCAGGGAAGTTTTACAAACCAGGCATCGCTTGATTCAATCCAAGAGTTCCAATTGCTTACTTCGACATTTGCACCGGAATTCGGACGTACGCCGGGAGGTCAGGTCATTATCACCACCAAATCGGGCACTAATGATTTTCACGGATCGCTTTATGAAGATTTTAGAAATGATGCGCTGGACGCAAATGATTTCTTCAGCAATTCACTAGGCTTGCCAAAACCGGCACTCAGATACAATCTCTTTGGCGGGACGCTTGGCGGACCTTTGCCTTTTTTGAATTTTGGAGAAGGGGTGCCTGTTTTTACGAATGGAAAAGACCGAACTCATTTCTTCGTGTCTTATGAAGGGCAAAGATTTCGGCAACCTAAGCCCGCTGTAATGCAGTTCGTTCCCTCTCTTGAAGCGCGGCAAAACGCGGCAAACCCTGGCGCAGCAGCAATTTTAAATGCCTTTCCGCAGCCGACAGGACCGACGCTTACAATGTTTCCTGATGTCGCCCCCTATAATGTTGGATTTTCAGACCCAAACGCCGCAGATAATTTCAGCGTACGAATTGATCATAGTTATAAAAGTAAATATGTATTCTTCGGTCGCTTCGGCTGGTCAACCTCGTCACTGGAAACCCGTTCATTGAGTTATCTTCAGGCGGAGGAAAAAAACGGCAAATTTATCACATTTGGTGCGACACAAGCTTTTGTTTCAAATTTTGTAAACGACTTCAGATTCAATTGGACTGCGTCTGAGGCAAATAAGAACTTTACTTACGACGGATTCGGCGGGGGCGGTGGATTCCCTAGCAATGTTTTGGGAGCGGGTAAAACTTCAGTTGCTACTTATCTAGTATTTTTGTCCAATGGACATCAGCCTAGGCTATGGTCTGGACCAGGTACAAATAACCTGCAAAGACAGATAAATTTTGTCGATAATATTACCTACAATGCCGGCGCCCATCAGCTTAAATTTGGCGGGGACTTTCGTCGCCTATCTCCTACCACCGGAAGCAAAAGTGCGACATATGACATCTTTTTCACGAGTCTCGACGAGGTTAATGCTCTTACCCCTCTAGCATCTTTACTCTCATTTCAGCAACCTGTAAAAATCTTTTTTGACACATTTTCAATATATGGACAGGACACATGGCAGGTTAATCCGAAAACGACGGTGACATTTGGATTACGCTGGGATTTTAATCCCTCTCCGAAGTTAACCGGTGATGATGTGTTTGCTACCTTTGATCGCATTCCCGATCTGTCGCAAACGGATCAATCTTCAGTAGGTATTGCATTTTTGCGGAAATATTATGATACGGATTTAAAGAATTTTGCTCCGAGGATTGGAATTGCTTACCGGGCAAATGAAAAACCGGGGAAAGAACTAATCGTAAGGGGTGGATTCGGGATATTTTATGATATTGGGCAAACGGGCTTTAGCACTTCACCATTTCCGTATGGTGGATTTGGTTTTCAGCTTTTTCCGACTCTGCCTTTTCCGCCATTTTCATTTCCCGCGCCGAATTTTGATCCAAGAAGTTCGTTGTTTTCTCTTGTACAAGGAGTTGATGAAAGTTACGACACCCCGAGAACGTATCAATGGAATATCGCAGCGGAACAATCGCTTGGCAATAATCAGGCAGTTTCAATTGCCTACGTTGGGTCGCTGGGCAGGAATCTAATCCGTACCCGTATTGTTGATCCGTCACCCTTCCCGTCTCCCCCCAGATTATTTCATCCGCTTATTTCCGCATTTTTGATCGTTGGAAGTGAAGGCGAGGCGAATTATCACTCATTACAAACGCAGTTTCAAAGAAGATTGTCAAAAAGGTTTTCGGCGATTGTAAACTATACGATTTCTAAATCGGAAGACAATGAATCGACTAATTTCCACTCCTTTTCCCCAACTGCTGAAACGGCAAATCTCTCGATAGGTCCGTCGGATTTTGATGTCCGGCATAATCTCACAGGGGCAGTTACTTATGAGATACCTACGCCCAAGTTAAATGGATTTGCGGAAGCTGTTTTAGGTGGATGGACGCTGAATTCTTATTTTGTTGCTCGATCCGCTTTGCCGTTTAATGTAAAACTCGAATTGTTTGATCCCCTGGGAGGTAATACCTCCATTTTCCGACCAGATCTTACCGGCGATCCGCTCTGGATATTTGACGATTCGCTTCCCGGCGGAAGAAGAGTAAATCCGTCTGCATTTGATCTTATCAGAGTGCCTGCCGGCAACACCCACGGAACCCATAAAAGAAATTCCCTGAGGGGTCTTGGAGCCTGGCAAATCGACATGGGTCTGCAAAAAGAATTTGAACTTACAGAAAGTATGAACCTACAATTGAGAATAGAGTCTTTCAATATCCTAAATCACACAAACTTTGCTAGCCCTTCAGACATAACAGTCTCTTCAGGAATCCCCTCTCCTACATTTGGACGATTTAACAGAATTTTATCGAGAGCAACCGGTAGTTCAATAGGAGGTAATCCGTTGTTTAACCTTGGCGGACCTCGCTCTCACCAGCTTTCAGTTAGACTTAAATTTTAAGAAACGAGTGTAAAGGCAAATGTGAGAATTAACAGAGTTTCTCAAAAAATCAGAAAATTTGACGATTGGCAATGTAAATACCGCCATCCGAAAATATGTTTACCCCGAAGAAATCACGATCGTTACAGCAGAAAATTTTGCGAGTAAAGGTCACGACTGGGAAATGACGCATGACTTGAAAGTAAGAGCACAGAGGTAAATAAATCATGCTTACAAAAAAAATTATCGTATTGTTATTGGGTGCAGCGGTTCTTGGAGGCTGTTTACGTCAGGAAACTTCGAACGTTACAATTTCAGGGCAGATTAAAAATGCCAGTTCGGATTCGGCTGCTTTAATGCTAATTGAAGATATTAACCGAGGAAAAGAGCGTGTGATCAGAGAAATTCCAATCGATAAAAACGGGGATTTTAATGCAAACTTTTCCGATCTGGAGCCGAACATTTATTCTCTAAAGTTTGGCGAAAATGAAGAAAAAAGATTTCTGCTGGCAATTGATAGTGGACAAACAATACGCATTAACGGAGATCTCAAGGATTCTTCAAATGTAAAAATTGAGGGTTCAAAAGATACCGAATTACTGCAGGACTTAAAAAAGTACGTGCAAGAAATGGCTAAGAAGTCAGAACCGTATTATAAAAAACTCGCCGACTTAGAAAAAGAAACCAATCCAAACAATCTGGAGAAAAAAGAAGAACTGCTACGCCAAATCAAGGAAAGCGGCAATAAGGATAGAGACGAAGTAATGGAATATATCATTAGCAAAATGGGAAATTCCGTTGCAATCTATGCGACCACACCCAAATGGATTGGCGGGAGACATATACCCGCACTCGAAAACATCGTAAACAACTTTGAAAAAACTCGTCCTGATTTACCAATCATTCCGAAAATAAAAGAAAAGATTAAAATTATTAAAAGTGTAACTATCGGAGGCAAAGTTGCCGATATAGAATCGTCGGATAAGGATGGAAAAAAAATAAAGCTTTCATCGGTAAGAGGAGACAAATACACTTTAGTTAATTTCTGGTCAAGCTGGTGCGGACCGTGCCGCAGTAAGGATAAAGTCGAAGTTCTTTCCTATCTTTATAAAGAATATAAGGATAAAGGATTTGAAATTTACGATGTTTCAGTTGACGAGGATAAAGACAAATGGATCAAAGCGATCGAAGAAGACGGGAGAATATGGATTGGAGTTTCAGATTTGGAGGGGTTCTTCTCACCCACACCATTTAATTATTCCGTCACCGGGATTCCGGATAGCTTTCTCATCAATTCGGAAGGAATATTGATAGCGAAAACCATTGACGGTAAGGAATTGAAGAATAAGGTTGAGGAACTTTTTAAACAATAGATTTGTTCAAAAGTTAAGAAAACCCGTGAAACTCAAAAACAGGGGTTGAGGAAAGTTTTCCCCCTTTCTTAGTACTCTGATAGTCTGGTTTTAAAAAAAATCACAAAAGCGGAACCCCTTACGCAGTAAGTGTGTGTGTATGACGCCTTACTGCGTAATAACTAAGGAACACTAAAACGCACCAAAAGTCTGAGGCGATTTGCCATGGGAAACTTATTTAAACCGTAAAACGTAGTAGAATCATCTGTAAAAAAGGAATCTCTCCAGCGGAATATAAATTATGAAAGGCTTAAAAGTTTACATAGGCGTATTTGCTTGTTTATTTAGTCTCGTTATTTCCACAACGGCTCAACAGCCTTCTTTCAAAGTTGAATATGAAAAGTTCAAATTGGAAAACGGGTTAGAGGTCGTTTTTCACATCGATCGCTCTGATCCTGTTGTGGCGGTTAATTTAACGGCTCATGTCGGTTCGGCTCGTGAAAAAGAGGGTCGCACGGGTTTCGCACATATGTTTGAGCATCTGCTTTTTCTTGAATCAGAAAATCTTGGCAAAGGCGGGTTGGATAAAATGTCTGCGAGAATTGGCGGTTCTGGGGCGAATGGTTCGACATCTCGAGATCGCACAAACTATCTGCAAACCGTTCCAAAAGATGCGCTTGAGAAAATGCTTTGGGCGGAAGCGGATAAGCTCGGCTGGTTTATCAACACCGTTACAGACCCCGTTTTGGCGAAGGAAAAACAGGTAGTAAAAAACGAAAAACGCCAAGGCGTTGATAATGCGCCGTATGGTCACAATTTTTATGTGATCGACAAAAATCTTTACCCGAAGGGTCATCCCTACAGTTGGCAGGTTATCGGTTCTTTGGACGACTTACAGGCGGCAACTCTGGAAGATGTGAAGGAATTTTTCCGTCGCTGGTATGTTCCGAATAATGTGACGCTTACTGTTGCCGGGGATTTCGATACGGTTCAAGCAAAAAAATGGGTGTATAAATATTTCGACGAAATTAAACGTGGCGAAGAAGTGAATTCCCTTGTCAAGCAGCCTGGCGTTCTCAAAGAAACGAAAAAACTTTACCACGAAGATAATTTTGCACGGCTTCCGCAATTGACTCGTTCTTATCCAACGGTAGAGCAATATCACGCGGATCAGTACGCTTTAGATGTGCTTATACAATATCTCTCACAGGGCAAAAAGGCACCTCTATATAAGGTTTTAGTCGAAGATAAAAAGCTGGTTCCAAACGCTACGATGTTTCATCGAACAAGCGAACTTGCGGGACAGGTTTATCTTATTACCCGGGCTTTTAACGGCAAAGACTTAGACGATGTGAATAAAGCCATCGACGAAGCTTTCGCAAAATTTGAAAAAGAAGGAATCGCGCAGAAAGACCTTGACCGTATCAAAGCCGGGCAGGAAACACAGTTTTACAACGGGCTTTCCAGCGTTCTCGGTAAGGGTGCTCAAATGGCTCTCTATAACATCTACACTGGCGATCCGGGTTATGCCGAAAAGGAAATTAAGGCAATTCTTGGCGTTACAACGGAAGACGTAATGCGTGTCTATAAGAAATACATCAAGGACAAAAATTACGTGGTCACGAGTTTTGTTCCCAAGGGAAAGAAAAAATTGGCAATCGAGGGATCTAAAAAAGCGGAGGTTAAAGAAGAAACCATCGCTCAAAAAGACGACAGGGTTGATCCAAACGTGAAAGCGGAGTACGTCCGCACACCTTCAAAATTTGACCGCCGAAAAGAACCACCTTACGGCGAAGCGCCTGATGTTAAAGTTCCAGCCGTCTGGGAAACAAAACTCAAAAACGGAATGTGGGTTTACGGTATACAAAATTCTGAAGTGCCGCTCGTTGATTTTGTTGTTTCAATTGAGGGTGGTCAGCTTCTCGACAACATCAATAAGGTCGGCGTTGCGAATTTGACTGCTGAGCTGATGTCGCAAGGCACAAAGAATAAAACTCCGCAGGAACTTGAAGAAGCGATTCAGCAGCTTGGAGCTTCGATTAACGTCAATGCGGGAACGGAAGAAATCACAATCCGTGCAAACACGTTGGCGAAAAATTACGGCGCGACTCTGGATCTGGTTGAAGAGATTTTGCTTGAACCACGTTGGGATGTGAAGGAGTTTGAACGAATAAAACGGCAAACGGTTAATCAAATCCGTGCTCAATCTGCAAACCCAACCGCAATCGCTCAAAATGAATTTAACAGATTGGTTTACGGAGAAAAAAATATACGTTCGCGAAATATTTTGGGAACGATTGAATCTGTAAATTCGATTACGCTCGACGACCTGAAAGCTTTTTATACAAAGAATTTTTCGCCGAGCGTCTCGCGTCTGGGAATTGTTGGAGATATTAATCGAAAAACCGTTAAGAAGTCTTTGAAGGGTTTGAATAGACGTTGGAAAAAGAAGCGCGTTTCGATTCCGAAATATGAAACGCCAAAAATGCCTGAGAAATCAAAGGTTTATTTTTACGACGTTCCGAATGCGAAGCAATCTGTGATTTATTTCGGCTATCCGGCGTTAGCTGTTACCGACCCCAACTACTATCCGGCAACAATAATGAATTATCGTCTCGGCGGCGGCGGATTTGCTTCAGAGTTAACGCAGCAGCTACGCGAAGGAAAAGGCTACACCTACGGCATTTTCTCTACGTTTCAAGGCACAAAAAGCCCCGGACCATTCTTCATCTTCAGCCGTTTGAGATCGAATGTAACTCTCGAAGGTGCTCAATTGATCAAGAAGATTTTGGATGATTATCCGAAAATGTTTGGCAAAAAGGACTTGGACACAACACAAGGATTTTTGATCAAAAGTAATGCGAGAGCTTTTGAAACGGCGAACGCAAAACTCGGCTTACTCAACAACATCAGCAAATATGGTTGGGATTACGATTACGTGAAACAACGCGAATCGATCGTGAAAGCGACGACCGTTGCTGACGTCAGAAATCTCTCGACGAAGTATCTCAATACGAATAAAATGATCTGGCTCGTTGTCGGAGATGCAAAGACACAGAAAGATCGTTTGAAAGGATTGGGTTTTGGTGATCCAGTTTTGCTGAACAAAGAAAAAGCCGCAAAATAGCGGCTAGGAAATGCTTGAAGGAGGGTAGCCAATAATTTCTCGGCTGCCTTTTTTGTGAAAATCTGGATCAAACGCTGCGGTAGATCGAACTCAAACCTGGAACAAAGGAATCATCGGCGTCATTTTTATTGTAAACATGGAGTTCAATTCCCTCGACTGTATCCCAAACCCTGATTGAGTCTTCTTCAAGACCAATTACAACACCAGCTTCCAAACTAACAAATATCGAGTTAACACTTCCCATGTGTGCTGATTTCAAACCTTTGTTTTCCATTGTTTCGTCCTCCTCGAAGCGTCAGCTTCTAAAGTATGAACGATAATTGGATAACAACTTGCAGCTTTTTTCTAAAAACTCTTTCTAAACAGATACGACATTCGTATAAAGAAACTCCTTCCCTCCTGACGGAAGCCTCGGTCAAACTGATTGTTAAAATAATTAAATCCCCGGTAAAAAGAATTGTCATTGTAGCCTACGTAGAACGCCGTGCCGGGACTCGGATTCCAACCGAAAAGATGTTGGCTGTTTACGCTTCCCTCAACGGTTTCGTAGTCAATTCGGGTTCTCGCAAAGATAAAACGCGTAAATTGATAAGTAGCGCGGAGAGAGTAAATGTTGGAATCGAAAGAAATCAGGTTTGTATCGTCGCGTGTGAGTTTTTCTCGTTCATAACCAAGCCGCAAATTAAATGGATCAGTCGGCTGTAGGTTTATTCCCAGATCATAACGAAGCAAAAACCCTTTCCCGGGATCAAGGGCTGGCTCGTCAAGATTCGGGTTGGTCTCAACGTCGATCAAATATTGAAGATACGCCGGGCTAACCCTTGGATAGCGCTCGCTCGCGCCAAAATCGAGATCAAACGCGTTCGCCGTAAACCCGATTTCCGCGTCAAATCTAAACCTTTTATTAAAACGTTTTTCTACTCCAACTTCGCCCGAATATCTGAACGCTGAGCGACTTGGCTCACCAAAAAATGCGCCTGCCTGATTCGTATTTCGCCTCGCTCCAAACTCGTCTTCATAGAGATAGCTTTTTGTAACACCTGCGCTTATATTGAATTCGAGCTGGTTTTGAAAGTTAAAAACTGTGCGTGCATTAGCGCGAGCATTTTGGAGCCGGCCGCTTTCATCAACGCTAAAACCCGTGCTGCCACGCGTTAAAATACCAATTAAAGTGTTTTCCGGTTTTGGTTCCGTCTGAATCCTGAAGCGGTAGCTGGCTCCGTGAGTATTCGTTCGACGAGTGAATCCTACATCCGCGCGGTAGTCCTTAGAACGACCGGAAACCTCAAACGACCATCCTCGGTTTCGCCCCGTATAATCCCACATCGCTCGATAGGCAACGCCACTACCCGATCGATATTCGCTGTCGTTGATGTCCGGGTTGTAAAAATATCTGCGAGAATACGTGCCAACAACCTGAAAATCGAAAACATTTTGCTGGTTTCGCTGAAACGACCCATCAAAGCCTACCAAGCTGTTGTGTCGATCAGCTCCCCGATGATATTGGGTAGCAAACAACCCTATGTTGGAGTTTGCACCAATATCTCTTTTCAGACGTAAAACACCTACATAGGCTTTAACACCATCAGGAAAACTATCTGACTCCGGAAAATCGTCTACTGCGCCGAGAACTCCAAAAGTGTTTCGCCCGATTTTCCCGGTTAGCTTAAGCGCAACGTCCGGATTTGCAATGTTCCTCGTGTTTACAACCTGAAGCCGCGACCTAAAAATATCGATTCCCTCAAGAAAGAATGGACGTTTTTCGGGAAAGAAAATTGGAAACCGCTGATTTGCACGCACGACAGGCGCATCCGCCTCAACTTCCGCGAAATCAGGGTTTATTGCTGCGTCGAGCGTTACATTTGGGGTGATTTGATACTTTATGCTGACGCCAATATCAGTATCCACAGGGTGATTAACAAAACGGGAAAACCCTGGTGGCACCGGAGACTCGACACGTTCTCCAGTTTCAGAAAGGGTTATGCTCGGGGTGATCTCAAGGGTTCGTTCGGTTTTTATCTCGTCGAGCCCCGTTATTCTTCCCAGCTGCTGCAACTCGGGAACACCGCGAACAATCGGCTGCCACCCAACGATCTCTCGATTTAGGCGATCGATCCTTCGCCAAAAATCGACACCCCAAAACTTCCCCTTACCCGCCTCATATCGCAAAGATTTAAACGGAATCTTAACTTCAACTGACCAGCCGTTTGTTAAGATCACGCCCTTTGATTCCATGATGATATCGACGCTAAAATCCGAGCGAAAATCTCCAGCCGTTTTAATACCATCGCCCTGTATACCGAATGGATTAAATTGCAAAATGTATGCTCGGCGCTGATCATTATAGGTATCTAGAAACACTCCAACGTAGTCCTCGCCGCCAACGCGGTCTCTTTTTGCAACCGAGGCACGAATCTTATCCGGCTCATCAAAACACATAAACGCAATATAAAGGTGCTTTTCGTCGTACCCCATATATGCGATCGTTTCTTTTGAAGGAGGTATGCGGTCACCGGGTTCGGTCTGGACAAAATCTTTGAACTGGGCGGCTTTCTTCCAAACTTCTTCATCGAGCTTGCCATCGATGGTCGGCGCCGTCTCAAATTTTGGAACTACTACGGGGTTCGCCTTTTCGGGCGGAATAGTGTTTTTTGTACCGACGGGGCTAACACTCGAAACAGGCTGAGCTAGCGTTTCGGGAAACAACGCTAAGAACAAAATGGAAATGTAGAACAAAAACCGGAACATCATACAAGATTTTGAATTCTATCAAATAAATCGGGCAGAAACACAATCGCATGGGATGTGTAGGTTCGGAATAAGAGTGTAGGTGAAAACCTGAATCAAATTTCAACATTCTTCAATTTGTAAACTCCTTTTTCGACTTGCTCAGCAAATCCTTCCTCTACCAACTCGTTATTTGCGTAAGCTGCTTGTTTGGCCGGCACACCGATTGTCCTCGCAAGGCTGCCTTTAGATGTCATTCCAGACATCTTAAGAAATACTTTTGCGAGCTCTTTGATTGCGGCTTCGCGGCTAACGCGTTTTGAGAGTTCGTCAGGGAACCGAGCTTCTGCAAGCGTCCACAAATATGTAAACTTCGGTTTGTATATTACCTCATAGGGTACAACCTTCATTGCTTTTTGGAGTTCATCCAGACCTTTTGTCAAACGTTTTCGATCTGTAATTCCGGTTTCTTCCTTCAGATCACCAGTCGAAGACTCCCATTCCTTACGCAACGTGGCCAAAATCTTTTGTCCGTCGAGTGTGAGAGTCATGTCTTCGAGGGTGTTGCCAACGCCGTGAATTGTATTGAAATACGGTATCAGGCGCTTTGCAACAAACATCGCCTTACCTTTTACAAGTTTGGAGTAATAAACATTCCCTCTTCGGAGAACATCATCTTTCAAAGTCCAGGCAAGACTCATTTCCTCATCTTTCTGCACATTCTTCGGCGACCGCACATCACGCCTGCCGCAGACAGCAATATAAACAGAAGGCAGCGAAACGCGCGAATCAGTAAGCGAAAAACAGAAACCAAGGTCTTCAACGAGCTCCTCAACCTCCTTAGGCTTCGTTACCCTCAGCGTCTCTGCTCGTCGCCATTTCTTGTCGCGATACAATTCTATTTCTTCTGGAAGATCGGTCATTAATAACCGATTGTAAATTAGTTTGGATTCTGAGGAAAAGGCGACGGATTGAAACGCGGCTAAGCTTGCGGCTGGAGTTTCTTTGTCATCGAGATTCGGGTTCCGTCGTCAACCTGCTCGAATTTCACGTCGTCCATAAGAGTTTTCATGAGTTTCAAGCCCCATCCGCGGCGTCCTTCGTCAGGCTCTATGTCATTTGTTTCCTTACCTTTAAAACGCAAACCTCGATTTGAAATTGTGATGACAATTCTATCATCCTCAATTTTAAATTTTTGGTAAATCTTGCGGTCAGGACTATGCGAATGCTCGGATGCATTGATACAAGCTTCAACAAGGGCGGTTTTCATTTGATTAATTGCCTTCGTATCAAATGAGTGTCGGCGCGCGATCTCCTCAACGGCATAAGCGGCTATTAGCTCAGTATCATCTCCCATCGGTAAGACCATTTCGTACTCATTTGAATCGAGTTTTTCTTCAACCAGGTCTTCGGCATCGAGATATTTCGCTAAGAGCTTTATCTGGGCACGACTTGATCCCATCGCATTTCGACTCTTCAGAATTTCAAGCGCACCTTGCGAAAATCCTTCGGGTGAAACCAACCACAAGCGGAATCGCGAAAAATCACACATCAGCGCAACCATTTCCAAACGGTCAAGCCAAAATGATGTAAGTTCTTCATTCGCTTCAAGTTTGGAATCAATCTCAGCCGCAATCCAAACAATTTCCTTTTCGTCTTTATAATCCGCCCCCTCAAAACCGAGAGCGACTGCGGACCGCTCTACCTCCGTCAGTTTTTCGATCGGAGAATAAAGAGAAACGGTATGCGCCGTGTAGATTATCTGGGGTAATGAAATCGCAGATTTTTCACTCGCGATCTGCTCCGAAATCTTTTCAGGGTCATTTCCCTTGTGGCTATCACGATAGCTTTCATAGTCGATCAAGCTCCGCGGCACTTCCTGACAATCAAAAACGGACATCAACTCACGCAGCCCGATCGCAGACCTCTGCCGGTAAAAGATGGCCATTTTTACTGGAGCGCGCTTAAGCAGCTCGGCAAGTGTTTCAGCAATCACTAGGGAACGCGATGCTTCGCGAATCTCGAGATAGTAACGGGAATCTACATAATCCTTGAGAATTTCATTTTCGGTCATCGCCTCGATCCGATTTGAGGAAAATCGGATAATTTCGTTTGCATGGAGTTGCTCGATAACCTGATAAAAATCGTTGGCTTGTAAACCTAGATGGCTTCGCCACGCCTCAGCCGGAGTTTTTTCCCGCCTGAGGCTAAACGCTTCGTAAAGCAAAGCAATCAAACGCTTTTGGCAACTCGCATCACGCACAATTTCGTCAAAGACTGAGTCATAGTAGCCCTTGATTTTCCCTCCAAAAAGCGCTTCAACGTAAGTTTCCTCGACCCGCCCAAATGTGTCCAAATCAATTTTCAAGTCGTTTGCGGTTTGAAAAAGAAACTTGATAAAAGTAGGGTTTCCATCAAATTGCTGCGCGATAAGATCGCGAGTTTGATCGGTGATATTTAGCTTGTAAATCGATGAAAGATTTTCCGCAAATAAACCACTGTCCGTAAATTCCAAATCTCCCAATTCGAGCGTGTAAATGTCATCTAAAGTTTTTTCACCTGTCTGCGCCGCATCAAAAACAAACCGCCTCTTGCCTCCCAAGACGTACGGTTTGGAAGAACGCGAAAACGTCTCCTTTAATTCCTCGACCAGGTTTTGCTCTTTCGCGAAAAACGAAGCATTTTGCAGATCGTCAATTAAAACAAAAGCTTGAGCTCCGTTTTGAGCCGCTCTTAAAGGAGCGCTCAAAGCCTGACGCACAAACGATGCCTGATCGTTTAGCCGGCTGCTTGCTTCGCAGGTTTCAATGAGTTTCTCAATCCAATCGCCATCGGACGGAACTGCCAGCTCGGAAAGTTCACAAATATCGGGCGCGGCAGCAAGCACTGAAGGGTCGTTTCGCCTAAACGCGATTACCTGCTGCAAAAACGATTGCAGAAACCTGACCGCAAACTGTTCGATTGTTTTATCGCTCTTTTTGAATCTGAAATAGAAAGGAATTACGTCGCCCTGTTCGTAAAACAACTGGTCGTAGGTCTGCATCAAGAGCTCGGAAAGCCCCGAGCCTGGTTTTGCCAAAACGGCAAGCCCGCGAGATTCGGAATGTCCCTTAGCATGGCGCAGAAGCTGATCAAGCTCTTCAGACTTCCCTACATATCGCTCCCGATCCACCGGGGATAATATCGCTGTTTTTTCCAAACTACCCATAAAACACCTTGGATGTTTACATCACTCTAATTACCAACGTTTAGATTCTTCCTCACATATTCATAGATCTGAACGTTGTTTTTGCCCTTACGCTTCGCTGCAAAAAGTGCTTTGTCTGCCGCGCTAATTATTCCTTCCGCCGTATCCCTGCCTGACGATGCACCAGTGATCCCAATGCTGACAGTGACTTGCCTATTTGGAAAAGTAGTCGTTGCGATCTTTCGGCGAATACGTTCGGCAATGATGCGAGCCTCTTCAAGGTTTGTCTGGGGAAGAAGAATCGAAAACTCCTCACCGCCATAGCGGGCAGCCACATCCGCTTCACGAAGCGATTCGCGCAAACACTGACCGACGAGTTGAAGAGCCTTATCGCCTTCCGGATGGGTAAACGCGTCGTTGTAGGTTTTGAAATTATCCACATCGATCATCAAAAAGCTCATCGGGTAACCATGGCGGTCTGAGCGTTTGATTTCCTCAGTAAGACGCTCTTCGAGATACCTTCGATTCAAGAGGCCGGTCAAAGGATCTGTTACGGAAAGCTGTTCGAATTTTCCTGCTTTGCTTTTTAGCGATGCCCTATCAATCGCCACGGAAAGTTGCGGCACAATCGCTTTTAATAAATCGAGATCCGAAATATTAAAAATACCCCCGTCTGTTTTGTCCGTAACGTTTAAGACTCCAACTCGTCTGTCCCCGATCGATAGCGGATAGCTGATAAACGAACCGCTATCATACTCCCACTCGGGCGGAGCAGCCGGAAGTCCTATTTTCTTAATATCTGCCACTACCAACGGTTTTCCATTTCGCCAAACTTTTTTCGCAATTCGCTCACCGATTTTTTGATCTGAAGTGTCAAAAATTGCCGCTCTTTTGCCGATTGCTGCCCGCACAGCAAGTTCCTCTTCCTTCTCATCGTAAACGAGCAACGAACCCCGTCCGGCCTTCACAAGATCCGCAACGGTTTTTAAGGCGTTTTTCCAAAAGGCATTTGAATCTACCTGAGCAAGACTTTCATTAAATTTCTCATACGCCTCATCCAGCTTTGACTGTCGAGAAATCTGACTCCGGAGACGCAGAATCTCGAGTTCCCACGACAAAACCTGACAAAATCTCGCGACCTGCCGACGAGCCTTTTTGCTTTTTAGGCCCTCGCCCAAAGCCAGTGCGCTTCGGATTCCCTTCCTGACGGAAACCGGAAATAAACGAATCGTCTGATTGGATTTTCCGTCCGAACCATTTTTTGCTTTGAGTTTTATTGAAGTGCGTTTTCGGAAAACGTTTAGCAACCGCTGGTCATCACTCGCCAGGCTGATCCGAATTTTCTGCTTTTCTAAATCCCCTACGGCATGAACCTTGCGAAGATAATTGTCAATATTCTCAAGCCATGCCACCGACGAAATCCCGTACTGCGACATCATAAACGCGAGGACAGATCGGCAAGCATCATCATATTCCATCTCGTGGATTGACCGGATAAATCGATGCCAGGCGTTAAACTCGCCCTTATCAGATATCACTTTCGAAGGCTCCTGTGTTTCGATTTCCGCCACCCGAATCTCCGAACCTTGATTGAGTTCCGATCCTTTTTCCGGTACGACCGATTTTACGCTAATATCCTGTATATTCTTTACCCCTTTTTCCGGCTCCCGATGATCAGGTTCTGCGCGATCTTCTTCGATAGCAAGATCGTCAGCCGCTTCGACCTCCTCTGTTTCCTTTTCATCCTGACTAAGTGAAGTTTCCTTTTTGTCGTATTCGGTCAGCAGGTAGGCATCATCTTCGCTTAGCGAATCAAGTCTTTCACCCAATCTCTCTATGTTCGCTGAAGAGCTTGACATCAAAATATTTTCGAAAAATTTAGTCGAGGGAAATCTCGACCAATCCCCTGAAACCGCGCGTTCGGTAGCTTCCCGATAATCGCTCGCTTTTGTAAACGCCCTACCGACGATTGCCACAAAGTTATGTTTATTCTTGCGCAAAAGCGGCACAGCCACGCACTCTAAACCCGCATGACATTTGTACTTAACCGCCTTTCCAGTTTCGGTCACATTCTGAAAAACGCTTCCGCAAAATCTCTGACAATCGCCCCTAAATTCATCCGAGCGCGTCAAGACCCTACATATCGAATTGTTGTTTGATTCCGCAACATTAGAAAGACCCTCGCCATCAGCCAAAACTACGGCCAGCGATGTATCGTCTGCAAATCTATCCTGAACCTTTTGCCAGGATTTGGGTCCCTTAATTTTCTTTGCGGTCATTCGAGGTGTGTTTTTCCTAAAATTCAACTTCCCTAAACGGGAAAATCACTATCTGAGTTAATTTTTCGTTGTTATTTAAAACTCGCAATAAGCCTGTTTTTTCAGATAATTATGGCACAGATTTTATCTTGTTCGCACCTTGAAAATCCCAGCTTTCTATTTTGTTAAACCAAGCTAGTTCTTTCGATTCTCCAACAAAAAAGGAGCGCAAAATACGCTCCTTTAACTGGGGTCGCCGATTTCGCTCCCTAAACATCCTCGATATTTGGCTTATCAGGACTAATTCTAATACACGACGAATAGTGGTTTGGCTTGATCTGAACCAGTTTCGGTTCGGTTGTCTTACATTCATCAACCGCGTAAGGACAGCGCGTATGAAAATGACAGCCGGATGGTGGATTAATCGGCGAAGGAACATCGCCCGTTAAAATCACACGTTCACGTTTAGCTTCAATCTCCGGATCCGGAACCGGAACCGCTGAAATAAGCGCTTTCGAATATGGATGAAGCGGCTCTCCATAAATTTCCTTTCCTTCGGCGAGCTCAACAATCTCTCCCAAGTACATTACAGCCACCCGATCAGAAACATGCCTTACGGCGCGTAAATCATGCGAAATAAAAAGATAGGTTAAATGTTTTTCATCTTGGAGCTCGTTCATAAGGTTCATAATCTGAGCCTGAATCGAAACATCCAACGCGGAAATCGGTTCGTCAGCAACGATAAACTCCGGATCTACGGCCAGTGCACGGGCGATCCCAATTCTTTGCCGCTGCCCTCCTGAAAACTCATGCGGATAGCGTTTTATAAACCGTCGGCTCAGGCCCACCGTTTCCATTAATTCCTTAACCTTGTTTTCTACGCTCGCACCATTCGCTAAACTAAATGTTCTAATCGGCTCGCCGATGATGTTTCCAACCGTCATGCGCGGATTAAGCGACGCGTAAGGATCTTGGAAAATCATTTGAAGATTTTTACGCTGTTCGCGCATTTCGCTGTCGCTCAGATGGGCGATGTCTTTCCCATTATAAAACGCCTTTCCGCCCGTAATCGGAGTTAAACGTAAAAGCGCTTTCCCGAGTGTAGATTTACCGCAGCCAGATTCGCCAACGAGCCCGAGAGTTTCGCCTTTTTTAATATCAAACGTCACACCGTCTACAGCTTTTACGACCCGCCGAACATTACTTCCACCCGTAATCCGATCAAGCAAACCGCCACCGCCAAGGTCAAAATAAACCCTTAAATCCTCAAGAGAAATCAAATTAGTTCCGTTGGTTTCTGACACGTTTAATTCTCCTTTTTAGACTCTGCGTAAGTTTCCTTCGCAAAATGGCAAAGCGAATGATGATTTTCATTTATCTGAACAAACGGCGGAAATTCCTTCGAGCATACGTCCTCAGCTCGTTCGCACCGCTCTGCAAATGGGCATCCTGAAGGCATATGAGCCAAATCAGGCGGCAATCCAGGTATCTGATAAAGATCCTCTCCCTCTTCATGGGCCGGATCCGGAACAGATTTCAAAAGCCCCTTCGTGTAAGGATTTGCAGGATTCTTAAACAACTCAGCGGTCGGAGCTTTCTCAAACACCTTACCGGCATACATCACGATTATTTTGTCGGTCATCCCGGCGACAACTCCGAGGTCGTGCGTAATCAGAATCACGCTCGTCCCGAGATCGGCTTTTAACTCCTTGATGAGCTCGAGGATCTGCGCCTGAATTGTCACATCGAGCGCCGTCGTAGGCTCATCGGCGATAAGCAACTCTGGTTCACAACTCAAGGCCATCGCAATCATCACGCGCTGGCGCATACCGCCCGAAAACTCATGCGGATAACCATCGACGCGTTTTTCCGGGGCAGGAATTCCAACGGTTCGAAGCATATCGACGGCATGTTTATAGGCCTGCTCTTTGTCGTGTCCCAAATGAAGTTGGGTAACTTCCATTAGCTGTGTCGAAATTTTCAAAAACGGATTTAGCGACGTCATCGGATCCTGGAAGATCATCGCCATGCGCTTTCCTCGAAGACCTCTCATCTCCTCAATCGAAAGTTTGCGAACGTCCGTACCATCGAAAATAATATCGCCGTTTACGATCTTTCCAGGCGGCTCCGGAATCAAGCGCATGACAGAAAGATTTGTGACAGACTTGCCCGAACCCGATTCGCCCACGATCCCAAGCGTTTCACCCTTTTTTAACTCAAACGATATTCCATCGACGGCTTTAACCACACCGTCTTCCGTCTGGAAATAGGTTTTAAGATCGTTTACCGATAAAATTGTGCCGTTTTGTGTGCTCATTTATATTTGTCGCAGTCCCGCATGCCTCTGTTTTCGACAATGTCTATTACCGAAATCACATTTCTGCCTCGATACTTGGCGTAATAAAACTCGATACCCCGAAACTGCAAACCTCTCCTTGGTTTGCCGTACTTTTTCCGCGCTTCACGCACGGTGCTTTTGCTTAACACAATACCTTTCGACGTTTTAACTCTGGCGGGCGCTCTAAGTTCTATGTCGAAAATTTCCTGCTGCCTGTCTCTCTGGCAGTAATAAAACGACATCCCGCTCGAATAAATCATTTGAGCTGAGTATCTTCCGTGCTTTTTAGTCACAAAATTTCTACCGTACTTTCGAATTACATCGGCACGCGTCGATCTGCCGACACGTAACCCGTCAACGCCTACGCCCGCTTTAGCGATCTTATATTTCTTTTGCGCGGAAGCGGGAAGAAATAAAGATCCGATCAGTAATAGGATTACCAGAAAGAAGAGAAGTTGCTTTTTCATAGTGCTAGAATTTCCGTGTCTGGGGATCGAGTGCGTCGCGAACGCCATCACCCAGAAAGTTTAATGAAAATAGTGTCAAAGCCATCGTCGCACCGGGAAATATCAACTGCCACGGGAAAATCGCGATGTTTTTGATCCCGTCTGAACAGAGGCTTCCCCAAGACGCATAAGGAGCCTGGACACCAATACCAAGGAAGGATAGGAATGCTTCGGTCAGCATTACCGAGGGGATAGTTAACGTCGCGTAAACAATTACGGGTCCGAGAGCGTTCGGAACCAAGTGTTTGAAAATAATTTTTGGTGTTGAAACACCAGTCGCCTGGGCTGCTAAAACGAATTCCTGATTCTTAAGCGAAAGAATTTGTCCTCGAACAACGCGAGCCATCGTCAACCAAGAAACAAGTCCCAACGCGAAAAACATAAGGAAAATCTGATCAAGTCCTGCACCACCGCCAAAAAAACCCGAGAGTGCTTTGATCCAGGCCGGTGTGTTGTCGCCGCCAAAAGCCGACATCAAAACGATAACGATAAGAATAAATGGAATCGCATAAAGTATATCAACGATCCGCATCATTATGTTGTCAACTCTACCGCCCAAATATCCTGCGATGGAGCCGTAGGAAACACCCACGACAAGCGATACAACGGTCGAAATAATTCCCACCATCAGAGAAATTCTTCCGCCTTGAAGCACACGAGCGAAGATGTCTCTTCCCGCTTCATCGGTTCCCATCCAGTTTCGAAAAGATGGTGGAGTCGATCTAAATCCTAAACCGGCTGAATTCATTCCATCAGGAGTTATCCCGGCAATTTGCTGCAAAAGAAATGGTCCAACGGTAACAAGCACCGCCATAAGCCCAACAACAACCAAACCGAAAACGGCTAATTTGTTCTTAAGCAGACGTTTCCAAGCGTCTTTCCAAAGAGATGTACCTCTTACTACTTCATTTGTGTCAGCCATAAAATTACTCGTAGCGGATTCGCGGATCGAGGAATCCGTAAGAAATATCAACCAGCAAGTTGAAAACCATTATTAAAACCGAGAGAAACGCAACGATTCCGAGTGTCAAAGGTTCGTCGCGATTAAAAACCGATTGAATAAATATATTTCCGAGGCCGGGAATCGCAAATATTTTTTCTACGACAACCGTTCCGGCTAAAAGCGAAGCCAATGCTGGTCCGGTAAACGAAACTACCGGAATAATTCCGCCGCGAAGTCCGTGCTTGAGTAAAACGGTTTTTTCATCCAGCCCTTTTGCACGAGCCGTTCTGATGTAATCCGAACGCAGCACCTCAAGCATTCCTGCTCTCGTCAGACGCGCGATATACGCTGCATAAGCCACGGCGAGTGTGATAACGGGCATCACCAGGTTCGCGATTCCGCCCCAGCGAGCTGGCGGTAAAATAAACAACCAAAGCGAAAGCCCGAGGATTAGGATCGCACCTAACACAAAATTAGGAACCGAGATACCAAGCATCGCGATCGCCATCGAAAGATAATCGAAAAACGAATTTTGCTTGAGCGCGGCTGTGATCCCCGCCGTAAGACCAATTATCAAAGCTAGAATATAGGCAAGAATTCCGATAACGGCCGAATAGGGAAAATGTCTCAAAATAATCTCATTAACGGATTGTCCCTCATATTTCAACGAATCCCCGAAATCGAGTAGTGCCGTATTAGAGATCATCTTCCAGTACTGCACATACCAAGGTTGATCAAGACCATATTTCTTTTTGATATTTGCCTCAATGGCTGGAGGAAGCGACTTTTCCGTCGAATAAAAGTTTCCGGGAGCGATGCGAATCAAGGCCCAGGTAACCGTTACGACAAGCAAAGCCATCGGGATCATTATCAACAATCTGGTAACAATAAATTTAAACATTTGATCTATTCTTCATCTGCTTGTATTGATTCAATATCTTTCAAATCGGAACTCTCTTCACTTCCCGAATCCTTCGAGACTTCAAAATCTTTTTGAGTCTTCATCAAGGCTTCAATTTCCGCCTCGATTTGCGGATCGCTTTCTTTCATTATGTTGTCAACATTTTTGTCCCACTTGGTCCGGTCTTTTTCAATATATACAAATTTCCACGGGTGAATTGTTTGCGGATTAGGGTACATTCCCTTCATATAAGGCTTTTTCATCCAACTCGTTCCCGCAACCGAGAGCGGCATCATTGGCTGATCTTGCAGCAAATAAAATTCAGCAGCGGCAAGCTTTTCAAGCCTTTCCTGAAGATCACGCGTTTGATTTGCGTCATCCATCATTCTGTCAAACTTCGGATCCCACCAACCTGTCGAGCTGTCGTTTTTTTCCGTGTAAAACTGGCTCAAAAAGGTAAAAGGGTCCATGTAATCTCCCACCCATCCGGCTCTAGCGATACCGTTGTACTCTACGGCGGAGCGGTATTTTAGATAAGTTTTCCACTCCATATTTTTTAGCTGAACGGTAATTCCTAAGTTTTGTTTCCACTGCTGCTGGACAAATTCTGCAACCTGCTTGTTGCTTTCCGCCGTGTTGTAGCTGAGCTGAATATCGTCCGCCGGAAAATCCGAAACGTCGCATTGTTCACCACGCATTTTCACCGTGTACCCGGCTTCTTTCATGTATTCACAAGCTTTTTGGGGATTGTAAAGACGTTTTTCAAACTCCTCGGCGGAAATTCCCGCTTCTTTTATTTTCTCGGCGTAAACCTTTTTCCGAGCTTCTTCATACTTTGGAAAAATTCCCGGCGGGGTAAAATCGGCAGATCTTTTAACGGTCTTACGATACTTCTCTAATGCTTCCCGATCTACTGCAAGAGCAAAGGCTCTTCTGACCTCTACTTTATCAACCGGCGGTTTTTTGACGCTGAAAGTGTAATATTCAATCGTGATCTCGGGATGCAAAAGATATTCGTCTTTGAATTGTCGGATGTATTCATTCCAAGCGGCCGGTACCGTATGATTGTAAAGAGCATCGACCCGACCGGACTTGTAGATGTTCATCATCGTCGTCTGCTCATCCATCGGATAAAAACGAATTCCGTCCAGTTTTACATTTTCCGAGTCCCAATAATTAGGATCTTTTTCCACGGCCAATTCATCGTACGGATTCCAGAATTCAACCTTAAACGGACCGCTTGTAACGATATTCTCAGACTTTATCCAATCTTTACCGTGCTCTTCGATCGTAGGCTTATGCAAAACCGCAAAAAATTGATGCGGCAGCATTCCAACAAAATACGGAGCTGTTTGTTTTAAGGTTATTCTAACGGTGTAATCATCAACCGCCTCAATTCCAATATCTTCACTTTTAACGGGAACAAATTCCGCGCCTTCCAACGCAGCTTTGAGTTTCGGATTGTCTTTCGTAATCTTTCCTAGCTCTTCTTTTGCTTTATCGCTCGTCGGCGGCGAAATCGTAAGCCTTTCTGAAGAATTGATAAATTTCTGAAAGTCGCTCGAATCTCCATCGCTGGAATCCGAAGAAGCACCTTCTTCGCTTCCCGTATCCGAAGTTGCTATTCCGCCGTCGCCGCTAAAATCTTTCGCAAGCAAAAATTCTCCGTCCTTCTTAACAAAGGACTTCGCGGCGTTATAAGCTTCAGCGTACTTTATATCGTAGCCAATAAATGCGTATCGTGATGCAAGTTCGGGAGACAAAGCCCTTCTTATCGAATAAACAAAATCTTGAGCCTTGATCGGATCTCCGTTTGAAAATTTCCCATTCTTACGCAGATAAAAAGTATAATTCAGCAATGATCCATCAGTTTCCCAATGGGTAGCCATCGCCGGAATCGGCTCCATTGTTTTCGGGTGATACTCAACCAAACGATCATAAAGAGCAACCATTATACGCGCTTCGGGCTGTCCCGTAACAAAAGCAGGGTCAAGTGACTCGGGTTCCGAACCCGTTATGTATCTCATCACGTTATCCTGAGGCACTTCG